>NZ_JBIAYW010000001.1:729994-766169 GCF_042898305.1 Dactylosporangium sp. NPDC000521
GTGCTTCACGCCGTGACGCGGCCGCGCGCCACGCTGTGACGCGGCCGCGCGTCACACGGTGATGAACTGCGGGTGGGCGTGGCGCAGGAAGTCGTGGTGCGACACCTCCCACCCGTAGGCGCCGGTGCCGGCGAAGACGAGGACGTCGCCGGCCCGCACCGACGCGACGGCCGCGTCACGGGCGAGGACGTCCCGCGGGTTGCACTGCTCCCCGGCGACCGTGACCGTCGCGCCGGTGACACCTGGCCGTTCGAACGGGTAGGGCCACGCGTCGACGGGCAGCACCGTGAACGGGTGGCTGTACCCCCACGACGCCGGCAGCCGGAAGTGGTGCGTGCCGCCGCGGACGACGACGAACCACTGGCCGTGGGTCCGCTTCACGTCGATCACCTCGGTGGCGTACCAGCCGGCGGTCGCCGCGACGTACCGTCCGGGCTCCACGACGAGGGTCGCCCCGGCGGGCAGCTCCAGCCCGGCAAGCCCAGCCTGGAAGACATCCAGGTCGAAGCTGCCGCCAGTGCCGGTCGGGGCGGCGATGTCGACGCCGAACCCGCCGCCGACGTTGATGACCGGCTCGGTGACGCCCCACCTGCGGGCCGCGTCACCGGCCCAGGCGACCGCTTCGCGGATGAACGCGGCGTGCGCGGCGGCGTCCAGGTTGTTGGACACCGCGTGCAGGTGGAACCCCCGGACGTTTCGGGCGATCGCGAACGCTTCCGGCAGGAGCGCCTCGTCGATGCCGAACGCGGTCGGCACGCCCGCCATCGCGTGGGTGCCCGGCAGCGCCGGGTGCGCCCGGTTGACCCGCAGGCACACCTTCGCCCCGTCGTACACCAGCAGCCGCCGCAACTCGTGGAGACTCTCGACGTTCACGGTCGCGCCCGCCTCCACGGCGGCGCGCAGGTCGGCGTCGGTCTTCGCGGGCCCGCTGAAGATCGCCGGCAGCCCGGCCACCGCCCGCAGCTCACCGCCGGAGGCGACCTCGAAGGCGTCGACGTGGCCGCGCAGCGCCGTGACGACGTCCTCGTTGCCGTTGGCCTTCATCGCGTACGCGATCCGGGTCCCCTCCGGCAGCGCGTCGCGGAGCGCGGCCACGTTGGCGCGCAGCCGCTCCCGGTCGTAGACGTAGGCGCAGACGGGACGCCCGGCGCCGCGTATGGCCGCGGCCACGTTGGGGGGAACCACGCTTCGACTCCAGTTCATGCACCGGTAGGCTGGCCGACGATGCAGCTCGACTCCCGCGACCCGATCGCCCTGTGGCAGTACGCGGAACGGTATCTCGGCGTCGGGACCCGGACCTACAGCCCCTACGCCGGCGACCTCGACATCTCCGACGTCTACCACCCCCAGCTGGGCGCTCCGACGTTCCAGCTCCCGACGTTCCAGGTGCCGTCGCTGCGGACGGCGGCGTCCAGCCGCGTCGAGTCGTCGTTGCCGCGTCTGTACGAGGGGCTGCTGCCGGTCCATCCGGACGCCCTGGACGCTCCCGGCCTGGTGGGCCGCTCGCTGCTGGTCTCGTCGCCGCGTGGCCCGTCACTGACCGCGGTCCCGTCGGCGAACGCCCGCACCGTGTTCGTCACCGCCATCGACGGCCGCCCGGTCGAGCCGCACTTCGTGAAGCTGCACTACCCGCGCCGCCTGTCCCGCTTCACCCGGCGGCTGCGCCGCCCGATCATCGAGCTGCAGCTGTGGGTCTCCGACGAGCTCGTCCGCGTCGACGCCCCCATCCTGCCGGAGGTCGCCGGCGGCTGGTTCGGCACCGGCGACGACGCCGACGAGGACGCCTGGGGCTACCTGCTGCGCGCCGCCCGCCCGCTCGCGCCCGCCCCGGCGTGGACGGTGCCGCTGTTCGCCCTGTACGGCCGCGACCTGCGGCACCCGTCGGACCCCACGCTGCTGGAGCAGCTCGTCTCCGGGTTCGGCGAGGACCCGCTGACGTTCGTCGCGTCACGGATCGTGGCGCCGATGGTCCGGCTGTGGTCGGCGGTGGCCCGCCAGACCGGCTGCCCGTTGGAGACCCACGGCCAGAACACCCTGTTCGCGTTCGACGTCGACCGGCGCGAGACCCGCATCCTGTACCGCGACTGCGCCATCTACGTCGACGCGGCCCTCCGCGCCCGCCTCGGCCTGACCGGCCCTCTGCCGCCGACGAACGTCATCCCCCGGGACGTGCCGATGGCCGCGGACGAGGTGTTCAGCCTGACGTACGACAGCTTCATGGGCCACCACGCCCTGTCCTACGTCGCCGCGCTCGCCTCGTCGCTGTGGGACGTGCCCCCGGCGGCCCTGCACGCCGCGGCCCGCGAGGCCTTCACCGCGCAGGGCCTGCTCCCGCCGACGGTCTTCTACTACGACAACGTCCTGTACGACAACGGCGACTGGAAGCTCGTCGACACCGGCCAGCACCCCGACTGGCGCTGATCACCGCGGCAGCGGGCCGGTGCCGGAGCCCGTGGACGGTGCGGGACTGCTCCCACGGCCCACCGAGGAACGACCGGCCCCATGATGCCCGCCCCGCCCGCCGTGCACCGTTCCTGCCGGCGGCGGGGGCGCGGGCCGGGTCAGCGGGCGGTCTCGTGCTTCCAGAGGTCGATGAGGCCGCGGAAGTGCGCGACGAACCGGTCGTGCTCGTGCGGCGGGTACGTGGCGCGGACCGTCGACACGAGCAGCTCGTCGAAGTCCGCGGACGCGACCCACTCGGCGACCAGCGCCGGCACGTGCGGCAGCGCGGTGTCGCAGAACTCGCGGTAGTCGTCGACGGCGAGATAGTCGTCGGCGATGCGGCGGTACGCCGTGAGCTTGTCACGGTAGCCGAGCGCCGGATCGTCGGCGACGGCGAAGTAGCGGGCCGTGTCGAGGTCCAGGCCGGGTCGCCGGCCGGTGACGACGCAGAACGCCGACCAGCGCACGAGGGCCGTCATCGCCCACGGGAAGTAGTAGTGCAGGCTGGTGAGGGCGACGTCCGGGCACGCGTTCGCGTAGTCGATCGGGTACACGACGCCGTCGCGGACCAGGGACTCGCACGAGTTGAACTCCCACCGGAAGAACGCGTTGACGAGCCGGGAGATCGTGACGACCTCGTCGCCGACCGTGGCGTCGAGGAAGTCGTGCTCGACCGCGTACCGCTCGTGCATCGGCAGCTCCGGCCGGAACTTCATCACCATCGTCTCCGGGCCGATCGTCAGGGATCGGGTGAACACCTCGTACCCCTCGATCGACTGCTGCAGGTGCATGAGGCGCTCACCGGACTGGTCGTAGGCGGCGTGCAGCGCGGCGGAGCCGGTGATCCGGGACACCCCGACCCAGGCGCCGCCGTCGTACGGCTTCATGAACAGCGGGTAGCCGATGCCGTCGGCGACCGCGTCGAGGTCGAACGGCTGGTTGTAGCGCTCGGCGGTGTACGCCCACTTCGCGTGGTCGACCGGGTTCTTGTACGGCACGAGGACGGTCTCCGGCACGTGCAGCCCGAGCCGCATCATCGCGCAGTACGCGGCGTGCTTCTCCATCGACTGGAACGTGAACGGGCTGTTGAGCAGGTACACGTCGTCCATCAGCGCGACCTTCTTCAGCCACTCGCGCGGGTGGTAGTACCAGTACGCCAGGCGGTCGATCACGAGGTCGTGGGCGGGCCGGTCGCGCAGGTTGAACGGCTCGATGCTCACCCGCGCGGTCCGGAGGCGGTGGGAGGCGCCGTCACGGCCGCGGATCGGGCCGATCCGGCCGATCAGCGTCTCGAACGCGCGGGGCCAGTCCTGCTCAGTGCCGAGCAGCAGGCCGATGAGGTGGTCCATCCGTGAACTCCCGTCCATCCGTGAACTGCCGCAGCAGTGGGGGCAGGTGCGGGCCGAGCGCGTCGCGCCAGGTCGTCATCGAGTGACCGCCGGGCACCTCGATCAGCGGCACGCCCAGCCGCCGCGCCATGGCCCGGTTGTTGTACAGGTTCTCCTCGTCCCGCCCGCACGTCAGCACCGTCCTTGCCCCGGTCGGAGCGGCGACGTCGACGAAGTCCAGGATCCGCCGGTACCGCGGAAACCCCGCCTCCTGAGGGTCCAGCTCGGCGGTGAAGAAGCTCCCCGACTGCAGGAACAGCCCGGCGAAGGTGCCGGGCCGGCGATCCTCGGCATGCAGCAGGGCGAGCGCGCCGAGGCTGGCGCCGAGCCCGACGCGGGGGCCGGCCGGCAGCCGCGGGAGGACCAGGTCGACGAGCGCGTCGGCGTAGGCGGGGTTCGCCGAATACCACTCGCTGCGGTCCCCGGGGGACAGCAGCGCGACGTGCGCCCCGCGAGCGACGCTGGACAGGGCCGCGCCGTCCTCGTAGGCGGGCCCGTCGTGCGCGACGAGGACCACGGGCGCGCCGCCGGCCGGCGACACCACCCGGACCTCCAGGGTGCCGCCCAGCACCGGCACGCACAACGCGGTCACTCACGCACCATAGGGCAGGTGCCCGCCGGACGCAGGGCTCACGGGCTTCACCTCCGGCGGGGTGTCCGGCATGACGAGCCACAGGATCGGGTAGGCGAGGACCGCGGTCCCGCCGGTGAGCAGGACGGCGAGCAGGAACACTGCCCGCGCCATGGTCGGGTCGACGCCGAAGTACTCGGCGAGACCGCCGATGACCCCGGCGAGGGTGCGGTCGGCGCGCGAACGGCGGAGGCGCTTGATCTCGGTCATGGCTCAAGGTTGCCCGCCGGGGCCGCCCGGCGACCTCGGGTGAGGCCCTGAACGATCCCTGAGACGCCACCCCGAGCGGGTGACCGCCTCCTCTACCATCGCAGTCGTGGACGTCGATGATCGGGTGCGCCGGGCGTTCGCGGCGGGGGAGCGGCTGAGCCTCGGCGGCGCGGAGGTCGGCGCGGCGCTGCTCGTGGAGCTGCTCACGGCCGAGCCGCCCAGCCGGCGCGCGGCGCTGCGCCTGCACGACGCGAAGGTCACCGGCCGGCTGGAGCTGCCGTTCGCCGAGGTGACGTGCCCGCTGCTGGTCCAGGAGAGCGAGTTCGAAGAGGCGCCGGACCTGTACTGGGCGCGGCTGGCGTTCACCGGGTTCCGCGACACCAGCATGCCGGGCCTGCGGGCCGCCGGCGTGACGATCGCCGGGCACCTGCGGCTGTCCGGCGTCCGCAGCACGGGCATGATCAACCTGAGGGACGCGAAGATCGCCGGTGGGCTGCTGCTGGGCCGGGCGCGGCTCAGCGCCCCCGGCGGCACCGTGCTGTCCGCGGAGCGCAGCCAGATCGGCGGTGACCTCGTCGCCGAGGAGGGCTTCCACGCCGGCGGCACCATCCAGCTCTTCCAGGCCACCGTCACCGGCGGCGTGCACCTCGACGGCGCCACGATCGTCGCGCCCGCCGCCGCGACCCCGCCGCCGGACGGCAGCGCGGCCGCCTCCCGGTTCGGCGGGCGGAAGGGCCTGGACCTGGACAGCGCCACCGTCACCGGCGGCGTGTTCCTGCGCCGCGCCGACGTCGAGGGCGAGGTGAGCCTGCGCCACTGCACGGTCAGCGGGGTCGCCACGTTCTCCGGCGCGACTCTGCGCAACCGTGGCGGCGTCGCGCTGCGCCTGGACCGGGCCGACGTCGGCGGCGGCGTGCACCTGCTCGGCGGAGTGCAGGTCGACGGCGAGACCCGCCTCGTGGGCGCCCGGGTCGGCCGGGGCCTGCGCATGGCCGGCGCGACCCTGAGCAACTCCGGCGGGCACGCCCTGCGCGCCGACAACTGCACCGTCGAAGGGCCGGTCGACGGCCGGGACGGGTTCGCCGCGACCGGCGAGGTGTCGCTCATCGAGGCACGGGTCGGCGGGGCGGTGTTCCTCGAGGGCGCCCGCCTCGACAACCCCGGCGGCTCCTCGCTGCGCGCGACCGGGATCGTCACCGGGTCGCTGATGAACTGCTGCACCGGGTTCACCGCGACCGGCCGCGTCTCGATGAGCGCGGCGCGGATCGGCGGGAAGCTCTGCCTGCAGGAGGCCCACCTGGCGGCGCTGAAGTGCCTCGGCGCGGAGGCCGGCGAGGTCGACCTGCGCTTCGCCGCGCCGCCGACCGGCCCGGTCGACCTGCGCTACGTGCGGGCCACCCTGGTCCGCGACGATCCCGCCACGTGGCCCGCGGACCTGCGGCTGGACGGCCTCACGTACCAGACGCTGGATCCGCTGCTGGCGCCGCGGCAGCGCCTGGACTGGCTCGCCAGGGCCGCGGACAGCCTGCCGCCGCAGCCCTACGAGCAGCTCGCCGCCGTCTACCGGCAGCTCGGCCACGACGACGACGCGCGCACGGTCCTGCTCGCCAAGCAGCGCCGCCGCCGGGCGACCCGGCCGTGGTGGACGCGGTCCTGGGGCTGGCTGCAGGACGTGACCGTCGGCTACGGGTACCGCCCGCAGCGCGCCGCCGGCTGGCTGCTGGCGCTGCTCGTCGCCGGCACGGCGGTGTTCGCCGCTTGGCGGCCGGTGCCGGTCGATCCCGGTCAGCCGCCGCAGTTCCACCCGCTGGTCTACACCCTGGACCTGCTCCTGCCGATCATCGATTTCGGACAGGAGTCGGCGTTCCGGGCGACGGGTGCGGGGCAGTGGCTGGCGTTCGGCCTCATCGCCGCCGGCTGGACCCTCGCGACCACGGTCGCCGCCGGGTTCACGAGGGTCCTGAGCCGCAACTGAGGCCGCGACTGACGCCGCGGCGGCGACGTCAGCGGGCGTCCTGGCGGGGGATCAGGACCTCGCGGACGATGAGCTGGATCGCGGCGACGACCGGGATCGCGATCAGCGCGCCGACGACGCCCATGAGGGCCACGCCGAGCAGCACCGACAGGATCGCGGCCAGGTCGCTGACCTTCACCGCGCGGCGCATCACCGTCGGGTAGATCAGGTAGTTCTCCACCTGCTGGTAGATGACGAAGAAGATGACGCAGGCGATGCCGGCCGGGATGCTGGTGGCGAACCCGACAATGCTGACCACGATCGCGCCGAGGGTGGCACCGATCTGCGGGATGAGGTCGGTGATCGCGACCAGGACCGCCAGGGCGTAGGAGTACTTGACGTCGAGGATCAGCAGGAACACGAACGACGAGATGCCGGCGATGACCGCGATCGCGAGCGCGCCGCCGAGGTAGGCGCCGACCTTCATCAGGATCTCGTCGCCGAGCAGCGCGACCCGCCGGCGGCGGGAGGCGGGGACGAGCTTGTAGCCGCCCTCCTTCAGCCGGTCGAACGCGGCCATGAAGTACAGGGTCAGCACGATGACGGTCACGATGTTGAACAGGGCGCCGAACACGACCTGCGCGCCGCCCCAGACGCCGCCGAGCGCCTTGGTGACGTTGCCGGCGGTCGCCACGGCCTTCAGCTGGTCGAGCAGCTTGTAGTCCTCGTTGAGCTTGTTGAGCTGGTCCTGGTGGCGCAGGTTGTCGATGTAGGTCGGGAGGTTCTCGACCAGCGCCGCGGTCTGCGTCACCAGCGGCGGGATCAGCGCGAGCAGGCCGCCGCACAGCAGCAGCATCGCGCCGATGCCGACGGTCGCGACCGCGAGGACCCGGGGCATGCCCCAGCGGGTGAGCCGGACGACGGCGGGGTTGAGGCCGATCGCCAGGAACGCCGCGATGAAGATGAGGACCAGGATCGACCGGACCTGGTCGACCGCCTGGTACAGGCTGTAGGCCAGCAGCAGGCCGAGCCCGCCGAAGAGGCCGATGAGCAGCGGCGAGCGCCGCATCGGCGGCCCGGGCGTGCCGAACCGCGGCGGCGGCACCACGATGATGACGTCCTCCTCAGCGGGAGGCCCAGCGGGAGGCCCAGCGGGAGGCCCAGTGGGAGGCCCCGCCGGAGGCTCTTCGGAAGACTCCTCCTCAGGAAGATCTTCGAGGTCCTGATCGACCGACATCCCGGGCTCCCGCTGCAGACGAATAATGAAACGACCTTGGGGCAGGGTACCGGGTGGCGTCCAGGGAAGGTCGGTAGCGTAAGGGAATGGCTGATCTCGTGTACCCCCCGGTCATCGCGCTCGCGAAGACGATGTTCCGGCTGCTCAACATGCGTATCACCGTCGAGGGGGCCGAGCACGTGCCGACCACGGGTGGTGCGGTCATCGCCTGCAACCACGTTTCCTACCTCGACTTCATCTTCTGCGGACTGGGCGCCAACCCGTCGAAGCGGCTCGTGCGGTTCATGGCCAAGGAGTCGATCTTCCGGCACCGGATCGGCGGGCCGCTGATGCGCGGGATGCGGCACATCCCCGTCGACCGGGAGGCGGGCATGGCGTCCTACAAGGCGGCGCTGGAGAACCTGAAGGCCGGCGAGGTCGTCGGCGTGTTCCCGGAGGCGACGATCAGCCAGTCGTTCACCGTCAAGGACCTCAAGTCCGGCGCCACCCGGCTCGCCGCGGCCACCGGCACGCCGCTGGTGCCGATGGTGCTGTGGGGCACGCAACGGTTCTGGACCAAGGGTCACCCGAAGAACCTCAAGCAGCGCGGGGTGCCGATCACGATCATCGCGGGTGAGCCGCTGTACCCGACCCGCAAGGACAACGCCGACGCCGTCACCGCGGAGCTGCGGACCCGGATGACCGCGATGCTCGACCGGGCGCAGCGGGAGTACCCGGACCGTCCCGAGGGCGTGTTCTGGCAGCCCGCGCACCTCGGCGGCACGGCGCCGACCCCGGAGTCGCTGCTGGCCGCCGACTAGCTGAGCATGTTTCACTCAGTATCGTTCCCACCCCTGACATCAACGGAGGTTCCGTGACGACCGAGCCCACCACCACCCTCGCCCTGCTCGACGAGCTGGAGCCGGTGGTCGAGGCCAACCTCAACCGTCACCTGGCCACGGCCAAGGAATGGTTCCCGCACGAGTACGTGCCGTGGAGCCAGGGCCGCGACTTCGACGGCGTGCTCGGTGGTGAGGCGTGGGAGCCCGGCCAGTCGAAGCTGTCCGAGGTGGCGCGCACCTCGCTCATCGTGAACCTGCTCACCGAGGACAACCTGCCCAGCTACCACCACGAGATCGCCCTGGTCTTCGGCCGGGACGGCGCGTGGGGCACGTGGGTGCACCGCTGGACCGCGGAGGAGGGCCGGCACGGCATCGCGATCCGCGACTACCTCCTGGCGACGCGCGCCGTCGACCCGGTCGCCCTGGAGCGGGCCCGGATGGCGCACATGGAGGGCGGGTTCAGCAACGCGTACGAAGGGCTCATCGAGTCGGTGGCGTACGTGTCGTTCCAGGAGCTGGCGACCCGCGTGTCGCACCGCAACACCGGCGCCGCCAGCGGCGACCCGATCTGCGAGCAGTTGCTCGCCAAGGTCGCCAACGACGAGAACCTCCACATGATCTTCTACCGGAACCTGCTCAACGCCGCGTTCGACGTCGCGCCCAACGCTGCGATGCGGGCCGTGACGAAGGTCGCGAAGTCGTTCCAGATGCCGGGCCACACCATCGAGAACTTCGGCCGCAAGTCGGTCCAGATCGCCATGGCCGGCATCTACGACCTGCGCCTGCACCACGACGACGTGCTCGCCCCGGTGCTGCGGCAGGTCAGGGCATTCGAGCGGACCGGGCTGACCGGCGACGGCGAGGCCGCGCGCGAGGAGCTGTCGGCGTACCTGGCCGACCTCGACACGCAGGCGAGCCGCTTCGTGGAGCGGCGGGAGGCCACCCGGGCGCGGCAGTCCGCCCGGGCCGCCGTCTGAACGCGGTTACTCTTCGGGTACGCTCCAGCGACCGTTCCGTGCCCGTCACTGCCCGTCTGACCGTTTTTTACGCGGAATTCGGGTTGTTGACGGGTGCGGGAGTAACTCCCCGTACCGGAAGGCAGCATCGTCATGGCCAGACGTGTGATCCATGAGCTGATCGACGACCTCGACGGCGAGCTCGCCGACGAGAGTGTCAGCTTCGGCCTCGACGGCGTGCAGTACACGATCGACCTTTCCGCGAAGCACGCCGCTGAGCTGCGCGAGGCCCTCGCGTCGTTCATCGGCGCCGCGACCAAGGTCGGCCGTATCACCCCGGCCCCCACCGCCCCGGCTCGTCCGGGCGGCCGGGTCCGGCCGGTCCTGTCCGCCCGCGCCGAGCGGGAGCAGAACCGGGCCATCCGCGAATGGGCCCTGTCCAAGGGCATCGAGGTGTCCGACCGCGGCCGGATCCGTTCGGATCTCGTCGAGCGGTTCCACGCCGAGGCAGGACATTGAAGGTTCGTGTCACCACGCACTGAGGGCACTCGCGCACCGCGGGTGCCCTCAGTGTTCATGCCCTCGGTGCCGCACCCTCCGTGCCACGCCGACCAGCATCAGGCCGGCGATGACGAAGGCCGCCCCGGTGCCGGCGATCCGGCCGACCGGGTCGCCCGTGACGGCGAGGACGCCGCCGCCGGCGTCGCCGTACGCGGTCTGCGCGTACCGCGCGGCGACGGTCACCGCCATCGTCAGGAACCGCGCCTCCCCGCCCGTGTCGACGCCGGCCGCGACGAGCGTGTGCGGCCCGCCCGTGACGGCCTCCGGCACCGACACCTCGGCGCTGAACGCACCCGCGCCGTCGGTCATCGTCGTGGCGAGGACGAACGGCGTCGAGTAGATCGCCACCTTCACCGTCGAGTGCGGCGCGAAGCCCGACCCGGTCACCGTGAACAGCTCACCCGGCGCGACCTCGTCGCCGCTGGAGCCGCCGAGGTGCCCGACGCCCGCCGGCAGGTCCGCCGGCACCGTCACCTCGTGCGGCACCGCGACCTTCGCCGGCTCGCTCCACGCCGAGTTGCGGCCGTGCCGGCCGATCGCCATCACCGTCACCGAGTAGGTGTCGCCCCACTTCAGGCCGCTGATCGTGCACGTGTTCGCGGTCTCCGTCTCGCACACGCCCTGGTCGCCGCCCGGCGCGGTGGCCAGGGCCTGGAAGCGCGCCACCCCCGTGCCGGGCGCGCCGGCGATCCACGACACGGTGATCGCCTCGATCTTCGCCACCGCGGTCACCGCCGACGGCTCGCCGGGCGCGACGCTGGGCGTGCCCACCGCGGTCACCCACCCCGACGCGCCCGAGACCGCGCCGTCGCTGCGGACGCTCACGGTGTACGCGGTGCCGTTCGACAGGCCCTCGATCGTGCACGACGGGTGGGTGGTGACACAGTCGCGGCCGGGCTCCTCCTCGACGTGGACGGTGTACCCGCCGACCGCGTGGTCAGGGTCCCACGGCGCCCGCCACTCCACGAGCAGCTTCTGGTCGCCGGGAGTGACGACGAGATCGACCGGCTCGGGGATGTCCGCCGACTGTGCGCTCCCGCCGCCGAGGAAGACCGGCGCCGACGCCGCGCTCGGCGCCGAATCGCCGCCCGTGCCCTTCGCCACGACCCGGAACGTGTAGCCGACCCCGGGCTCCAGCCCGGTCACCGGGCACCAGGTGGTGGCGCCGTCGCCGGTCGCGCAGGTCTTCGAGGCGTCCTGCTCCGCGGTCACGACGTACCGGTCGACGCCGCCGGCCGGCCTCGTCCACACGACGCTCGCCGACGTCGCCGACGTGGCGGTGGCGTGCACGCCGGTCGGTGCGGCGGGCGGTCCGGCGACGACGACGCCCGACGTGGCGGGGGCGGACGGATCGGACGCGCCCGCACCGCCGTATGCGACGACCTTCACGGTGTACGACCCGCCCGCCGCGACACCGGCCCCGATCTCACAGGTGGCGGTGCCGGCGGTGGCGCCGAGGCAGCTACCCGCGACGGCCCCCTGCTGGTCGTACGCCGTCGCGACGTAGTGGTCGACGCCGGTCCCGTCGTGGGTCCACGTGACCCTGAGGCCGCCGTGCACCGGCACCGCACCGACGCTCGTGGGCGCCTGGATCGCGGCCATCACCCCGGCCGTGCTGACGTCCACGCCACCGTCGTCCGCCGGTTCGGTGCCGGACGGCGGTGGCGCGGACGGGTCGGCGCCCGCCGCGTCGCCGTCTGAAGGCCCGCCGCTCGGAGAGCTGCTGGCGGCGGGTTCGGCACCGGTGGGCTCGCCCGACGGCGCCGCGCCGCTCGGCGGGCCGGCCGTCGCGGCGGCGCCGGAGGGGTCGCTCGGGGCGGGGCCGGACCCCGCGACCGGGTCGGCGGCGGTCGCGTCGTCGATTACGGCGTCGGCCGGGTTGCCGTCGGCGTCCAGCGGCACGCGCCCAGGAGTCGCCGCGCCCGCCGCGCCCGCCGCGCTCGTGCTGCCGGCCGGGCTCCTCGTGGCGGTCGAGGCGGCGCCGCTCGACGGTCGCGTGCCTGGTCGCGCCTTCGGCGCCCGGCTGGAGGCGGCCGGTGCGGGCGCCGGCACGGTCACCGCCGCGCCCGACGGCCCCGGGGAGGCGGTGCCGCCGCCCATCAGCCCGGCGAACGCCGGACCTCCCGTGACGACCAGCCCCATGAGCCCCGCGGTCACCAGCGCGAGACCGGTGCGCGCCCGCCGGCGGCCCGATCCGGAGCGACCCGTGGCACTCGACGTCAACCCGGACTGCTCACGCATCCCGACCCCCGTCACGACGACCGTCACGCCCCCAAGACGCGAACACGTTTCGCAATCTAACGACTACAAAGCGCGAGCATCGCGGATTCCGGGATCCGGGTCGAGTCCAGTCCGCCGGCACGAGGATGGTGGTCAGCAGCCGGCGGGTGCGGCCTTCGGGTGGTAGCGCCGCCCGCCGGGCGGACACCTCGCGCTGTTCGGCGATCAGCGCGGTGAGTTCCCCGTCGGTCAGGTGCGGCGCCGGCTGCCGGTAACCGGCCATGTCGCGGCCCAGGGCATCACGCACCACAGACCCTGATCCGTCACACACGCATCAGGGCACCGGGCGGCGGGTGCGTGGGGTGAGGTGGGCGCGCTCGCCCTGGGAGCCGAACATGGTGAGCACCTCCGCGGGGTGCGGGCCGTCGCTGCCGATCCAGTGGGGGGTGCGGGTGTCGAACTCCGCGGCCTCCCCGGGGCCGAGCCGGAGGTCCTGGGTGCCGAGCACGAGCCGGACGTGGCCGTTGAGAACGTAGAACCACTCGTGACCGTCGTGGGTCTGGAGCTTCACGGTGGGGGAGCGGCCGGCCGGTGGATAGATCACCTTGTACGTCTGGACGCCGCCGGGGCGGTTGGTCAGCGGGATGACGGTCAGGCCGGAGCGGCGGACCGGGCGCAGGTGGATGCGGGGGTCGCCGGTGGGCGGGGCGGCGACCAGGTCGTCGAGCGGGACGCCGTGGGCGCGGGCCAGGGGCAGCAGCTGCTCGAGGGTGGGGCGGAGCTTGCCGGTCTCCAGGCGGGACAGGGTGCTCGCGGTCAGGCCGGTCTCGGCGGCCAGGCCCGCGAGGGTGGCGTTGCGGGAGCGGCGCAGCGCGCGCAGGCGCGGCCCGACCCCAGCGAGCACGTCGTCCATGCCCCCAGCATGCGGATCCGCAACAGAAGTTGCAACCGTGGCACGGCCCGGACGACCGTGGAGGGCATGAGCGACGCCGAGCACTTCTGGGACGAGCACTACCGCACGCACCGTTCGCCCGGGCAGCGGGCCAACCCGCTGCTCGTCGAGACCGCCGGGCAGCGGACCCCCGGCGCCGCGCTGGACCTCGGCTGCGGGGCGGGCGGTGACACGTTCTGGCTCGCGCGGCGCGGCTGGCGGGTCACCGCGGTCGACATCTCCGGCACCGCCGTCGAACGGATCCGGGCCCGAGCCGGCGACCTCGACGTGACCGCGGAGCGGCACGACCTGGCGACGAGCTTCCCGGGCGGGACGTTCGACCTGATCTCCGCGCAGTACCTGCAGACACCGCTGCCACTGGACCGCGCCCGCGTGCTGCGGACCGCGGCGGCGGCACTGCGCCCCGGCGGGCTGCTGCTGGTCGTCGACCACGGATCGATCGCGCCCTGGTCGTGGAACCAGGACCCGGCCACACGCTTCCCCACCCCGGACGAGGTCGCCGCCGAGCTGGCGCTCGACCCGGCGCGGTGGGTCAAGCGCCGGGCCGACATGCCGCGGCGCCGCGCGACCGGACCCGGCGGGCAGACCGCCACCGTCACCGACAACGTCCTGCTGATCGAGCGGACCGGCTGAGCTACGAGAAGAGCGCCTCCGGCGCCGCGTCCACCACGCGATCCACGTCGAGGTCGAACCCGTCGTCCGTCACTCGAGGTTCTCACGCGACATCGGCGGGCCGATCCGCAGGTCGCGGAACGTCGCCTCGAGGCCGGCGCCCTCCGGCGAGCAGCACATGACGCCGACGTCGACCGTGCCGGGCAGGTCGAGGTGGCCGAGGCGCAGCAGCTGCCACGGCCCGTCGCCGGCGCGGCAGTGCACGGCCAGCGCGTCGCCGAAGCGGGTCACCCTGATCGTGGTGTCGGCGGCGGCACCGGTGACCGGCGCCATCGACACGTCGGACCAGCCGTCGGTGAGGACGGTGCCGACGTGCAGGGCGCCGGACGTGAGCTCCACGCCGGACTTCAACCAGGTGCGCTCGTCGGCGCGGACCATCATCCCGGCCTGGTCGAAGCGGGTCGTGTACGACGCCGACACGCGCACCTCGGCGGTGAAGTCGCCGGTCACCGGCCGGTGGAAGAAGTGCCCGTTGTCGGTGGTCCAGCCGTAGAACGTCTGCCGGAAGAAGTCGGTGCGCGGGCCGGTGACGGCGCGCAGGACGCCGCCGTCGACCGACCAGCTGGGCGGCTCGTTCAACCACGCCATCGTGTCCAGCACAGCGACGAGCTTAACCGTCCTTCTCCTGCGGGTGACGGCGCACCGAGCCGCCGCCGAGCTCGCGCACCCGGTCGGCGACCTGCGGCAGCTCCCGGACGAGGGAGCGCAGGTAACCGACCAGGCGGGTGGTGTCCATGGACTGGCCGATCTCGTACCACTGGCCGCCGGAAGGAGTCACCCGCGGAGGTGGTCGCTGCGGAGCCGGGAGCGGGGACGATTCAGGGCATGGGGAAGATCCTGTTCGTGATGACCGGGGCGAGCTACTGGACGCTCAGGGACGGCACCAGGCACCCGACCGGCTACTGGGCCGAGGAGTTCACGGCGCCGTACGCCGCGCTCACCGGCGCCGGGCACGAGATCGTCGTGGCGACGCCCGGCGGGGTCGTGCCGCACGTGGACGTGATGAGCCTGCGCCCGGCGATGGCCGGTGGGGAGCAGGCCGCCCTGGAGCAGGAGGGCGTGATCCGCGCGGCCGGGGAGCTGCGGCGGCCGATCGCGCTCGCCACGGCCCGCCTCGAGGACTACGACGCGGTGTACTACCCGGGCGGGCACGGGCCGATGGAGGACCTGTGGCAGGACGCCGACTCCGGGCGGCTGCTGACCGCCGCCCTCGCCGCCGGCACGCCGCTCGCCGTGGTCTGCCACGCGCCGGTCGCCCTGCTCGCCACCCGGCGCGACGGGGTGTCGCCGTTCGCCGGGTACCGCGTCACGGCGTACACCAACGACGAGGAGGAAGCCGTCGGGCTGGCGAGCCGGGCGCGGTGGCTGGCCGAGGACGAGCTCGTCGCCATGGGCGTGGACTTCAGCCGGGGCGAGGTCTGGAAGCCGTACACGGTCGTCGACCGCAACCTGTACACCGGCCAGAACCCCGCCTCGGCGGGGCCGCTCGCGGGGCAGTTGCTCAGCGGGCTGTCCTGAGCCGGACGAACGCCGACAGCGCCGCCGCCCCGAGGGTCGCCGCCGCCACGCCGCTGGTGACGCCGATCGCCGGGGCGGCGACCAGCGCCGGCAGCAGCCGCACCGCGAGCGCGCCGCCGAGCGCCCGGGTCGAGGCGCTCCACGCGAGGACCGTCGTCACCGTGCCCGGGGTGGCGTCGCGGGCGATCCGGGCGTCCATGCCGCCCTCGAACGCCGTCATCGACAGCCCCGACAGGAACTGCGCGAGGAACAGCCCGAGCAGGTGCGCCGGGGCGAGGAGCCAGCCGGCGAGCATGCCGACGCCCCACAGCGGCCAGGTGACCTGGATCGGGAGCCCGAGCCGGTCGACGAGCGAGACCGCCGGCGACGACAGCAGGCAGCCGGCACTGAACGCGATCGCCGCGCCCGCCACCGCCGTGTGCCCGTGCAGCTCGCTGGCGAGGGCCACGGACAGCAGGGTGGGCCCGGCCGCGAGGAGCGTGACGAACCCGCCGCCGGCGAGCACCGGCCACGGCAGCCGGGGGCGGCGCCGCTGGACCCGCGTCCTGGCCGGGCCCGCACCGGCGTCGGTGCCGGCCGAGTCGCGGACGCGCGCCCTGCGGGCGGTGAGGATCGTGGGGACGAGGCTCAGCCCGTACACGAGGAACACCGCCACCTGGAGCTGGCCCCGCAGCGGGAGCAGCGCCGCGACGCCGGCACCCGCGGCCTCGACGGCGGCGATCGACAGCGCATAGCGGGTCATCGCCTGCGGCCGGGCGTCGACGGCGGCGACCTCGGCCCGCATCGCGGCGAACCCGGCGTAGGCGGCGATGTGCATGACGACGACGCCCGCCGCGACGAGCGTGCCGTGCCAGCCGGCGAGCAGCGCGGCGAGCGTCGCCACCCGCAGCACGCCCTCGGTGCCGCCGGCGAGCAGCAGCAGCTTGCGCCCGTGCAGGTGCCGGGCGAGGCGGCCGGTGACGGGCGCGGACAGCACGACGCCGATGAGCATGGCGGCGTTGAACAGCCCGGCGAGGGCGAGCCCGCCGCGGTCGACGGCGACGAGGTTGAAGACGGTCCAGCCCAGCGACAGGCCGAACGAGTCGACGAGCCCGGACACCATGAGCTCACGCAGCCGCCCGGCGCGCCGGCGCCCGCCGGGGGCCACGCTGCGATGGCGGGACGGGCGCGTGGGCCGGTGCGTCCGCGGGGGCGCAACGGCCGCGGTCATCAGCTGCCGCCCACCCGGGCGCCCGGGACGTGCACCGGCACCGGCGACGGGGCGACGCCGCCGACGAAGACCGGCTCCGGCGGCGGGAAGCCGTTGAAGTGCGAGGCGTAGCTCAGCGTGTACGCCCCGGCCGAGCCGATGTACAGCCTGTCGCCGACGTCGATCGTCGACGGCAGGTTGACGCCGTAGAACATCGTGTCGGAGCTGTCGCAGGACGGCCCGGTGACGGTGAACGGCAGGTGCGGCACGAGCGCGTGGTCGGTCCGCGACGTCCACAGCGGGAAGCGCCACTGCTGCACGGTCTGCTGCGTCTCCATCATGCCGTGGTAGGCGCCGACGTCGAGGTACAGCCAGTTCTCCCCGGCCCGGACCTCGCGGCCCAGCACCGAGGACACCATGACGGAGCTCTCCGCGACGAGGTGCCGGCCGGGCTCGGCGGCGAGGACCGCCGGCCGGTACGGCAGCAGCTCGTCGAGGGCCGGCACGATCGCGTCGGCGATCTGGGTCAGGGACGGCACCCGCTCGACGTACCGGGCGGGGAAGCCGCCGCCGAGGTCGAGCATCTCCAGGTGGACGCCGTCGGCGGCGAGGACCGCCATCAACCGGCCCGCGGCCGCGATCGCCTGCCGCCACGCGCTCGTCGTCGCGCACTGGGACCCGACGTGGAACGTGACGCCGTACGGCCGCAGGCCCAGCTCCCGGGCGAGCAGCAGCAGCGCCCGGGCCTCGTGCGCCTCCGCGCCGAACTTCCGCGACAGCGGGAAGCTGCTGGTGGAGTCGTCGACGCGCAGCCGGATGTAGACGGCGGCGCCGGGGGCGAGCCCGGCGAGCTTGCGCAGCTCACCCTCGGAGTCGAAGCTGAAGCGCCACAGGCCTGCCTGGCGGGCCTCGACGATCGCGGCGGGCGGCTTGATCGGGTTGCTGTACAGGACCTCGGCGGGGTCGACGCCGATCTCCTGCAGCATCCGCAGCTCACCGATGGAGGCGACCTCGAAGCCGGCGCCGAGCGCGGCGAGCGTGCCGAGGATGTCGGTGCTGGGGTTGCACTTCATCGCGTAGAACGTGGACACGCCCGGGATCGCGGCGGCCAACGCGGTGTACCGGTCCGCGACGGTGTCCAGGTCGACCGCCAGGAACGGCGTGGGCACGTCGAGGCCCGCCAAGGCCCGCGGCCCGAGGGCGGCCGGCCAGTGCCCGGGCAGGTCCAGACGCGCCTGGTCGGTGATGGCAGCCGTCATGAATGCTCCATTCTCGTGGTGGCCTCGGGATGGCACGGAGGACGCGACGCCAGGCGCCCCGGGGTGAGATCGGCACGCGCCGGCCGTTCCTGGGCACGAGTGGCGTTGCTGAACGGGGGTGAACCCACGTGGCCGCACCGATGCGGCAACCAGGGCCTCAGGCGACGAGGGCGGCCGGGTCGCGCAGGAGGGCGCCGGCCTCGTGCGCCGGCAGCGGGCGGGAGAAGTAGTAGCCCTGGGCGAGGTCGCAGCCCATCCGGCGCAGCGCGAGGAACTGCGCGTACTGCTCGATGCCCTCGGCGACCGTCGCCATCCCCAGGCTCTGGCCGAGCTGCACGATCGTGCGGGCCAGTGCCGCGTCGGGGGTGGCGCCGCCGATGCGTTCGACGAAGGACCGGTCGATCTTCAGCGTGTCGACGGGGAAGCGGCGCAGGTACGCCAGGGACGAGTAGCCGGTGCCGAAGTCGTCGATGGCGAGCCTGACACCGATCGCCTTGAGGCTGAGCAGGACCTCGAGGTTCTCCTCGGTGTCGGTCATCAGGACGCTCTCGGTCATCTCCAGGCACAGCCGCTCCGGCTGCAGCCCCGTGTCGGCGAGGACACCGGCGACGATCGCGGGCAGGTCGGTCTGGTCGAACTGGCGGCCGGAGACGTTGACGGCCATCGTCAGCACCCGGTCCGGGTCGTCGGCGCCCCACTCGACGCCCTGGCGGCACGCCTCGGCGAGGACCCACTGGCCGAGGGCGCGGATGAGGCCGGTCGACTCGGCGAGCGGGATGAAGTCGGCGGGGGAGATCATGCCCCGGACGGGGTGGTTCCAGCGCACGAGCGCCTCGAAGCCGGTGATGCTGCCGGAGCGCAGGTCGATCGTCGGCTGGTAGTACAGGACGAGCTCGCCGGTGCCTTCAGTGCCTTCCAGGGCGCGGCGCAGGTCGGCGGCGAGCTGCAGCCGGTCGACGAGCCCGGAGTGCATCGCCGGGTCGTAGCGCGCGAAGGTGCCCTCGCCGGCGGCCTTCGCGCGGTACATGGCGAGGTCGGCGTTGCGCATGAGCTGGTCGGCGTCGGCGGCGTCGGGGCCGGTGAGGGCGATGCCGATCGAGCCCCGCACGTGGATTTCCGTATTGTCGATGTCGAATTGCAGGTCGAGGGCGTCGATGATGCGGGTGGCGAGGTCGTCGGCGTCACCCGCGTCATCTACGACGTCGATGAGGACGGCGAACTCGTCGCCGCCGAAGCGGGCGACGGTGTCACCGGGGCGGACGGCCGCGGCGAGCCGGTCGGCGACCTGCACGAGCAGCTGGTCGCCGGCGGCGTGGCCGAGGCTGTCGTTGACCTCCTTGAACCCGTCGAGGTCCAGGAAGAGCACGGCGATGTCGGCGTCGTCGCGGCGGCGCAGCGCCAGCTCGACCCGGTCCTTGAACAGGGCCCGGTTCGCCAGCTTCGTGAGGCCGTCGTGGAACGCCTCGTGGACGAGCTGGTCCTCGAGCTCCTTGCGTTCGGAGATGTCGCGGGAGTTGAGCACGAGACCCTGGACGTTGACGTCGGCGAGCAGGTTGGTGACGGTGACCTCGGCGAGGCGGGGGTGCCCGTCGGCGTGCCGCATCGAGATCTCCACGACCCGGCTGGCGTACGGGGTGTCGGCGACCGCCGCGAACGCCTCCTCGAGACGGCCGCCGGCCTCGTCGGGCAGGAACCCGGTGAGCCGCCGCCCGGTGACGTGCTCGCGGCTGTAGCCGAACACGCGCGCGATCGACTCGGACTGGTAGGTGACGGTGCCGTCGAGCGCGACGACGGTGACGACGTCGGAGCTGTGCTGCACGAGCGCCTGGAAGCGCTGTTCGCTGGCGCGCAGCTCGGCGGTGCGGGCCTCGACCCGGTCCTCCAGGCCGCGGGTCAGGCTGCGGTTCTCCAGCAGGGTGAGCAGCTGCCGGCCGACGATGAGCAGGATGATCGCGGACCGGGACCAGGACACGAACGCGTCGTGCGCGCCGTGCCTGAGCACCTCGAACGTGCTGGTGAACAGGGAGCCGAGGACCGCGATGTAGGGCAGCATGACGCCGAGCGGGCGGGCCAGGACGTCGGCGTCGCCGGCCGTGTGCTCGCGGTCGGGTTTGCGGGACGCGACGAGGATCAGCACGAACCCGGCGAACCAGCCGAGGTCGAGCACGGCGCCGGAGCCGTAGTTGTCGATGAGCGTCAGGTACGCGTAACCGCTGTCGGACACGGTGAACGCGGCCAGCCCGGTCCCGACCAGCGGCAACGACATGGGCCGCGGCCCGCCGTCGCGCAGCCGGGCGAGCATGAACAGCACGACGGTGAGCACGACGACGTCGCCGCCCGGGTACCAGAGGGTGACCAGCAGCGCGAGGAAGCTGTCGGCGCCCTGCCGGGCGAGCGGGCCGAGGATCAGGATCCAGGTGATGAGCAGCAGCGACGCGGCGATCATGAGCCCGTCGAGGATGCTGCGGGCCCGCTGGGCGACGCTCTGGCGGCTCATCGGCAGCACGAGCAGCCCGGCGGCGGTGAGCGGCATCATCCAGAAGTAGCCGGCGTCCGCGACGGACGGGAACGGCACCTCGGCGCCCAGGATCGTCTCGTACCAGATGCAGAACATCTGCCCGACGGCCCAGGACAGCGAGCCCAGCCCGGTCAGCGCCCACGACCAGCGCACCCGGCGCGCGTCGGGGCGCCGGACCCTGCCCAGGGCCTTCGTCAGGCACCCCCAGGCGGCGGCGAGCGCGGCGGCGAAGAGCGCGACGTTGGACGTGTTCTGGGCGGCGATGGGCCCGCCGGCGCCGGTGACGAGCGCGACGAACAGTAGGGCGGTGACGGCGGCGGCGGTGCCGCACAGGATCGCGTATCCGCGCGTGGGGGCGACGACGTGCCGCAGCCTGCTCAGCAATGTCGCCTCCCGTCGCCGTTCCCGTCCAGTGACCCGCAAGATCGGGTGACGGGTAGGAGAACTGAGGCGTCGCCGGGCCCGGCAACCGCACCGCACCCGGAATGACGGAATTAGCCGATTACGCGAAGTCCAGGGGGTCGGCGAAGAGCGGCTCGAACGCGAGCTCGGCGGCGCCGAGCAGGGCGGCGTCCTCACCGAGGACCGGGGTCCGCAGCCGGACGTGCTCGCGGCAGGCGGGCAGCGCGTTGCGGTTGAGGCGGCTGCGCACCTGTGCGGCGGACGCGAGGTACACCTCCCGCAGCGTGCCACCGAAGATCACCATCTCCGGGTTGAAGATGTTGACGAGGTTCGCCACGCCGAAGCCGAGCCAGTCGCCGACCTGCCGGACCGCCGCCTGTGCCGAGGCGTCGCCGCGCCCGGCCGCGTCGACGACGGCGAGGATGCCGTCGCGCCCGGACGACGGGTTGCGGCCGGCGGCAGCGAGCAGCGCGTGCTCGCCGATCTCGGTCTCCCAGCAGCCGTGGGAGCCGCAGCTGCACGGTTTGCCGGCCGGGTTGACGACCATGTGCCCGACCTCGCCGCCGTAGCCGCCGTGGCCGGTGACGGGGCGCCCGGCGGCGATGATGCCGCCGCCGACGCCGGCGTCGCCGTAGAGGTAGACGAGGTTGTCGCAGCCGACGGCGGCGCCGCGGGCGTGTTCGGCGAGCGCGGCGAGGTCGGCGTTGTTGCGCACCTGCACCAGCGCCCGGGTCGGTGCCGGTTCGGGGCCGTCCAGCTCGCCGAAGTCCTCCTCGGTGTCGTCGAGGGCGTCGGCGCCCGCGCGGGCCGGCCGGCTCCGCGCGGCGGACGGGTCGACGAGGTCCCGGGCCTGCGGCGTGCGCTGCGCGGGCACGATGCCGGCCGGGGCGGTGCGCACGCCGGTGGCGGGGAACAGGTCGACGCCGGTGCTGATGATGACGTCGGCGAGGGCCTCGCCGAGCGGCTGGTCGACCCAGCCGAGCTCGGGGCCGAGCCGGACGAACCCGTCCTCGCGGCGCACCATGGCGGAGACCGCCGCGGCGCTGCCCACGAGCCTCGCCCCCGGCGGGGCGGCCTTCTGCATCTGCCGGACGAAGTCGGCGATCGGCGCGACGACCTGCGCGGCGCTGTGGTCGCCGCGTTCCCGGACGGCGGCGTGCCGGTCGAGCACGACCCCGCCGAGCCCGACGCGGGCGGCGACGATCCGGTCGACCTCGACGGCGAACGCGAACACGTACACGTGCTCGGACTCGGGCCGCACGACCAGGGAGGGCCGGCCGGCACGGCCACGCTGCTCGCGGGGGACGCCCTCGCTGACGAGCCCGGCGGCCGCGAGGTCGGCGGTGAGCGCGCCGATCGTGCTGCGGTTGAGTCCCAGGCTCGTGGTCAGGTCGGCGCGGGACATGGCGCCGTGGAGGTGCACGGAGCGCAGGAGAGCACCCAGGTTGCTCCTGCGGATCTCCTCCTGGCTGGGGCCGACGCGCATGCTCGACTTTCTCGTTGGTGGCTGCCGGTTACCGTACGGCCGTCCCGCCGGCCGGACCAGAGCCGTTCTGGCAGCTGTTCCGACCGGCGGGACGGCGCGGCTATCTCAGCCCGGCTGATGCGGCCCGGCGGCGGGACAGGGCGTCGATGCCGGCGGCGGCGAGCAGGACGACACCGGTGACGATGAACTTCTGCCCGGCGCTGTACTGCATGAGGCCCATGCCGTTCTCGATGACGGCGACGACCGCGCCGCCGAGGACGGCGTCCAGGACCCGGCCCTTGCCGCCGAAGAGGCTGGTGCCGCCGATGACGGCGGCGCCGACGGCGTAGAGCAGCACGTTGCTGCCGCCGGTGTTGGGGTCGACGGACGCCTGCCGGGACGCGGCGATGATGCCGCCGACGGCGGCCATGGCGGAGCAGATGACGAAGACGGAGATGCGGATCCCGTCGACGTTGATGCCGGCCCGGCGGGCGGCCTCCTTGTTGCCGCCGACCGCGTACAGGTGCCGGCCGTAGGCGGTGCGGCTGAGCACGAACGTCCAGATCACCAGCAGGATGCCGATGAGCAGGACGACCATCGGCACGCCCTTCTGCGAGAACAGGATGTTGCGGCCGCGTTCGAGGTTGAGCACGTAGACGCCGACGCCCATGAGCGCGGCGATCGAGCCGACGCGCAGCGCGATCACCGACATCGGCTCGACGGCGAGCCCGCGGCGGGCGCGGCTGGTGCGCTTCCACAGCTGCAGGGCGGCCAGGGCGACGACGGTCACGCCGTACAGGATCCAGCCCTGCAACGGGGTGAACCGGCCGTCGAAGTTGATCATCTTGATCGCCGGGTCGTCGACGGAGATGATCGTGCCGCCCTTGATGAGCAGCAGCACCGCGCCCTGGAAGGCGAGGAACGCGGCCAGGGTCACCACGAACGACGGGATGCCGATCTTCGCCACCAGCAGGCCGATGACGAGGCCGATGGCGACACCGGTCACGACGGCGCCGAGGATCGCCACGTACCAGGGGAACCCGTGCGTGGTGAGCAGGGTCGCCAGGACCGCGGCGCAGACGCCGCTGGCGTAGCCCGCGGACAGGTCGATCTCGCCGAGCAGCAGCACGAACACCAGGCCCATGGCGATGACCGTGACGGCGGCGCCCTGGGAGAGCAGGTTGGCGAAGTTCGCGGCGCTGAAGAATACCGGCCGGGCGACCGAGAAGATGATCGTGAGCGCGATCAGGCCGAGGATGGCGGGCAGCGCGCCCATGTCGCCGCCGCGGACCTTCGCCAGGTACGTGCGGACGTAGAGGCCGAGGGTCGCCGGCCGGTCGGCGGACGCCTTCTCCTCCGGCGGCACCGTGGACACGGTCATGCCGTCGCTCCGTTCTTGCGCAGGCCGAGGTCGCCGCTGCGACCGGCGGTGATGAGCTCCACGACCTGGGAGTGGGTCACGTCGGTCGCGCTCACCTGGGCACACATCTGGCCGAGGTACAGCGCGGCGATGCGGTCGGCGACCGCGAACACGTCGTTCATGTTGTGCGAGATGAGCACCACGGCCAGGCCGTTGTCGGCGAGTCGCCGCACCAGCTCGAGGACCTGGGCGGTCTGCGCGACGCCGAGCGCCGCGGTCGGCTCGTCGAGCACGACGAGCCGGTTGTTCCACAGCACGGCCTTGGCGATCGCGACCGTCTGCCGCTGGCCGCCGGACAGGCTCGACACGTGCTGGCGCACCGACTTGACGGTGCGCACCGACAGCCCCGCGAGGGTCTCCGCGGCCCGCTGTTCCATCGTGATGTCGTCCAGGACGATGCCGCTCTTGATCTCGCGGCCGAGGAACATGTTCTGGACGATGTCGAGGTTGTCGCAGAGGGCGAGGTCCTGGTAGACGATCTCGACCCCGAGCGCGGCGGCGTCGCGCGGCCCGTGGACGCTGACCGGCTTGCCGTCGAACAGGTACTCGCCCGAGTCGATCGAGTAGATCCCGCCGAGGCACTTGACCAGGGTGGACTTTCCGGCGCCGTTGTCGCCGACGAGGGCGGTGACCTGGCCGGCGTACGCGGAGAAGTCCACGTCACGCAGGACCTGGACCGGTCCGAAGCTCTTGTTGAGCCCACGGACCTCCAGCAGAGGTGTGTCGGTCACGATGCTCCTTCTTGCATGTCCGACGACGGGGGTGGTGATGGCAGCGCGCAGGCCCGGTGTCCGCGGTAGGGGGAACGCGGACACCGGGCCGGTCGGCTGGTGCTACTTGATGCCCGCCGTGGCGCACTTGGCGGCGAAGTCGCCGGTGCACAGCTCGGCGACCGTGACGTAGCCGTCGTCGACGACGTCCTTCACGTTGTCCTTCGTGATCGACTTCGGGGTCAGCAGGACGGCGTCGACCTCACGCTTGCCCTCGGGGTCGGTCACCTTCTGGGAGGTGGCGCCCTTCTCACCCTTGGCCAGGCCGATGGCGAGCTTGGCGGCGGCGTCGGCCTCCTGCTTGACGGCCTTGTAGACGGTCATGCACTGGTCACCGTTGAGGATGTTCTGCAGGCCCTGGACGGTCGCGTCCTGGCCGGTCACCGGGACCTTGCCGTTGAGCTTCTGCTTCTTGAGGATGTTGATCGCGGCGTTGCCGAGGCCGTCGTTGGCGGCCAGGACGCCCGCGATGTTCGGCGTGGAGGTCAGCATCTGCTCGAACACCGTGCCGGCGGTGGTGTTGTCCCACTCCGCGACCCACTGGTCCGGGCCCTTCACGTACTCGGCGCTGTCGTACTTGGCCTTGAGCACGCCGTCGTAGCCCTGCTTGAACAGGGTGGCGTTGTTGTCGGTCTGGGAGCCGTTGAGCTCGGCGATGACCGGCTTGGTGGCCTTCGCGTCGGTGAGGCACTTGACGAGGCCCTCACCCTGCAGCTTGCCGACGGCGACGTTGTCGAAGCTGACGTAGTACGCCGCCGAGCCGCCCAGCGTGAGCCGGTCGTAGTCGATGGTGGCGACGCCGGCGGCCTTGGCCTTGTCCAGCACGGCCTTGCCGGTGCCGGAGTCCAGGTTGACGATCATGAGGACGTTGACGCCGCCCGTGATCATCTGCTCGGCGATCGTCTGGAACGCGGCCTTGTCGTTCTGCGCGTTCTGGATGTCGTAGTCGACGCCGGCAGTCTTGAACGCCGCCTCGAGGTACTTGCGGTCCGCGGTCTCCCAGCGGGCCGAGGACTTGCTGTCGGGCAGGATCACGCCGATCTTCGGCTTCTTGGCGTTGCCGCCGCTGCCGGTGTCGGCGGCCTTGTCGTCGCCGCAGGCGGTGAGTCCGCCGGTGGCGAGGACGCCGACCGCCAACAGGGAGAGGATCCCTCTGCGCATTGCACGGGTCCTTTCGGATATGCGCCTCAGGGCGCTGGGGGGTTTCGGGGCGGAGGTCCACCGTCGGGGTGTCTTCGGGACGACGGTGATTGTTGTGTCCGGCAACGTATTCCTCCGTGGCGGGTGGGCACAAGGCCGTCGCGATTTCGAAAATGTTGTTGGCGGTAACAATTGCGCAACGCCGACGCAACCGCTCCCGCCGTCATGATCATCGCCGGATTCGGTTGCCAAACGGTTGCGCGGAACGTGAATCCTGAGCGTTGTCTCCGCTTCGCTCCAGACGCCGCGACTATCCTCGACCTCATGATCACTCCGCCGCTCGCGCCGGAGATCCTTGCCGAGTTCCCGGAGCTGACCGCGCTCGGCCGGACCGCGACCCGCCTGCACCCGCGCCGTGCCACGTCCGGCGGGGGCGGCGCCGTCGGCGGTGGTGGCACGGCGCCCCGCGCGGGGGACAGCCACGTCGGCGGGCCCCTGGCGTGGCCGGCGGACGAGCCGTGGCCGGTGTGCACGCACGAGCTGCGCGACGGCCGCCCGCACGCCAGCCCGAACCCGCTGGTCCCGCTCGCCCAGCTGTGGGCGTCGGACGTCCCCGACCTGCCCCGCACCGACCCGGACGGCGACGCCTTCGACGTCCTGCAGGTGCTGTGGTGCCCCGTGGAGCACCTGCGCGCCGCCGCCGGCCCCGCCGTGCAGATCCGCCGCCGGCGCGCCGCCGACCTGCCCGCGGACCTGCTCACCGACCCGCCGCAGGGCGACGTCGAGCACGCCGGCTGGCTGCCCACGCCGTGCCTGCTGCACCCGGAGCAGGTCACCGACTACCCGTGCGCCGACGCGCTGCCGCCGGCCGTCCGCGACCGGATGCCGCCGGGCGTCGCGGCCGGGTTCGTCGCGCCCGGCTGGAAGGTCGGCGGCTACCCGCGCCGCGCCGGCGAGGTCCCGTGCCCGCGCTGCGGCGCCGCCAGCGAACTGCTCCTGCTCATCTCCGATCACGAGTACGACGCCGAGTCGTACCACTGGATCCCCGTCGAGGAGCAGGACCTGGACTGGTCCGCCCCCGGCAACGAGGCGCACGAGCGCCCGACGGGCCTGCGTCTCGCCGCCGACGTGCACCTCCTCACCTGCCCCGGCTGCGGCACCACCCACGTCACCTGACGGGTTGTCTCAGTACCGCGACAGCTGGCCGGTCGGCGACAGCACGATCCGCGGGTTCGCCGCCGGGTTCAGCCACCGCAGCAGCGCCACCAGGTCACCGCTGGGCAGCGCGACGCAGCCGAGCGTCGGGTTGCCGATGGCGACGTGCAGGAAGATGCCGGACCCGCGGCCCGGCGTCGCCGGCATGTTGTAGCGGATCACCGCGAAGTGGTTGTACTGCGGGCTGATCTGCCACAGCGGCTCGCTCGGCCCGCCGGGGTTCGCGCCGTGGTGGAAGGTGTTGTACCCGGGGGAGTCGCTGTTCTCGTCCCACCAGTCGTCCTGCACCACCCGGTGGTAGCCGTACTTCACGCCCGGGTTGGCGGCGATGCCGTACATGGTGCCGTCGAAGCCGAACACGCCGGTCGGGGTCGTCTTGTCGCCCTCGTGCTTGGCGCCGCTGAACCCGTTGGCGCCGATCCTCGCGGTCATCGCCGGCAGCGCCGGCTGCCACGCCCCGCCGGTCTTCGCGTACGCCTGCAGGCTCGCCGTGGTCGCGGACGCGCTCGCCGCCTGCACGATCACGACCTGCGTCGTGCCGGCCGGCAGCGTCTTGAGCCGCGACGCGTCGTTCGCCGCGGCCGCCGCGGCGGCGGTCTTCGACGGCGCGGGCTTCTTCGACGCGGACGCGGACGCGGACGGGGACGCCGGCGCGGACGCGGTGGGGGACGCCGACGCCGGGACCGACGGTGACGCCGCGGGTGACGAGGTCTCCGCGGGCGGCTCCGTGGCCTCCGACGCGGACGGGCTCGACTCGGGCTGCGCGGAGCGGGACGGCCTGCCGCCGCACGCCGTCAGCACCAGCACCAGCGCGGCAAGCGTGAGCAGGGCCTGTGGGGCGCGTCGTCTGCGCTGGTCAACCGGCACGACACATAGTATCGGCCGCATGCGCAACCGTTCCCGCACCCGCCGTGTCGCCGCCGCCCTGCACCTGGTAGTGGCGCCGGTGCTGGTCCTGCCCGTGCTCGCGGGCTGCGGGGGCGGCACCGGGGGCACCGCGGCGAGCGGGTCGCCACCGTCACCGGCCGTCACGGCGGGTCCGTCCACCGTCGCTGCTTCCCCGGCGCCGCCGAGCCCCGCCGGTACACCCGCCTTCGTCGGCACGGTCGAGGTGCTGCCCGCCGAGGCCCGGCAGCGGATGACCGGCGTGTCGTGGCGGCCCGGCTGCCCCGTCGGCCTCGACGACCTGCGGCTGCTGCGGCTGTCCTATGTCGGCTTCGACGGCACCGCCAAGGTCGGCGAGCTGGTCGTGCACCGCGCCGTCGCCGACTCGGTCGTGCGGGTCTTCGGCAAGCTCTACGCGGCGCGGTTCCCGATCCGCGGCATGCAGACGATCGAGGCGTACGGCGGCAGCGACGACGCGTCCATGGCCGCGGACAACACGTCCGGCTTCAACTGCCGCAACGTCCCGAACACCACGCACTGGTCCAACCACGCGTACGGCCGCGCGATCGACATCAACACGGTGGAGAACCCGTACCTGCCGGGGAAGCAGATCATGCCGTCCGCCGGCAAGGAGTACCTGGACCGGCGTAATGTCAGGCCGGGCATGATCGTCGCCGGTGACGTGGTCGTGACCGCGTTCAAGGCGGAGGGGTTCGCCTGGGGCGGTGCCTGGAAGACCGGCGTGGATTACCAGCATTTCGAAAAACCGTAGTGGGGTGCCACAGGGTGAGGCCGGTGGCACGGTTCCCATAGCGCCGTTCGGGGGAGCCGCACATGGCGGGCGATCGACATACTGGCGCAATGTCTCGAACGGCGACCTTCCGCCTCTCCCTCGCTGCTGCCCTCGCCCTGGTTGTCGGTGGGGTCGCCACCGCCGCATACGCGCTGCGCGACACCGCCACGGAGACCCCGGGCGTGACCGCGACCGGCGCGGCCGCCGCGTCGGCGTCCCCTTCTCCGGCGAAGCCGGCGTTCACCGGCTGGTCGGACCCGGCGCTGGTCGGCAAGCCGTACGGGACGAAGGTGCAGGGCCTGCTGACGTTCCGCGGCAACCCGACCCGCACCTACTACGGGCAGGGCCCGGTGCCGCGGGAGACGCCGGTGCACAAGTGGCAGTTCCCGAAGTCCGGCGGGTTGTGCCGCATGTCGGAGGACAAGGGCAAGACGACGCAGTGGTGCGGCAACGGCTGGACCGGGCAGCCCGCCGTGTTCGAGAAGGACGGGCGGACGTGGGTGGTGTTCGGCGCGTACGACGGCGCCATCCACTTCCTGGACGCCGCCACCGGCGAGCGCATCATCCCGGACTTCCAGACCAACGACATCATCAAGGGCACCGTCACCATGGACCCCGACGGCTTCCCGCTGCTGTACTCCGGCTCCCGCGACAACTACTACCGGGTCATCGCCCTGGACCGGGGCAAGCCGACCGAGCTGTGGAAGCTGTCGGCGGACGCGGTGAAGCCGACGATGTGGAACGACGACTGGGACGGCTCCGGCCTGATCATCGACGACTACCTGTTCGAGGGCGGTGAGAACAGCCAGTTCCACATCGTGAAGCTCAACCGCGGCTACGACGCCAACGGCAAGGTCACCGTCGACCCGAAGCTGGTGTTCAACACCCCCGGCTGGGACCAGCAGCTGCTCAAGGACTTCGGCGACACCAACGTCTCGATCGAGAACTCGGTCGCCATCTACAAGGACGTCGTGTACTTCGCGAACTCCGGCGGGCTCGTGCAGGGCTGGGACATCAGCGGCCTGAAGTCCGGCAAGACCCCGACCCGCGTGTTCCGGTTCTGGACCGGTGACGACACCGACGCCTCGATCGTCATCGACGAGGACGGTTTCCTGTATGTCGGCTCGGAGTACGAGAAGGGCAACGCCCGCTCCAAGCAGGTCGGGCAGATGCTGAAGCTCGACCCGTCGAAGCCCGACAATCCGGTCGTGTGGGCGGTCAAGGACCAGGGCAGCAGGCCCGCCGGCATCTGGGGAACGCCGGCGCTGTTCAAGGACATCGCCATCTACGACACGACCGGCGGCGACGTCATGGGCCTGGACCGCGCGACCGGCGCCGTGCGGTGGAAGTTCCACGTCCCCGGCAACGAGACCTGGCAGTCCCCGGTCGTCGTCGACGACACCCTGTTCATCGGCGACTGCTCGGGCGTCATGCACGCCTACGACGTCAAGGACACCAACGCCCAGCCGAAGCTGCTATGGGAGCTGAAGATCGGCGGCTGCATCGAGTCCACCCCGGCCGTGTGGAAGGGCGCCATGTACTTCGGCACCCGCGCCGGCGCCATCCACTCGCTGTCTGTCTCCTGACCCGGTAGCCCTGCGGGAACGTGCGTCCCGGCACATGCCACGCCCGTCATAGGCTGACGGGCGTGGCTGCCGAGGATCTTGACCACCGCACCCGGATGCGGGTCGAGTGCATTCCTCCGGAGCTGGTCGCCCGCCTGGTGGAGCTCGGCCACACCGGAGAGGTGCAGCTGCAGGCGGGGCGCGGCGAGTGGTTCTGCGCGCTGCACCTGGCGCGGGACCTCGCCGGGCAGGACCGGCAGGCAGAGGCCCTTGCGGTCCTCGCCCCGTTCGTCGCGACGGACTGGTGGGTCGCCGTGGAGACCGCCGCGGGGCTCCTCGACGGCTGGGGACGGGCCGAGGAGGCGATCGCGCTGGCCCGGCCGCACGCGTCCGCCGGCGGCGGCGTCGCGCTGGCGTTCGTCGCCCGCCTGCTGGCCCGGCACGGCCGCGGCGACGAGGCGTTCGACCTCCTGGTGCCGCACATCGCGGCCTGGAGCGCCGCCGAAGCGCTCGTCGACGTCGCCGGGACGGTGGGCCGGGACGAGGCGGCGGCCGCCCTGCTGACCGCTCGCCTCGAGACGCCTGGCCGGGCGGAGTGCGGCTGCCCGCGGACGGAGCCCGGCAATGCGGTGGAGCTGCTCGCCGCGATCCGGGAACGGCAGGGTCGGGTCGACGAGGCGATCGCCGTGCTGCACACCGGGGACGTCGCGCCAGGCACGCTGGCCGACCTGCTCGCCCGCCACGACCGTGTCGAGGAGCTGCGGGCGTACGCGGCCACCGACGTCATGGGCCACGCCACGGACCGGCTCGCGGCGTGGCTGGAGGGGCGCGGCGACGTGGAGGGTGCGATCGGCGTCTACCGGCAGTGGCTGGCGGGGCCGGGTTGTGACGTCAGGCTGTCGCTGGCGGAGCTGCTGATCCGGCACGGCAGGGACGAGGAGGCGCTGGAGGTGCTGCGCGAGCTCGCGGACGCCCCCGGCGGCTCGTCGGACCTCGTCGTCTACGCGGTGTGCGGCTACCACACGAACCGGGGCCGCCCGGACGCGGCGCTCGCCCACCTGGACCGGCTCAAGACCCGCCTCGGCGGCGAGGACTGGCAGTACTTCGGGCTGCGGCTGCACTTGATGGCCGCGTGCGGGCGGCTCGACGAGGCGGTCGACCTGGCGCGGACCGACCCTCCCGAGGCGGAGCCGTGGTTCGCGGTGGTGACGGTCGCCGGCCTCCTCGCCGATGCGGGCCGCACGGAGGAGGCCCTTGCCGTGCTGGAACGGGACGCGCCGGACCATGTCCACGACCGGGCGGGGCTGCTCATCGAACTCGGCCGCGTCAAGGAGGCCGTGGCGCTGTTGCAGGCGCCCGTACCGGAGCCGGCGTGGCCGGAGCCGGACGCCCGGACCGCCGAGCCCCCGTTCTGAGCGTCCCCGGCATACAAGTGTGAGCAGCGCCGTGCCGGCCTCCATGCCCAGCGCCCTAGGAGGCGCTGGGCGGTGCGCGATCTGCCATGCGGCGCCGTACCCTGTGCGCACGAAGATTGAGGGGTTCGGCAGCCAGCCTTCCGACCGGACGGTAGGATCTGGGCTCCGCAGTGCGCGATACAGGAGGCCGTAGATGGCTCGTGCGACGTCCGCCCGGCCGGAGTCGACCCGCCGCCGGCAGCGGTGGCCCGACGGGTATGACCCGGAGAACACGCGCAAGTCGCTGATCACGAGTGCGCTGGACCTGTTCGAGAAGCGTGGCTTCGACCGCACCTCGGTGCAGGAGATCGCGGACCAGGCGCAGCTGACGAAGGGTGCGTTCTACCACCACTTCGAGAGCAAGGACGACCTGCTTCGGCACATCCAGGAGGAGTACCTGGAGGCCCAGCTCACCGCGATCCAGCAGATCGAGGCCGGCAGCGACGACCCGAAGGTGCGGGTGCGCGAGCTGATCCGGTTCAGCCTGACCAGCGTGGCCGAGTACCGGGCGCACGTCACGATCTTCTACCAGGAGCGGCGGTACCTGACCGGGGACCTGTTCGCCGAGGTGACCCGCAAGCGGGACCTGGTCGAGGCGGCCTTCGCCGGGATGGTGCAGGACGGCGCCGCCCGGGGTGTGTTCCGCGCGGACGTCGACCCCCGGATCGCCACGTTCGGTCTGGTCGGCATGTGCGCGTGGGCCTACCAGTGGCTCAACCTGAGCGGCCCGCTGAGTGTGGACGAGGTGGCGCGCCAGTTCAGCGCCATGGTCCTGGAGGGCCTGCTCGCCTGACGGACAGGGCGAACCCTTGAGGGGGCCGCGCCCGGTGTGATAGATACCTTCCAGTCGGAATGATTGGGGAGGTCCATGACGCGGGCGGTTCGGGCAGGCATGGACTTCGTCACCGCGCTGGACCGGGGCAGCCTGGGCGGGCTCGCCCGGCTGTGCGCGCCCGGCGCGACCTGGTGGGTCGACACCGGACCGGACCGCCGCGGCGGCGACCCGGCCGTGTCGCCCGGCGGCAGCGGCCGGTTCCCGCTGCACGGGCTGATGCTCATGGACGACAAGCTCGCGCTGATGCGGTCGCTCGGCCCGAAGGCGTTCCCGACCGGTTGCCGGCAGATCCCGCGCCGGGTGATCGCCGGGACCGACGTGTGCGTCATCGAGGTCGAAGGTCACGGCACGCACGCCTCGGGCCTGGAATACGCCAACCGGTACGCATTCGTGTTCGACGTCGACGCGGCCGGGGCGATCGTGTCGGTGCGCGAATACCTCGACACGATCCACGCCCAGCACGTCGTCGGTGCCGCCGCCCCGGTGCCCCGCACCGCCCTGGACCGCGTGCCCGGACCCGGCGGGCAGCAACCGGGGAGCCGGGCGGAGGAGCTGGCGCTCGCGTTGTGGCCGGCCCTCGCGCGAGGGGACGTCGACGCCTTCGGGGCGCTGTTCGGCGCCGGCGCCACCTGGTGGACCGACTCCGGCCGGGACCGCGAGCGCGGGCGGCAGCACCGTACCGGCGACATCACCGCCAACGGCCCCTTCCACGGCACCGTCGCCATCGCCGACAAGCTCACCGCGATGCGGGCCAGGATCGCCTCCGGTGCATACGCCTCCGCGGCCGTCACGGTCACCCCGCACCGGTGGGTCGCCGACGACACGCTCGTCGCGATCGAGGCGAGCGGCGACGCGACCCTGGGCGGCGGGCCTGGCTCCCCGAACAGGTACCAGAACCGGTACCTGTGGGTCGTGGACACCGCACCGGACGGCATCACCCAGGTCCGGGAGTACTGCGACACCCTGCACATCGCCGACCTCATGGGCTACAGCGCGGAGGTCGGCGCATGACCGGGCTTCCCTTCACGGACCTCAACCACGTCCTCACCACCACCCGGTCGGTGCGGCTGCGGCTGGACTACGACCGGCCGGTGCCCATCGAGGTGATCGGCGAGTGCCTCCAGCTGGCGTTGCAGGCCCCGACCGGCGGCGCCGCCGAGGACTGGCGCTGGGTCGTGGTCGGCGACCCGGGCCGCAAGGCCGAGCTGGCCCGCCTGTACCTGGACGCCTACCTGGAGTACGTGCACAAGCCGCTGCACAGCGCCGAGGGCGCCGAGAGCCGGATGGTGCGGGGCCGCCTCGGCGGCGTCGACGAGCACGGCGCGGTCAGCGCCCGCACCGCGCGGATCCTCAGCGGCGCCGAGCATCTCGCGCACCACCTCGGCCGGGCGCCGTTCCTGGTCATCCCGTGCGCGACCCGACCCAACCCGGCCAGGGGCGGCCCGGGCACGCACTCGGCCGTGTACGGGTCGCTGTATCCCGCGATCTGGCAGTTCAACCTCGCGCTGCGGGCCCGCGGACTCGGCACCGTCATCACCACCCTGCACCTGCACCACGCCGCCGCCGCGGCCGCGCTGCTCGGCATCCCCGAGGACGCCCTGCAGATCACCATGCTCCCGATCGCCTACACCCAGGGCACCGACTTCAAGGTCGCCGCCCGCAAGCCCGTCAGCAGCGTCGCCTTCCTCGACCGCTGGGGCGACCCGCTGCCCTACGAGGACAAGCCCGTCGACCGCCTGACAGGAGAGGACATCCGATGAGCGTCCCCGCCGTGATCACCGACATCGACGAGGTCCTGACCACCACCCGCGCGGTGCGGCACCGCATGGACTTCACCCGGCCCGTCGACCGCGCCGTCGTCGAGCACTGCCTGCGGCTGGCGCAGCAGGCGCCGATGGGCTCCAACCTCGAGGACTGGCGCGTCGTCGCGGTCGACGACCCCACGCTGAAACGCCGCATCGGCACGCTGTACACCGAGGTGTGGCACCAGACCGTCGAGGGGCCCCTGGCCGGCGGCGAGGCGGCGACGACCACCCGCCTGTCGCCGTCGGTGCGGCCCGACCCGGCGTCGCAGGCCCGGCAGGCGCGGATCCTGACCGCGGTCAAGTACCTGGTCGACCACCTCGAGGAGGTGCCGGTCCTGGTCGTGCTGTGCAGCACCAAACCGGTCCCGCGACGCCCGCTCGGTGGCACCGCATCGGGCTACTACGGCTCGATCTTCCCGTTCGCCTGGTCGTTCCAGCTGGCGCTGCGCTCCCGCGGGCTGGGGTCGGTGATGGCGACCGCACTGGCGCACAAGGCGGAGCAGGTGCAGGAGGTGCTCGGCCTGCCCGCGGACTGGCGGCCGATCACGCTGCTGCCGGTCGCCTACACCAAAGGCCTCGACTTCCGGCCCGCCGCCCGCGCCGACCTCGCCGACGTGACGTTCTGGAACGGGCCCACCGAGCGGGCCGGGTCCGCGTGAGGGCCGCCTACGTCACCGAGCCGTCCCCGGCCGACCCCCTCTCCGCGATCCGGGTCGGTGAGCTCGACACCCCCGCGGTCCCCGACGGCTGGGTCCGCGTCGACGTGCGGGCCGGCGCGCTCAACATGCACGACCTGTGGACGCTGCGCGGCGTCACCCGGCACCCGCGCACCGGCCCGCACGTGCTCGGCAGCGACGCCGCCGGGGTGGCCGGCGGCCGGGACGTCGTCGTCTACCCGGTGCTGCCGACAACCGACGAGCAGTCCGGCGAGCAGGCCGGCGGGCGGGCCGTCGCGCACGCGACCCTGCTGCCCGACGCCGGTCACGGCGTGTTCGCCGAGCACATCGCCGTCCCTGCCGGGCACGTCGTGCCGCGCCCCGCGCACCTGGACTGGGCGGAGGCGGCGAGCCTGCCGACGGCGTGGCTGACCGCGTACCGGATGCTGTTCACCAAGGCGGCGCTCGCCCCCGGGCAGGTGGTGCTGGTGCAGGGTGCCGGCGGGGGAGTGGCGACCGCCGCGGTCAGCCTCGCCGTCGCGGCCGGCGCCACCGTCATCGTCACCTCCCGGTCCGAGCAGAAGCGGGAACGGGCCCTCGCGCTCGGCGCCACCGCCGCCCTCGACACCGGCGCGCGGACCCCGGCGCCCGCCGACGTCGTCATCGAGACCGTCGGCACCGCCACGTTCGAGCACTCGACCCGCTCCACCCGCGTCGGCGGGACGATCGTGGTCTGCGGCGGCACCAGCGGTTTCACCGCGAGCCTCGACCTGACCCGGCTGTTCGCCCGGGAGATCACCGTCCACGGGTCGACGATGGGGTCCCTGACCGAGTTCCGGGCGCTGCTCGACTTCGTCGCCGAGCACCGGCTCCGGCCGGTCGTCGACAGCACCGTCGGCCTCGCCGACGTGTCCACCCAGGCGGCGAGGATGCTGTCGGGAGCCGCGTTCGGCAAGCTCTGCGTGCGTGTCGCATGAGCGGCCCGCAGCGGAGTGAGGAGCCGCGAGTCATGGGCGCAGGGTGGAGCTCAGGCGGGCGCCGGAGCGCAGCGGAGGTGACGGCGTGAGCGGCCCGCAGCGGAGTGAGGAGCTGCGAATCGTGGGCGCAGGGTGGAGCTCAGGCGGGCGCCGGAGCGCAGCGGAGGTGGCGGCGTGAGCGGCCCGCAGCGGAGTGAGGAGCTGCGAATCGTGGGCGCAGGGTGGAGCTCAGGCGGGCGCCGGAGCGCAGCGGAGGTGGCGGCGT
>NZ_JBIAYW010000001.1:766269-1209359 GCF_042898305.1 Dactylosporangium sp. NPDC000521
GAGCGGGCCCGTGGTGGTAACCCGGCGCGGGGCCGCGCTGTGGGCGCGGATCGACCGGCCCGGCGCCGGCAACGCGTGCAGCTCCGCGGTCATGGCCGGCCTGGAGGAATGGCTCGCCGCGGCCACGGAACCCGGCATCCGCGTCCTCGTGCTCACCGGCACCGGCCGCAGCTTCTGCGCCGGCGCCGACCTCACCGAGGCCACCGCGCTCCTCGGCGACCTGCCCGCGCTGCGGTCGTTCCTCGACCGGGGCCGGCGGCTGGTCCGTGCGGTCATGGCGGCAGATGTACCGACCATCGCCGCCGTCAACGGTGCCGCCTTCGGAGGTGGCCTCGAACTCCTGCTCGCCTGCGACGTCGCCGTCGCCGCGGACACCGCCCGCATCGGTGACCGGCACATCGCCGTCGGACAGGTCCCCGGCTGGGGCTCCAGCGTGCTGCTACCGCTCGCGGTCGGGCCGGCGCTCGCCCGGCGGCTGCTCATCGCGGGCGAGACCTGGACCGGCGAGGACGCCGCGCGCCGGGGTCTCGTCAGCGAGGCGGTCCCCGCCGCGGACCTCGACCGGCACGTCGACGCCCTCGCCGAGCGGATCGCGGCCCTGGACGAGGCGGCGGTGCGGCGCATGCTGCGGGTCGCCCGGCCGGTCGTCGCCGCCGACGCATGGGACCGCGAATGGAACACCCTCACCGAGCACGTCGCCGCCCTCGCCACCGAATCGGAGTGACCATGCGACCCGTCCGCCTCACCACCGTGTCCGTCCCCGACGACCTGCTCGGCCTGGTCGGTCAGGAGCTCGGCGCCAGCGAACCGCAGGTGGTGACCCAGGAGCAGGTGGACCAGTTCGCCGACGTCACCAGGGACCACCAGTGGATCCACGTCGACGTCGAACGCGCCCGCTCCGGCCCGTTCGGCACCACGATCGTGCACGGCTTCCTGACCCTGGCCCTGGTGCCGCGCCTGCTCGCCGACATCCTCGAGGTGCGGACCTCCTCGATGGGGGTCAACTACGGCCTGGACCGGGTCCGCTTCGTCAAGCCCCTCCCGCCCGGCGTCCAGATCCAGGGCACCGCGACCCTGCTGTCCGCGAAGCGGATCGAAGCCGAGGCCGGCCGCCCCGCCGGCGTGCAGGCCAAGGCGTCGGTGATCGTGGAGTTCGCCGAGAGCGGCGAGACCTGCTGCGCCGCGGAGATCCTGTTCCGGTACTACAGCTGACCGCCGCACACGCAGCACGGCCGGCGCCCCCACCGGGCGCCGGCCGTTTGCTCTGCTACTCGGTGGGGCCGGTGGGGGCGACGAAGCGGCCGCGGTAGAACGACAGGGCCGGGACCTTCGTCGGCTTCAGGTGCACGTGGTCGACGTCCAGCAGGATGATGACGTGGTCGCCGCTGGTGATCACGTCGTCGCGGACCCCGGTGAGGATCGCCGGGGTGCCGGGCAGCAGCGGCACGCCGTCCGGGCCGGGCGACCAGGACACACCGCTGAGCTTCTCCGCGCCGGACAGCCCTGAGGTGGCGAACCGCCGGGCGATGTCCTCCTGGTCCTGGCCGAGGATGTGGATCGCGATCCGGTCCGCAGCGACGAGCACCTTGAAGCTCGACGACGACGTCGCCACGCAGAACAGCACCTTGGCCGGGGACAGCGAGACCGACGTGAACGAGTTGACGGTCAGCGCGGCCACGGCGCCGCCGGCCGCCGTCGCGGTCACGGCGGTGACCCCGGTGGGGAAGTGGCCGCAGACCTGGCGGAACTCGGCGGAGTCGAACAGGGGCTCGGTCGTCATCGGTCCACCGCCGGGTGAGAGGAGTCGGGGGCGTCGGGGCGCAGGCCGCCTTCGAGCTGCACCAGGCACAGGGTGTGTCCACCGGGGTCCTTCACCAGGTGGAGCCGCCCGTGCGGGCTGTCGACGGGGCCGACGGTCGGCGTGCCGCCCAGGTCGGACACCTGCGTCAGCGCCGCGTCGAGGGAGCCGACGTTGAAGTACGTGATCCACTTCGACGGGATGATGTTCGGCCACTCGTTGTCCAGCTCCAGGACCCCGGCGACCGGCACGTCGCCGAGCATGAGGACCGTGTACGGGCGGGCGGTCGGCGAGTCGTCGCGCTGCTGGGTGGTGTAGCCGAACAGGTCCTGGTAGTAGGCGACCGAGCGCTGCGGCTCGCCGGTGTCCAGCTCGTTCCAGCACAGGGCGCCGACGGTGTTGAGCGTCTGCACGCCCGCGCGGGACTCACCCTGGTACAGGCCGAACGCCGCGCCGAACGGGTCGACGACGACGGCGCCGGTTCCGGCCGCCGGCAGGTAGCGCGGCGGGGTGACGAGCTCCCCGCCGAGCGCGACCGCCTGGTCCGCGGACCGCGTGACGTCGTCGACGGCGAAGTAGGCGATCCAGCCGCGGGGGCGTCCGCCGTGCAGGCCCGCGGCGTCGGAGATGCCGGCGACGTCACGCCCGTCGACGCTGCACATCCGGTACGTGGTGGCGCCGAGGTGCTCGTGCCGCACGGTCCAGCCGAGCAGCGAGCGGTAGAAGTCCTCGGCCTGCTGCGGGTCGGTGGTGCACAGCTCCACCCAGACGGCCTCACCAGACTGGAACGCTGCCTGGGACGCTGCCCGGAACGGCGGGTTCATGCGGTCACGCTCGCGACGATCGTGCGGGCGGAGACCTCGTAGGCGCGCTCCGGGGATCCGGTGGCGAGGCTCGACTCGACCACCTCGACGACCGCGCGCAGGGTGTGCGGCGGCACTGCCGCCAGGGCTTCGACGAGGGCGTCGACCTCGCTGTCGAGGTCGTCGTCGGCGACGACCCGGGCGACCAGGCCCCAGCCGAGCAGCTGCGCGGCGGTCGCGGTGCTCGCGCCGGTCACCAGCGCGTAGGCGTGCGGGCGGGGCAGTGCGCGGGCGATGGTGTAGCCGACGCCGGCGGGTGCGAAGCCGAACCGCGCCTCGGGCAGCGACAGCCGGGCGCCGGCCGCGGCCACCGGCAGGTGGATGGCGCTGAGCAGGCCGGCGCCGAAGCCGATGACCTGCCCGCGGACCGCGCTGACCACGGGGACCGGCAGCTGCCTGATGCGGTGCAGCGCGGCGTCGCTGTCGCGCAGACCCGCGGCGACCGCCTCCTGTGTGGTGCCGGCGAGCGCGGCGAACGACGTGGTGTCCCAGCCGCCGCAGAAGTGCCGGCCGGCCATGTCGAGCCGGATCACGGCGCAGGTGCCGTCCGCGGCGGCGGTCTCCATCGTGGCGACGAGCTCGGCGAGGGCGCCGTCGTCGAGGCAGTTGCCGCGGGCCGCGTTGTCGTAGCGGACGCGGGCGACGCGACCGTCGTGTTCGCGGGTCAGGTTGATGGCCACCGCCGGATCATACATACCAGTCGGTATGAAGACAATGACGCTGGCAGACGGGGGTGTGTCACGCGGTCGTTACGGGAGCGACACCAGTTGGACCTGTTGACTTGATACCGGCTGGTCGGTACTTTGTGGCCAGCGTCACGGCCGCGGCTCGCGGCGACATGACGGGTCCATCGTTGTGAAGGACGTCCATAATGCTCTCGAACTCCTTGCGGTCCCGGCGGCCGCTGGCGCTGGTCGCCTCCCTTGCGATCGCGAGTGCCAGCCTCGCCGCCTGTGGTGACTCGAAGCCCGGCACCGCCCAGTCGGCCGGCCCGTTCACCGTCCGGGCGCTGCTCGCGGCCCAGCCCGCGACCCTCGACCCGATCGTCGGCGCGCGGTCGGCCCAGATCGTCTGGGCCACCATGCTGGAGCCGCTGATCAACACCGACGCCAGCCTCAAGGCCGTCGACACCGGCCTCATCACGAGCTGGACCCGCACCGACCCGACCACCTGGACGTTCAAGGTCCGGCCCGACATCAGCTTCAGCAACGGCGAGAAGGCCGACGCCGCCGCCGTCGCCAACACCCTCACGCTCACCCGTGACACCGCGGCGTCGCAGCTGAAGTCGTACTTCACCAACGTGTCCGACATCCAGGCGCCGGACGCCACCACGGTCGTGGTGAAGACCAAGACCTCCCAGTACAACTTCGCGGACCTGCTCACCACCGTCTACCTGGTGCCACCGAAGTACTACCAGGAGAAGGGCTCGGCGGGCTTCGCCGCGGCACCCGTCGGCACCGGCCCCTACGTGTGGGCGGGCTCGAACGCGGGCCGCGACATGTCGGTCAAGAAGAACCCCGACTACTGGGGCCCGAAGAAGGCGATCAACGACGGCATCACCTTCACCTGGGCGAACGAGGCCGCGCAGCGGCTCGCGCTGATCCAGAGTAAGAGTGTGGACGTCTCGTTCGACCTCCCGCCGGCCCAGGCCACCACGGCCAAGAAGGCGGGCATCACGGTGACGAGCACCGAGACCGCCATCAAGATCATCGCGTTCCTCGACTCGACGAAGCCGCCCTTCGACGACCCCAAGCTGCGCGAGGCGGCCGCCCTGGCCATCGACCGGGACGCGATCGTCAAGGGCATCTTCGACGGCCAGGCCGTCGCCGACGCCGGCCTGCTCAACGTCAGCCCCGGCCAGAAGCCGGCGCAGAGCGTGACCGCCGACCCGGCCAAGGCCAAGGAGCTCGTCGGTGCCGCCGCCCCGGCCGTGCAGATCCACTACCCGGCGGCGCAGTACACCAACATCGAAGAGGTCTCCCAGGCTGTCGGCGGCGCCCTCGAGAAGGCCGGCTTCAAGGTCACGTACGTGCCGATCGACTACGGCACCCTGGTGAAGCGGGTCGTCGGCCGTCAGGTCCCCGGCATCGCGATCTTCGCCGGCGTGCCCAACGTCGCCGTCCCGGACTTCTTCGCCAGCGGCTTCATGAAGACCAAGTCGATCACCGGCAACTGCCCGGACCCGCAGATCGACGACCTGGCCCAGAAGGCGCTGGAGCAGACCGACGCCGCCGCGGCCGCCCCGATGTACGAGCAGCTCAACACCATCGGTGTGGTCGAGAAGCACTGCTACGTGCCGCTGTACCGGCAGGTGTTCAACTACGCCACGGCCGGCAGCGTCAAGGGTCTGGTGTTCGGCCCGCTGAACACCGTCGACTTCACCCAGACGACCCGCTGACAATGTCCGACGTCGTGCAGAACGGGATGCCGGGCGGCGACGCCCGGCACCCCCACGCCCTGGACCAGACCACCGACCGGGTCGCAGCCCGGTCCGCGTTCCGGGCCACAGACCGGGTCACGGCCCGGGGCCCGGATCGGGACGCGCCGGTGCTCGAGGTCGATGACCTGGTCGTCGAGCACCGCAACCGGCGCACCGGCGAGGTGTTCCGGGCCGTCGACCACGTGTCGCTGCGCATCGGCGCCGGCGAGAGCGTCGCGGTCGTCGGCGAGTCGGGCTCGGGCAAGACCACCCTCGCGATGGCCGCGACCGGGCTCGGCACCCGCGGCGAGGGCGACATCCGGCTGCTCGGGCACTCGCTGTCCTCGGTCGGCCGCAAGCAGCTGCGCCGGCTGCGGCCCGAGGCGCAGGTGGTCTTCCAGGACCCGCACGGCTCGCTCGACCCCCGCCAGTCCGTGCGGTCCGGGCTGCGGGAGCTACGCTCGCTGCAGCCGGAGCGCACCTCGTGGATCGAGGACACCGACCTGCTCGCGCGGGTCCGGCTGGAGCCGTCGATCCTCGACCGCTACCCGCACCAGCTCTCCGGCGGGCAGGCGCAGCGGGTCTGCATCGCCCGGGCGCTGCTGATGCGGCCCCGGCTCATCGTCGCCGACGAGCCGACCTCCGGCCTCGACGTCTCCGTGCAGGCCGATGTGCTGGCCCTGCTGAAGGAGATCCGCGCGACGACCGGCGCGGCCCTGCTCATGATCAGCCACGACCTCGCCGTGGTCCGCTCGGTCTGCGACGTCGTGCACGTCATGTACCACGGCCGGGTCGTCGAGTCCGGGCCCTGCGAGACCGTCTTCGCCCGGCCCGAGAACGACTACACCCGCGAGCTGCTCGCCGCGATGCCAGGAGCGCGATGGAGGTCACGGCAATGAAGACCAGCCCGGTCCCGCCGGCGAAGGGCTCCGCGGACCCGCCGGCGAACAACGTCGCGGTCCCGCTGACCAAGGCCGGCGGGCAAGCGGCCACGGAACCGACGGCGACAGACCCGACGGCCCCGGCCACGGCGGCGACGGCCGGCGGGGCGACCCCGGCGGCGAAGCGCGGCCGGTCCGCGCGGGCCGGCACGCTTCGCCGCGCCGCCGCCCGCTTCGCCGCCCTGCTGGCGTCGCTGCTGATCGCGCTGAGCATGGCGTTCATGCTCGGCCGGCTGTCCGGCGACCCGACCACGACCATCCTCGGCCCGATGGCGACCCCCGAGCAGCGTGAGGCCCTGCGCCACGAGCTCGGCCTCGACCGGCCGCTGCTGGTCCAGTACCTCGACTACCTCAAGGGCGTCTTCACCGGCGACCTCGGCCAGTCGCTGCAGTTCTACCAGTCGAACACCTCGATGATCATGGACCGGCTGCCGTTCACGCTGCAGCTCGTCGCGGCCGGCATGGCCCTCGCGATCCTCGTCGGCGTCCCGCTCGGCGTGCTCGCGGCCAGGCGCGAGGGCACCTGGTGGGACCGCGCCGCGTCCACCGTCGCCCTGCTCGGCCAGTCAGTGCCGGTGTTCTGGTTCGGGATGATGCTGGTGGTGCTGTTCGCTGTGAACCTCGGCTGGCTGCCGGCCGGGCAGTCCGGCACCCCCGCGCACCTGGTGCTGCCGGCGCTGACGATGTCGGTGTACCCGATGGCGCAGATCGCCCGCCTCACCCGTGCCTCGATGAGCGAGGCCCTCGCGGAGCCGTACATCGACGCCGCCAAGGCCCGCGGCATCACCGGCCGGCGGGTGGTGTGGCGGCACGCGTTCAAGAACGCCATGATGCCGATCCTCACCATCGTCGTGCTGCAGACCGGCATCCTGCTCTCCGGCGCGGTCGCCGTCGAGTACGTGTATTCCTGGCCCGGCCTCGGGCAGCTCGCCCTGCAGGCCATCCAGTTCCGCGACTTCCCCCTCGTCCAGGCGATCGTCGTGTTCGGCGCGCTGGTCTTCGTCCTGCTCAATCTGCTCGTCGACGTCATCCACTCGATCGTCGACCCGAGGGTGAGGTGACAGCATGAGCGAACTGGACCTGCAGCTCAAGACGAGCGAAGGCGCGGTTGTGCAGCCCCGCCGGTCCAGGCGGACGTCGGCGTTCTGGCTGGCGGTGCCGATCGCCGTGGTCGCCGTCGCCGTGTTCGTCCTGCCGCTGACGGGCCTGCTCCCGGCCGCCGGCCAGGACCTCGACGCGACCCGGCAGCCACCCGGCTTCCTGAGCGGCGGCTCCTGGTCGCACCCGCTCGGCACCGACAAGCTCGGCCAGGACCTGCTCACCCAGTTCGTCGAGGCGGGCCGGCTGACCATCATGATCGGCCTGGTCGGCGCGATCGTCGCGATCGGCCCAGGCACCCTGCTGGGCCTGCTCGCCGGGTACTTCCGCGGCTGGGTCGACCGGGTCATCTCCGTGCTCATCGACGCCCAGCTGGCCCTGCCGTTCATCCTCGTCGCCCTGGCGATCATCGCGAACCGCGGCAGCTCCCTGCCGGTCCTGTTCCTGGTCCTGGCGCTCACCGGCTGGGCCGTCTGCGCCCGGGTCACCCGCTCGGCGACCCTCGCGATCCGGGAACGCCAGTTCGTGCTCGGCCTGCGCGCCGCCGGGGCGTCGGAGCTGCGCATCGTGTTCCGGCACATCCTGCCCAACCTCGGCGGCACGATCGTCGCGCTCGGCACCCTCCAGGTCGGCACCGCGATCCTGATCGAGAGCGCGCTCAGCTTCCTCGGCCTGGGCGTGGTGCCCCCGATGAACAGCTGGGGCTCGCTGCTGGCGGCCGGCCAGGACGAGCTGAGCACGGCCTGGTGGATCGCGTTCTTCCCCGGCCTCGCGGTCACCGTCCTGGTGCTGCTGGTCAACCTGCTCGGCGACGCACTGCTCACGCACTACGACCCCCGCAAGAGGCGCCGATGACCAGCCTGCTGCACGTGTCCGGCCTGTCCATCTCGGCCCGCCTCACCGGCGGGCGGCTCCGGCTGCTCGACGACGTCGACCTCGACGTGGGCCGCGGCCAGATCGTCGGCGTCGTCGGCGAGTCCGGCAGCGGCAAGACCACCCTCGCCCGTGCCGTCGTCGGCCTGCTGGAACGCAACGTCACCGTCGAGTCCGGCGCCGTCGAGCTGGCCGGCGACGTGGTGGTCGCGCCCGGCGTCGACCGCACGGACCGGATCCGCGGCACCGCCGTCGGCATGGTCTTCCAGGACGCGTCCCGGTCGCTGAACCCACTGATGAAGGTCCGCACCCAGCTCGGCGAGGTGCTGCGCCGGCACGTCCGCGGCATCGCCAAGGCCGACGTCGAGCGGCGCTCGGTCGAGGTCCTCGAGCAGATGCGGATCAGCGACCCGGCCCGGGTCCTGGACAGCTACCCCCACCAGCTGTCCGGCGGGCTGCGCCAGCGGGTCGCGATCGGCCTGGCCGTCGTCACCCGCCCGGCGCTCGTCATCGCCGACGAGTGCACCACCGCGCTCGACGTCACCACCCAGACCAAGGTCGTCGGGCTGTTCCGCACCCTGGTCGACGAGCTCGGCATCGGCCTGCTGTTCGTCACCCACGACCTGATGCTCGCCAGCGACCTCTGCGACCGGATCGCGGTGATGAGCCGCGGCCGGGTGGTCGAGCAGGGCGGCGTCGAGGACGTGCTGGACCGGCCGCGGGAGGACTACACCCGGCGGCTGCTCGCCGCCATCCCCTCGTGGACCTGACCGCTGTGGACCCGACCTCTGTGGAGCCGTACTTGACTGACCAGGGTATCGACGCGTACGCGGCCTACCTGCCCGCCTACGTGCTCACCGACAACCGCCTCGACCCGACCGGCCCGCCCGCCGCGGCCAAGGGCCCGGCCCGCGGCGTCGCCGGCTACGACGAGGACGTGATCACGATGGCCGTCGAGGCGCTGCGGCACCTCGCGTCCGCCACGCCGTCCGGCCGGCACCTGCTGCTCGCCACCACCAGCGCACCGTACGAGGCGAAGACCTCCGCCGGGATCGTGCACGAGGCGCTCGGGCTCGACCCCGGCGTCAGCGCCGTCGACCTGCGCGGGCACCGGTCCGGCGCGGCCGCCCTCGACCTGGTGGTCCGGGCCGGTGCCGTCGCCGCCGCGGCCGACCTGCGCACCACCCGCCCCGGCGCCCCCGACGAGCTCGCCCAGGGCGACGCCGCGGCCGCGTTCGCCGGCGGCACCGGGCACGCCGCGGTGCTGCTGGCCCGCGCCGGGCACACCACCGAGATCCTCGAACGGTGGCGGCTGCCCGGCGAACGCCACGACCGGGTCTGGGACGAGCGGTTCACCGCCGAGATCCTCGCCGCCGCCGGCCTCGACGCGGCCCGCCGCGCCCTCGCCGAGGCGTCCCTGGACGCCGTCGACCACGTCGTGGTCGCCTCCTCCAACCCACGCGCGGCGGCGGCCCTGCGCCGGGCGCTGCGCGGCACCGCGCCGTCCCAGCAGGACGCGGCCCTGGAACGGGCCACCGGCTTCACCGGCGCCGCCCACCCGGGGCTGCTGCTCGCCGCGGCCCTCGACGACGCCGGCCCGGGGGAGACGATCCTGCTGCTGTCCGCGACCGAGGGCGCCGACGCGTTCGTGTTCCGCGCCGGCGACGGGGTCCGCGAGGCCCGCCGCGGCCCGTCGGTGCGCGACCAGCTGGCCGCGCGGCAGACGCTCGGCTACGGCCGGTACCTGCGCTGGCGCGGGCTGCTGGACGTGCAGGGACCGGCCCGCCCCGCGGCACCGGCGCCGGCGGCACCGCCGATGCACCGCCGGGCCGGCTGGAAGTACCGCCTCGAGGGCAGCCAGTGCGGCGCGTGCGGCCGGGTCACCACCCCGCCGAGCCGGGTCTGCGCCGCCTGCGGCATCGCCGGGGCGGGCGAGGCGAAGGTGTCGCTGCGGGACCGGACCGCCCGGGTCGTCTCCGTGACCCGCGACCACCTGACCACGATGCCGGAGCCGGAGGTCGCCGTCGTCATCGCCGACGTCGACGGCGGCGGCCGGCTCAGCGCCTACGCCACCGACGTCCCGCCCGGCGACGTCACCGTCGGCATGCCGATGACACCGACGTTCCGCCGGCTGTGGACCACCGACGCGATCCACAACTACTTCTGGAAGCTCCGCCCGGCACCGACCCTGACCTTGACTCAGGCCCAGACTCCGGACACGGAAGGAACGCACTGATGGGCAGCAGACGCACCACCCACGACGTCGCGATCGTCGCGATGGGCTGCACCCCGTTCCGCGACCACTGGCACTCCTCCGCCGACGACCTGCTCGTCGACGCCGTGCAGGAGTGCGTCGGGTCGCTGCCGTCGGTCACCCTCGACGACGTCGACGCGTTCTGGGTCGGCACCCAGGGCTCCGGCATGTCCGGGCAGACCCTGGCCCGGCCGCTGCGACTGACCGGCAAACCCGTCACCCGCGTCGAGAACTACTGCGCCACCGGCTCGGAGGCGTTCCGCAACGCCGTGTTCGCGGTCGCCTCCGGCGCCTACGACATGGTGATGGCGACCGGCGTGGAGAAGCTCAAGGACTCCTCTTACTCCGGGCTGTCGGCCGTGTACCCGCCCGCTGACGGCACCGACGTCGACTGGACCGCACCCGCCGGGTTCTCCCTGCTGGCACCGGCCTACCAGGAGGCGTACGGCGTCGACGCCCGCGACATGCGCAGCGCCCTGACGAAGGTCGCGATGAAGAACCACGCGAACGGGGCCCTCAACGAACGCGCCCAGTTCCGCAAGGCCGTCACGGCCGAGACCGTGGAGAACTCCCCTCGCATCGCCGGGCCGCTCGGTGTCATGGACTGCTCCGGGGTGTCCGACGGCGCCGCCGCCGCCATCGTCGTGCGGGCCGAGGACGCACACCGGTACACGAGCAAGCCCATCTACCTGAAGGGGATGAGCTTCGTCGCCGGGTCCGGTGCGGGCCTGGCCTCCGACGGCTACGACTTCACCAGTTTCCCCGAGGTCGTCGCCGCGGCCCGCCAGGCGTACGAGCAGGCGGGCGTCACCGACCCGGCCACGCAGATCTCGCTGGCGGAGGTGCACGACTGCTTCACCCCGACGGAGGTGGTGCTCATGGAGGACCTAGGGTTCTCCGAGCGTGGCAAGGCGTGGCGGGACCTGCTCGACGGCCGCTACGACCTGGGCGGCGCGCTGCCGGTCAACACCGACGGCGGCCTGAAGTCCTTCGGCCACCCGATCGGCGCGACCGGGCTGCGGATGATGTTCGAGTGCTTCACCCAGCTGCGGGGCGAGGCCGGGGCCCGCCAGGTCCCCGGCGCGAGGCTCGCCGTCGCGCAGAACCTCGGCGGCCAGCCGGGCTCCTGCGTCGCGTTCGTCGCCGTCCTGGGGAATGAGCGATGAGCGGCGCGGTCAGGCTGGACGGCCGGGTCGTGATCGTCACCGGCGCGGGCAACGGCATCGGCCGGGCGCACGCCCTGTCCCTCGCGGCGCACGGCGCGTCCGTCGTGGTCAACGACCTTGGCGGCGGCGTCGACGGTACGGGCAGCGGCGGCGCGGCCGAGAAGGTCGTCGAGGAGATCCGGGCGTCGGGCGGCACCGCGACCGCGTCCACGGACTCCGTCGCGACGCCGGCGGGCGGGGCGGCCCTGGTGCGGGCCGCGGTCGACGCGTACGGCACGGTCGACGCCGTCATCCACAACGCCGGGATCCTGCGCGACCGGACCCTGGCGAAGCTCACCGACGACGACGTGCAGGCCGTCCTCGACGTGCACCTCACCGGCGCGTTCAACGTGCTGCGCCCGGCCTGGCCGGTCATGGCGGCGCAGGGGTACGGCCGGATCGTGCTCACCAGCTCGTCCTCCGGGCTGCTCGGCAACTTCGGCCAGTCCAACTACGGCGCCGCGAAGGCCGGCCTCGCCGGGCTGATGCAGGTGCTGTCCTTGGAAGGCGCCCGCCGGGGCATCCTGGTCAACACGATCGCCCCGACCGCGGCCACCCGGATGACCGACGGACTGCTCGGCGACCTCGCCGACCGGTTCGACCCGCGGCACGTCGCCGCCGTCGGCACGTTCCTCGCCTCGGAGCAGTGCACCCTCAACCGGCACATCCTTACCGTCGGCGGTGGCCGCGTCGGCCGGATCTTCCTGGGTGTCACCCCGGGCTGGTACGGCGGCGCCGAGCCCGCCTCGCCCGACGACATCCTCGGCGCGCTCGACGAGATCTGTTCCCTGGACGGCTTCATCGTCCCGGACAGCGGCGCCGACGAGGTCGAACTGATCCAGCAGGTACTTTCCGGAAAGTGAGCTATTGATGCCGGTCAGCGAAGTGCATCACGTGGCCATGACCGTGTCCGACGTGGACCGGGCCGCCGACTTCTACGAGAAGGCCCTCGGCTACCGCAGGACCCTGCGCACCGACGTCGGCGGGCCCGGCATCGAGGTCTCGCTCGGCCTGCCCGCCGGGACCACCGGCCGGGTCCAGTACATGCAGGGGCCCAGCAAGATCGGGCAGCTCGAGCTCATCGAGTGGAACGGCACCAAGACCAGGACCGCGACCGCCGGCCACCTCGAGCTCGGCACGTTCCTGCTCAGCTTCGAGGTGCCCGTCGAGGAGATCGGCGACCTGCACCGGCGGATGACCGAGCTCGGAGCCGAATGCCTCGGCGAACCGAACCGGGTGCTGCTGGAGAACTACGGGTACATCACCGCGTTCGCGGCCCGCGACCTCGACGGCAACCTCCTGGAGTTCGTGTCGCTGCCCAGCCGGGAGGAGATCCTGGCGTACCGAAGCGGAAGCGCGAGCTGATGGCCACCAGCAACTTCGCCGAGACCCTTCGCCGGCAGGCGCTGCGCCGCGCGGACCGGGAGGCGCTCGTCGACGGCGCCGGGCGCTGGACCTACGCGCAGCTCGACGCCGACGTCGACCGGCACGCCGCGGCCCTGCTCGACGCCGGCGTCACCGACGGCGCCCTCGTCGGCGTGCTCGGCCGCAACACCGCGACGTACGTCATCGAACTCCTCGCGCTGGCCCGTGTCGGCGCGGTCTCGGTGCCCCTCAACTGGCGGCTGCACCCCAACGAGCAGGCGTACGTCATCAACCAGGCCGGTATCACCTGCCTGCTCTACGACGACGACTTCGCCGGCACCGCCGCGCAGCTGCTGGCCACGACCGGGATCGCGACCGCGGTCGCCAACGGCGCACAGGTCGTCGGCGACGCGCAGCGCCTCGAGGTCCTTCTCGAACGGCAGCCGGCCGGGGTCCGGGTCCCGGACGCGGAGAAGGCGCCGGGCGACATCCACCGGCTGCTGTACACCTCCGGCACCACCGCGCACCCGAAGGGCGTCATCCACACCTGCGGGAACCTCACCGCCAACCACCTCGCCCAGGTCCTCGAACTGGAGCTGACCCAGCACGACCGGATCCTGGTGTCGGCGCCGCTGTTCCACGTCAGCGGCCTGGAGGCGCCCGGGCTGGCGGTCTTCGTGGCCGGCGCGACGATGGTGCTCACCCCCACGTTCAAGGCCGCCGACATCGCCCGGATCGCGGCGGGGGAGCGCATCACCGGCATGGTCCTCGCCGCGCAGATCCTGTTCGGCCTGCTCGACCTGCCGGATCCGCCGGACCTGTCGGCGCTGCGGTACCTGCTGTTCGCCGGGGTCGCGCCCACCGTGCGGCGCGACGTGAAGCGGCGGCTGCCGCATGTGCGGCTCATCGACACGTTCGGGATGACCGAACTGTGCAACGGCGTCTGCTACATGGACGCCGCGCACGAGGACAGCAAGATGGGCGCGCTCGGCGCGGCGTTCCCCGGCGTGCACATCAGGGTCGTCGACGAGCACTTCCGGCAGGTCCCGCCCGGCACCGACGGGGAGATCGTCATCCGCGGGGAGAAGATCTCGCCCGGGTACTGGAACGACGAGGAGGCGAACCGGCGCACCCGCCGCGACGGCTGGTTCCTCACCGGCGACGTCGGCCGCGTCGACGAGGACGGCTACCTGTGGTTCGTCGACCGGCGCACCGACCTCATCAAGTCCGGCGGGGAGAACGTCGCCGGCGCCGAGATCGAGCGGGTCATCGCGCAGCACCCGGACGTCGCCGAGGTCGCCGTCATCGGCGTCCCCGACCCGCAGTGGGACGAGGTGCCGAAGGCGTTCGTCATCCTCCGCGACGGCGCCGCGGCCACCGGCACGGACATCCGCGAGCACTGCCGCGCCAACCTCGCCGGGTTCAAGGTGCCGAAGTACGTCGACGTGGTGGCGTCGCTGCCGCGCAACGACTCCGGCAAGGTCCTCAAGCGCGAGCTGCGGTCGTCATGAGCGGCCAGCGGAGCGTCTTGGGCCGCTCATCGTGTGGCAGTTGTGGCTCAGGCTGGCGCTGGAGCGCAGCGGAGGTGACGGCATGAGCGGCCAGCGGAGCGTCTCGGGCCGCTCATCTTGTGGCAGGTTGGGCTCAGGTTGGCGCCGGAGCGAAGCGGAGGTGACGGCGTGAGCACCGCGAACATCGCCGCCATGCTGGGCGGCAACGCGCTGCGGTTCGGCGACGCCGACGCGCTCGTCTTCGAGGGCCGGCGGTGGACCCACCGGCAGCTCGACGCCGACGTCAACGCCCTCGCCGCGGGCCTGACCACCGAGGGCGTCCGGCAGGGGAGCCGGGTCGCGATCGTGGCGAACAACGTGCCCGAGTTCCTCATCCTGTCCCTCGCCCTGGCCAAGCTCGGCGCCGTCTTCGTCCCGCTCAACTACCGGCTCACCGCGGGCGAGCTCGCCCACCTGCTCGGCCACGCCCGGGTGGAGGCGGTCGCGACCGTGCCGGAGTTCGCCGAGCTGACCGCCGCCGCGATCACCGGCCTGCCCGGCGTGCGGAAGCTCGCGCTGGAGCCGGTCGACGGGTGGACCGACCTGCGGGCGCTCGTCGAGGCGCACCGCGGCGAACGGGTCGCCGACGCCGAGCTGACCGACGACGCCCTGCAGCGCATCATCTACACGTCCGGCACGACCAGCCTGCCCAAGGGTGTCATGCTCACCCACGGCAACGTGAACATGAACATGCACGCCCAGATCGTCGAGCTGGGGCTGCGACCGACCGACCGGATCCTCAACTTCGCGCCGCTGTACCACGTCGGCGGCACCGACCTGCCCGGCTACGGCATCTGGCACGTCGGCGGCTGCATGGTGCTGCAGCGCCGGTTCGACCCGGCGGCGGTCAAACGCGCGATCGAGACCGAACGGGTCACCGGCATGGTCATGGCCGCCACGATGCTCGACATGGTCCGCCGCGAGACCGGGACGGACGCGGACCTCGGCTCGGTGCGGTGGCTCATCTACTCGCAGGTGACCTCGGCGCTGTTCGCGGTGGCGCGGGAGCTGTTCCCCAACGCCCGGCTGATCGAGGGCTACGGCCTCACCGAGACCTGCAGCGGCCTCACCTACCTCGACCATGCCCACATGGAGTCCAAGCAGGGCTCCGTCGGGATCCCGGTGCCGTGGGTCCAGGTCCGGGTCGTGGACGCCGACGACAACGACGTGCCCGTCGGCGAGAACGGCGAGGTCGTCGCCCGCGGCCCGAAGGTGAGCCCCGGCTACTTCGACGACCCGGAGGCCACCGCGCACGCGTTCCGCGGCGGCTGGTTCCACACCGGCGACGTCGGCTGCTTCGACGAGGACGGCTACCTGTACATCCGGGACCGGCTCAAGGACATGATCCGCAGCGGCGGCGAGAACATGTCCAGCGCCGAGATCGAGAACGTCCTCGCCGACCACCCGCTCGTCCTCGCCGCCTCGGTGGTCGGCGCGCCGCACCCGAAGTGGCAGGAGGTCCCGGTCGCGTTCGTCATCGGCCGGCCCGGCCTGACCGCGGAGTCGCTCATCGAACACGCCCGGCAGCGCCTGGGCAAGTTCAAGGTCCCGAAGGAGATCTACCTCGTCGACGAGTTCCCGACCAACCCGTCCGGCAAGGTACTGAAACGCACCCTGCGCGACCAGCGTCCCACGCTGCGCCCCGACTGGACCTACGAGCCGCTTCTGCACGACTGACGGCCGTCAGCTCCCGCGGCAACTCGCCGGTGGCAGGCGGAGATCCTGGGTCTGCCGGCGCTCGTCGAAGCATCGGAGCCGGACGCGTCCGGCGGTGCCGGAGCGCTTCAGAGAGCGCTCCCAGAGGTGGGCAATCGGGGGTGTCGCTGATCAGCGTTCCGTTACAGCGCCCTGGCCTGCGTGTAAGGCAGCGGTGGTCAGAGGTCGTACGTTCCTCGTGAAGCATTGACACCTCTCCAAGAAGCGGTCAAAGTGACGTCTGCGAGAGCGCTCTCTCACGCGCGTGACACACCGCCGACACCCCAGCTTCACGAAGGAGTCCCTATGGAATGGTCGGAACCCCGCCCCGGCCATAGACGTTCGTCCGGATCATCGACGAGCCGGCGCGCCCTGCGCATGGCCGCCATCGTGACCGCGGTAGCGGCCATGCTGGTGACGTACATCGTCGTGGTCACGACCCGCGCCGACGCGGCCGAGACCCTGCTGTCGCAGGGCCGGCCGACGACCGCCTCGTCGACGGAGAACGCCGGCACCCCCGCCAGCAGCGCGACCGATGGCAACACGGGCACCCGCTGGTCGAGCACCTTCAGCGTCCCGCAGTGGATCCAGGTCGATCTCGGCTCCGCCCAGTCGATCACCCGGGTCGCACTCAACTGGGAGGGCGCGTACGCCACCGCCTTCCAGATCCAGACCTCCGCCGACGGCAGCACCTGGACGAACGTCTACTCCACTACCACCGGCACCGGCGGCCAGCAGAGCCTGCCGGTCACGGGCACCGGCCGCTACGTGCGCGTCAACGCGACCGCGAAGGCCACCCAGTGGGGCGTGTCGCTGTGGGAGTTCCAGGTCTTCGGCGGTACCCCGGACAACCCCGGCACCTGCGGCACCACCAACGCTGCCCAAGGCAAGACGGCGACCGCGTCGTCGACGGAGAACGCCGGCACGCCCGCCTCGGCGGCGGTGGACGGCAACACCGGCACCCGCTGGTCCAGCGCGGCCGCCGACCCGCAGTGGCTCCAGGTCGACCTGGGCAGTACCGTGACCGTCTGCGGCGTCCGGCTGAACTGGGAGGCCGCGTACGCGACCGCCTACCAGATCCAGGTGTCCACCAACGGCACGAGCTGGACGAACATCTACAGCACGACCGCCGGCACCGGTGGTGTGCAGAACCCGGCCGTCACCGCGACCGCCGGCCGCTACGTGCGCATGAACGGCACCGCCCGGGCCACCGTCTACGGTTACTCGCTCTGGGAGTTCCAGGTGTTCACCGGTTCCGGCCCGTCCAACCCGACCTCGCCGTCGCCCTCGACGTCGTCCAGCGGACCGGCGCTGCCGACCTCCGACACGCCGGACTTCGGCCCGAACGTGCGGATCTTCGACCCGTCGACCCCGGTGGCGACCATCCAGTCCGCGGTGGACCAGGCGTTCAACGCGCAGCTGCGCAGCCCGACCGCGCAGTTCGGCACCCAGCGCCACGTGTTCCTGTTCAAGCCCGGCACGTACGGGCGGGTCTGGGCCAACGTCGGCTTCTACACCACGGTCGCCGGTCTCGGCCTGAACCCCGACGACGTGACGATCAACGGCGCGGTCAACGTCGACTCCGGGTGGAACTACGGCGACGAGCTCAACGCCACCCAGAACTTCTGGCGCAGCATGGAGAACCTGTCGATCGTGCCCGAGGGCGGGATCAACCGGTGGGCCGTCTCCCAGGCCGCCCCGATGCGGCGCATCCACATCAAGGGCAACCTGACCCTGGCACCGTCCAACCAGGACGGCGGGCAGGGCTACTCCAGCGGCGGCTACCTCGCCGACTCCGTCGTCGACGGCTACGTGACCTCCGGGTCGCAGCAGCAGTGGTACAGCCGGGACAGCCGCATCCAGCGCTGGGACGGCGGCGTCTGGAACATGGTCTACTCCGGCGTGCAGGGCGCACCGCCGAACGCGTTCCCCAACCCGCCGCACACCACCCTCGCCACCACCCCGGTCACCCGGGAGAAGCCGTACCTGTACGTCGACAGTGCCGGCCTGTACCGCGTCTTCGTGCCGTCCATCCGGCGCAACTCCGCGGGCGCCACGTGGCCGAACACCCCCGGCACCTCGATCCCGATGCGGCAGTTCTACGTCGCCAAGCCCGGTGACAGCGCCGCCCGGATCAACTCCGCCCTCGCCCAGGGCCTGAACCTGTTCTTCACCCCGGGCACCTACTCCCTCGACCAGACGATCCGGGTCACCCGGGCCGACACGGTGGTCACCGGCATCGGCTACCCGACCCTGATCCCGGTCGGCGGCGTCGAGGCGCTGAACATCGCCGACGTCAACGGGGTCAAGGTCAGCGGCCTGACCTTCGACGCCGGCACGACCAACAGCCCCACGCTGATGAGCGTCGGCACGGCCGGTGCGCACACCGACCACGCGGCGAACCCGATCAGCATCCAGGACGTGTTCTTCCGCATCGGCAGCAGCGTCCAGGGCAAGGCCACCACCACCCTCGCCGTGCACAGCGACGACACGATCATCGACCACATCTGGGCCTGGCGGGCTGACCACGGCGGCGCGCCCACCGGCTGGACGGTGAACACCGGAGACACCGGCCTCCTCGTGAACGGTGACGACGTCCTGGCCACCGGCCTGTTCGTCGAGCACTACCAGAAGTACGAGGTGATCTGGAACGGCAACCGCGGCAAGACGATCTTCTTCCAGAACGAGAAGCCGTACGACGTGCCCAACCAGGCAGCCTGGATCGGCCCCCGGGGCAACGGCTACGCCGCCTACAAGGTCGCCGACAGCGTCACCGACCACGAACTGTGGGGCGGCGGCGTGTACTGCTACTTCAACGTCAACCCCGCTGTCCGTGTGGACCGAGGCTTCGAGGTGCCCAACCGGACCGGCGTCCGGCTCCACAGCGTCATCACCGTCTCCCTCGGCGACGTAGGCACTATCGCCAACGTCGTCAACGACACCGGCGGCGCCGTCCCCAACCCCGCCGGCAACACCACCCCGCGCCAGGTCGTGAACTACCCCTGACCCCAACCCCGCGACACTGACGTGAACCAGGCGGCCACCGGTGCGACCCGCACCGGTGGCCGTTCGGCTGTACCCCGGTGTTCGCGGCATCCGGCCGCTCGCCGGCGCCGTCGACGGTCCGATGAGCGGGCACGTCGTCCTGGCCGCCCGCCGAGGGATTCCCGTCGCGGGCAGGCCGGCCGCACCGCGCGGGCGACCCTCTTCCGGCTCGTCATGCCCTGCTGAACCAGGCCGGCGCGCCCGGCCGTCCCGGGCGTGCCGGCGGTCAGCGGGCGTTGCGGAGCAGGGCCAGGGTGTGGACGAGGGAGAAGCGGCGGGTGCCGCGGCCGAGCTCGTCCCACGGCTTCTTCCACGGCATGCGGCGGGCGACGTCCCAGGCGGTGTCGCCGGGGCCGGCGATGGTCCGGACCTGGTCGACCTCGGCCCGGTGGAAGGCCTTGAGCTCCTCGGCGCGGCCGGCGACGTCCCGGTACGGGAACTGGTGGGCGGGGCAGGCGATGGTGGCGCCGAGGTCCCGGATGCGGTCCAGGGTGCGCAGCAGGTCGCCGGCGGGGTCGTCGCCGGGGCGGCTGACGATGGCGAGCTGGGTCGGGCCCTCGGCCATCATCGTGTCGCCGGTGAAGACCAGCCCGCGGGTGTCGTAGTAGACGGTGTGCCCGTACGTGTGGCCCGGGGCGGGCACGGCGCGGATCGTCACGTCGCCGAAGGCGAGGTCGGTGTCGCCCTGCAGCGCGACGTCCAGGCGCAGTGACTCGTGGTGCTCCGCGACCTTCACCGCGTCGGCGTACATGGCGTCGACGACGTCGGCCGGCGCGCCGGTCAGGTCCAGGGCGGTGCCGAGCTGGTCGAGGAAGCCGCCGCGGACGCGGTGCATCGCGGCGAAGTCGTCGGCGGCGCCCATCAGCACCCGGGCGCCGGACACGGTGCGGACCCGGTCGGCGAAGCCGACGTGGTCGGGGTGGTTGTGGGTGAGGAGGACGGTGGAGATCGCCTCGACGCTGTGCCCGATCGAGGTCAGGGACCGCCGGAACGAGGCCCAGCAGGAGGGGTGGTCGTAGCCGGCGTCGACGAGGACGAGCCCGGCCCGGGTCTCGATCAGGAACACGGTGACGGCCCGCAGCGCACTGCCGTGCAGGGGCACCGGAACGGCCCACACACCCTCGATGACCTGGACGGGGGCCGGGACCTCACGGGCGCGGTAGCTGGCGGCGTGCGCCTCGCTCACGGGTATGGACATCGCGGGGGGCCTCCCTTACTGTTGGCAAGAACATACCGGATGGTCGGAATTTAGTTCAAGGAGTCCGATGACCGAGGACCGGACCGGTTTCCGGCTGTGGGCAGCCGCCGAACCGGACTTGTGCGCGATCGTGACCGCCGACGACCGGCGGATCTCCTACGGTGCGCTGTTCGCCGAGGTCAACCGGATCTCGCACGGGCTGCGGACCCGCGCGGGGCTGCGGGTCGGCGACACCGTCGCGGCGGTGATGACCAACAGCCCCGGCATGGTCGCGCTGTACCTCGCCGCGATGCAGTCCGGGCTGTACCTGGTGACCCTCAACTACCACCTGACCGAGCCCGAGGTCGGCTACATCCTCGCCGACAGCGGGGCCAAGGTCGTCGTCGGCTCCGAGCGGGTCAAGGACGTCGTCACCGCCGCCGCACCGCCCGGGACGCTGCTCTACATCGACGGACCCGACGGCCTCGCGGGGCCCGACGGCGGGCTCACCGACGGAATGCCGGACACCAGCCCGCAGGACACCCCGGCCGGCTCGCTGATGATGTACACCTCCGGCACCACCGGCCGCTCCAAGGGGGTGAAGCGTCCGCTCAGCGGCATCGACGCGGACACCGGCGCGCGCACCTACGTGTGGCTGTTCAACGAGTTCGGGATGCAGCGCTCCGCGTTCCGGTCGTGGCTCGTGTCGGCGCCGCTCTACCACTCCGCCAACATCACCCCGGCGATGGGCGCGCTGCACGCCGGCGGCACCCTGGTCCTGATGGACGGCTGGACCCCGGAAGGATTCCTGCGCCGCGTCCAGGACCAGCGGGTCACCGGCACCAGCATGGTGCCGACGCACTTCTACCGGCTGCTGCAGCTGCCCCGCGAGACGCGCGACGGCTACGACATCTCCTCGCTCGCCTACGTGCTGCACGGCGCGGCGCCGTGCCCGCGCGAGGTGAAGCAGCAGATCCTCGACTGGTTCGGCCCGGTGGTGTACGAGTACTACGGCTCGACGGAGGTCGGCACCACCGTCGCCCGGCCGCACGAGTGGCTCGCCCACCCCGGCACCGTCGGCCGGCCCGCCTCGATCTCCACCCTGAAGATCCTCGACGAGCAGGGCGCCGAGGTCCCCGTCGGGCAGACCGGCATCGTGTACATGCGCCAGGGCAACGACAAGGTCGAATACCACAACGACCCGGGCAAGACCGACGGCGCCCGCCGCGACGGCCTCATGACGGTCTGGGACGTCGGCCACGTCGACGAGGACGGCTTCCTGTACATCACCGGCCGGGCCGCCGAGCTGATCCTGGTCGGCGGGGTCAACGTCTACCCGGCCGAGATCGAGGCGGCGCTGCTCACCCACGACTGGGTCGCCGACGCCGCCGTCATCGGCGCGCCCGACCCCGAGTTCGGCGAGGTCCCGCAGGCGCACCTCGTCCTGCGCGACGGCGCCCCCGACCAGGACACGGTCGTGGCGGCGCTGCGCGCGCACCTGGAGAGCCTGCTGGCGAAGCCGAAGCGCCCGCGCGACTACGTCGTGCACGACGCGCTGCCGCGGGATCCGAACGGGAAGTTGTACAAAAAGCGGCTCACGCCGGTAGGGGAGGTCACCGCCAATGGACTTCGATGACAGCGACACCGACCTGGCGTTCCGCCGGGAGGTCGGCGGCTGGCTCGACGAGGCGCTGCGGGACGTGCCCGACCAGGAGGAGCTGACCCAGGAGCAGCGCGAGCACTGGTCACGGGTCTGGCAGGACCGGCTGTGCGCCGGCAACTGGGCCGGGCTGTCGTGGCCGGCCGAGCACGGCGGCCGCGGCATGGACTCCCTCGCCCAGGCGATCTTCAACGAGGAGGCGGCGGTCCGCGGCGCCCCCTACCCGCTCAACGGCGTCGGCATGATGCTGGCCGGGCCGACGATCATCGCCCACGGCACCCGCGAGCAGCAGGCCCGGCACCTGCCCGGCATCCTGCGCGGCGACGAGTACTGGTGCCAGGGCTTCAGCGAGCCCGGCTCCGGGTCGGACCTGGCCAGCCTGCGCACCGCCGCGACGAAGGTGGACGGCGGCTGGCTCGTCAACGGGTCGAAGATCTGGACGTCCAACGCGCACAACGCCTCCAAGTGCCTGCTGCTCGCGCGTACCGACGCCGCCGCGCCGAAACATCAGGGCATCAGCTACCTGCTGGCCCCGATGGACCGGTTCACGGTGCGCTCCCTGGTGATGATCAATGGGGACACCGAGTTCAACGAGATGTTCCTCGACGACGTGTTCGTGCCCGACGAGGACGTGCTCGGCGGGGTGGGCAACGGCTGGAAGGTCGCCCTCACCACGCTCGCGTTCGAGCGCGGCAGCATGGCGCTGAACCTGTGGGTGTGGGCGCGGCAGGCCGTCGACCGGGTCATCGACGTCGCTGTCGAGCGTGGCGTCGCCGGCGACACCGCGTTCCTCGACACGGTCGGCCAGCTGCAGTGTGACGCCGAGGCGGTCCGGATCGGCTCGATGCGGATGCTCGGTGAGACCCAGGCCGGCGGGGTGCCCGGGCCCGAGACCTCGGCGCTCAAGAGCCTGTGGGCCGGCGTGGTGCAGAGCGCCAACCGGCTCGCGGTGCAGCTCGACGACGGCGGCGGGGTGCTGCTGGACGGTGCGGGCGCCGCCGCCCGGATGCGCCGCTACCTGCGCGCCCGCGCGCACACCATCGAGGGCGGCACCGAGGAAGTCCAGAAGTCGATCCTCGCGGAGCGGGTCCTGAACCTGCCCCGTTCACGCTGAGCGGAGTCCGGCATGCGCGCGACATTCACCCAGGAGCAACTGGAGATCGCCAAGACCGTCCGGTCTCTCGCGGAGGGGGAGCGGGTCACCGCCAGGGCCGCCCTCGACGGCGGCTGGCAGGCCCCGGCGTGCGACGGCCCGCTGCTGCGCGACTTCGGCCTGCTCGGAGTGCCGGAGCAGGCCGGTGGCATCGGCTCGGACCTCATCGACCTGCTCGTCGCCGTCGAGGTCCTCGGCGAGCACCTGGTGCCGAGCCGGTTCCCGGCGCACGCCGCCGCGGTGCAGCTGCTCAGCGGCGGCGGCCCACTTCCAGAGGACGTCCTCGCGGGGGAGCGGGTGCTCACGCCGGCGGTGGACGCGAGCGGGGCCGGGGCCGGTCTCGTGCGGTACGCGGCCCAGGCCGACGGCCTCGCGGTCCTGCTGCCGGGCCGGGTCGGGATCGCCCCGGTCGAGGGGGTCGTCGCCCGGCAGTCCGTCGACCCGTCGGTGCCGCTGGCCGACGTCACCCTCGCCGAACCGGCGAAGGTCGCCCCGCCCGGCACCGGGCCGTGGCGGGCCACCCTGGTCGTCGCCGCCGAGCTGTGCGGCGTCGCGCAGGGCGCCATCGACCTCGCCGCCGAGCAGGCCCGCACCCGCGAGCAGTTCGGCCGGGTCATCGGCTCCTACCAGGGGGTCGCGTTCCAGCTCGCCGAGGCCGCCACGGTCCGCAAGGCCGCCTGGGACCTGACGCTGTACGCCGGGTGGGCGGTCGACAACGGCCGGCCCGATGCGGAGCTGCAGGTGCACGCCGCCAAGGCCGCGGCGGGCCGGGCCGCGGTCTTCGCCGCCGAACGCTGCATCCAGGTGCACGGCGGCATGGGCATCACCATGGAGGCCGACCCGCACCTGTTCCTGCGCCGCGCGCTCGTGCTCGACGCGCTGCTCGGCTCCGGCGCCTGGCACCGCCGCCAGGTCGGCGCCCTGCGGGTGGCGGCGCGTCAGGCGCGGCCCTGAAACAGGCACTGGCCTGCGTCATCTTGCGAACACCAGCGCGGTGCCCGTAACATACCGGCTGGTCGGAATAAACGAGGAGAGATCGTGAAGTTCGGCATCATGAACCTGTTCCCGGTGAACGAAGGCACATCGGACCACCAGGTGCTGCGGGAGACGCTCGACGAGATCCAGCTGGCCGACGAGCTCGGCTTCGACTCGATCTGGCTGGCGGAGCATCACTTCTCCAAGTACGGCATCCTCGGCAGCCCGATCAACTTCGGCATGGCCGTCGCGGAGCGGACCAAGCGCATCACCATCGGCACCGCCGTGCTCGTCCTGCCGCTGCACCACCCGCTGCGCCTCGCCGAGGACATCGCCGCCCTCGACGTGCTCAGCGGCGGCCGGGTGTCGATCGGCGTCGGCCGCGGCTACCAGCCGTCGGAGTTCGCCGGGTTCGGCGTGCCACTGGAGGAGTCGAAGCAGCGCTACCAGGAGACCCTGGAGATCCTGCGGCTCGCCCTGTCACAGGAGAACTTCTCCTACCACGGCGAGATCTTCCACTACGACAACATCACGACCTACCCGCGGCCGTTCACCCCGGGCGGGCCACCGATCCTGCAGGGCACCGTCTCGCCGGACAGCTTCCGCGAGCGCGGCGCCGTCGGCGAGTCGATCATCACCTCGCCCAACTTCACGCCGCTCGGCATCATGCAGAAGAACTTCAGCCTGTACCAGCAGGCCATGCGCGACAATGGCTTCGACATCTCCACCTACGACCTGCCGTTCATGCAGCAGGTCTGGTGCGGCGACGGCGAAGCGGGGCTGCGCCAGGCCGCGCACGCCGCGATGCAGTACTACAAGTCGGTCGGCAAGGTCATCCCGGGCTCGGAGGAGGCGATCGAGAAGGAGCGCTCCTACTACGCGGCCGTCGCCAAGAACATCGAACTGCTGACCCTGGAGCAGACGCTGACCCACGGCGGCAACTTCGGCTCCGCGCAGCAGGTCATCGACACCATCGAGAAGCTCCGCGAGCAGCTCGGGATCAACCACTACATCGGCTGGCTGCGGATCCCGACGCTGGACCGCGCGGCCGCGCTGCGCTCCATGGAGGAGTTCGCCGCCAAGGTGATCCCGCACTTCCGTGCCCAGGCCCAGCACCAGACCCCGTCCCAGGACAAGGCCGCGGCGGTCGTCGGGTGAGGATCAGCTGCTTCCTGAGCGCCCAGTTCGACCCCTCGGTCTCCGCCGCCGAGGGCATCGACGACGTGCTCGCCCAGGCGGCCGCCGCCGAGGCCGCCGGGTTCCACGCCGTCTACCTCGGCCACCACTACCTGGCCAAGTCCGCGTTCGTCCAGCCGGTCCCGCTCGCCGGCTATCTCGCCCGCGCCACCACCCGGGTCCGGATCGGCTTCGGCGTGCTGCTCGCCCCGCTGCTCAACCCGATCGCGCTCGCCGAGGACCTCGCATCGCTGGACGTGCTGTCCCACGGCCGGCTCACCGTCGGCCTCGGCGCCGGCTACCGCAAACGCGAGACCGCCGCCTTCGGTGTCGCGTGGGACGACCGGCTGCGCCGGCTCAGCGACTACGTCCCGCTGCTGCGGGCCCTGTGGAGCGGCGCCACCCTCGACGCGCACGGCAGCTGGGGCGAGGTCCCCGCCGCCTCCCTGGCGCTGCGGCCCGTGCAGCCCGGCGGGCCGCCGCTGTGGATCGGCGCGTTCGCCGAGGCCGCCGTGCGCCGCGCCGCCCGCCTCGACGCCCCGTGGCTGATCGGCCCGAAGGGCGACGACACCGAGCTCGCCCGGCTGCTCGGCGTCTACCGCGACGTCCTCGCCGAACACGGCCACAGCCCCGACCGGGAATACCCGATGAGCCGTGAGGCGTGCGTCGGCGACACCTACGCGTCGGCCGCCGCCGCCGTCCGGCCGCACCTGCAGCGCCAGTACGCCGGCTACAAGTCGTGGGACGACGCCCAGGCCATCGACGTGGACCGGTACCTCGCGGAGGACTGCCTGGTCGGGTCCGCGGACGAGATCGTGGCGAAGCTGCGCCGCTGGGAGACCGAGCTCGGCATCACCGAGGTGTCGCTGCGCCACCAGTTCGTCGGCGCCGGCCAGGACGAGGCCATGGAGCAGCTCGCCCGCTTCGGCGCCGAGGTCATCCCGCGGGTCACCACCCCCGCCGAGGTGACCCCATGAGCAGCCTTGCCCGGATCCTGGAGCACCGTGCCGCCGACCGGCCGCGGGTGCCCGCCCTGCACGGCGACGACGGCCGGTCCTGGACGTTCGAAGAGGTCGACGGGCTCGCCGGGGGCGTCGCCGAAGCCCTGCGCGCCGAAGGCGTCGGCGCGGGCGACCGGGTCGCCTGCTACCTCACCAACGGCCCCGAGATCGTCTTCTTCCTCTTCGGCGCCTGGAAGATAGGCGCCGTCCCGGTCACGATCAGCAGCCTGTACAACGCCGCCGAGGTCGCCGAATCCCTGGCCAAGACCGCTCCACGGCTGCTTCTCGTCGACGACCGGCGTCCGGACGTCGTCGCGGAGCTGCTCGCCGGTGGCCTGGACACCGACGTCCGGGCCACCGGCGCAGCGCTCGCCGGGGTGCCGGAGCTGCCCTGGCGGCAGCAGGTCAGCGTGCCCGCCGTGGACGTCGCCGACGACGCCGAGGCGTGCATCCTGTCCACCGGCGGCACCACCGGCCGGCCGAAGTCCGTCAGCGTCACCCACGGCGGCACCCGCGCCTCCCTGGAACGCCTCGCCCGGGTCTCCACCGGCAGCGACGCCGAAGGTACCGCCGCCGCCGACGCCAAGGCGAACCTGATCGCCCTGCCGTTGTTCCACAGTGGGGGCCAGCACTCGCTGCTCTTCGCGTTCTTCGTCGGCCGGCCCGCGGTGGTCTGGGAGCGCTTCGGCGTCGACCGGCTCGCCGAGCTGATGGACCGCTTCGCGTTCGACAACTTCTTCTTCCTGCCCACCATGGTCTTCGACATCGTGCACTCGGACCGGGACCTGCCCTTCGCCGGGGTCAAGTCCGTCCTGGTGGCCGGGCAGGCGATCTCGTGGCCGGTCCGGCGCGCCTTCGAGGAGCGCTACCACGTGCCGATCCTGGTCAACTACGGCTCGACCGAGGCCGGTCACATCGCCGGCTGGACCGGCCGGGACATGAAGGCCGGCCGGTGGAAGCCCGGCTCCGCCGGCCGGGTCTACCCCGGCGTGGAGCTGGAGATCCGCGACGGGGACGGCACGGCCCTGCCGACCGGCGCCGAGGGTGAGGTGGTCGTGCGGTCCGAGCTGACCAAGGGCTACGTCGACGACGCCGAGGCGTCCCGCGAACTGGTCCAGGACGGCTGGGTGCACACCGGCGACATGGGATACGTCGACGCCGACGGAGTGCTGTTCCTCGTCGGACGCAAGCGGGACATGATCAAGTGTGGCGGGTTCCAGGTGTGGCCCGAGGAGATCGAGGACGAACTGCGGGAGCACCCGCTCGTCCACGACGTGCGGGTGCTCGGCCGGCCCGACGACCGGCTCGGGGAGATCCCGGTGGCGCTCGTCGTGCGCGCCGCCGACGACACCGTCACCGACGGCGAGCTCGCCGACCGGATCGTCGCGTTCGCCCGGGACCGGCTCGCGCACTTCAAGACGCCGCGGCGGATCGAGTTCGTGCCGGTCCTGGAACGCAGCAGCACAGGCAAGATCAGCCGGGCCGGCGGAGAGGGGCACCGATGAAGTTCGGGATCATGGCGTCGCACCAGTACCCGCACGGCGACGACCTCGGCAAGCACCTCAGTGACCTGTTCGGCACCGTCGAACTGGCCGCCGAGCTCGGCTACGACTCGGTCTGGACGATCAACCACTTCCAGTCCAACCTCAACACCCCGCAGCCGATCTCGATGACGGCGAGCCTCATCCCGCGCTCCGGGAACATGCTCATCGGCACCGGCATCCTGCTGCTGCCGATGTTCCACCCGGTGCACATCGCCGAGGAGTTCGCCACCCTCGACCACCTGTCCGGCGGCCGGGTCGTCCTCGGCGTCGGCGCCGGCTACCGCGAGAACGAGTTCGCCGCGTTCGGCATCGACCCCGAGACCCGCTTCCGCCGCCTCGACGAGAGCCTGCGGCTCATCCGGGCGCTGTGGAGCGGGGAGCCGGTCACCACCGACGGCGAGTTCTACCCGCAGACCGGCGCCACCATCGGCGTGCGGCCACTGACCCCGGGCGGGCCGCCGATCTGGATCGGCGCCGGCGGCAAGAAGGCGGTGCGGCGGGCCGCCCGGCTCGGCGACGGCTGGTACGCGCCCGGCAACTCGCCGAGCCGCCGGTTCCTGCCCGAGCACCTCGCCGTCTACAACGACGCCCTCGCCGAGTACGGCCGCGACACGTCCCGGATCTCCCGGCCCGTCGGCGTCGAGCTGTACTGCGCACCGACCACCGAACGGGCCGTCGAGGAGGCGCTGCCACACGCCCGGGTCGAGTACTCCACCTACGCGGAGTACCCGGCGCTGCGCTGGCAGCGCGACCGCTTCGACGAGCTGGTCCGCAACACCCTGCTGCTCGGCTCGCCCGAGTTCCTCATCGAACGCATCAGCGCGCTGCGCGACCTGGGCTTCGACCATCTCATCTTCCGGCCCGGCTGGCTCGGCATGCCCACCGACCAGGTCCGTGCCTCCCTGCGACTGTTCGCCTCCGAAGTGTTCCCCGCCTTCCGTCATTAAGGAATCCGCCGTGAAGAAGACCGAAGCCGAGCTCCTGGAAAACCAGTGGGACGTCGAGAACATGGAGGTCGACCCGGAGGTCCTCGCCAAGTACGTCCGCTACGACGTCGACGAGGCGCGTGCCGTCGCCACCATCACCTTCGACCGTCCGGACCGGCTCAACGCGATCCCGGTCGCGGCGTTCGAACGGGTCGGCGACCTGGTCCGGGAGGCCGAGGCCGACGACCGGGTCAAGGTGATCGTGTTCAAGGGCGAGGGCGAGCACTTCGGCACCGGCGCCGACGCCGCCGAACTCGGCCACTACATCGGCTACAGGTCCGGCACCGACAAGGCCTCGCGGCGCCGCCCGGCGCAGCGGCAGCGCATCCTGCCCGACCGCAACGTGCTCAGCTCCGGCTTCACCCGGCCCATCATCGAGTCGCTGAAGGCCACGATCTGCCAGGTGCAGGGGTACTGCTACGGCGGGCACTTCCAGATCGCGCTGTCGGCCGACATCGTCATCGCCGCCCCCAACGCCCGCTTCACCCACCCGGCGTTCCGCTACCTCGGCCCGGCCCCGCAGGACATGTACCACTGGATCGAGAAGGTCGGCCTGACGACGATGAAGGACGTCATGCTCACCATGCGCGCCATCGGCGCCGAGGAGGGCGAGCGCAAGGGCCTCGTCACGAAGGTCGTGCCGCTGGAGGACCTGCAGCGCTGGACCGACGACTACGCCGACGCGATCGCCGTGATGCCCCTGGACTCGCTGATGATGGGCAAGTCGATGATGCAGGTCGTCATGGAGGCCCGCGGCAAGGGCCTCGGCGCGATGACCGGCTGGGTCGGGCACGGCTGGGCCACCAACGTCAGCTTCGACGAAGGCGACTGGAACTTCCTCAAGGAGCGCCGCGAGAAGGGCATCCGGCAGGCCCTCGAGGACCGGGACCGGATGGTCGCGCCGTACTTCCGGCTCAGCGAGTCCCGTTCGCAAGAGGACCCCGCGTGAAGTTCGGCATCCTGCTGGACCACCAGTACGAGCCCGGCGACGACCTGCACCGCCGGACCGGCGAGATCGTCGAGTACGTCCAGCACGTCCGAGATCTCGGCTACGACTCGGTCTTCGGCATCCACCACTACCTGTCGTCGCTGTCGACGCCGCAGCCGCTGCCGCTGCTGTCCCGCCTGATCGACCACTCCGGGACGATGCAGCTCGGCACCGGCATCCTCATCCTGCCGCTCGGGCACCCCGTGCACTGGGCCGAGGAGATCGCCACCATCGACCAGATGTCCGGCGGCCGGTTCGTCCTCGGCATCGGCTCCGGCTACCGCGATGACGAGTTCGCCTCGTTCGGCATCGAACGCCGCACCCGGGTGTCCCGGATGAACGAGGCGCTCGACGTGATGCGGCAGCTGTGGACCGGCGAGCCCGTCACCCACAAGGGGCAGCACTTCCAGCTCGACGGGGTGCGGTGCAGCGTCCTGCCGGTGCAGCGGCCGCACCCGCCGGTGTGGGTCGGCGCCAACGGCCCGATCGGCATCGCCCGGATCGCGAAACAGGGCCTGCCGTGGCTCGCCCCGTCCAACGTGCGCCGCAACTGGGCCGTCGGCAACCTCGCCGACTACCGTGCGCAGCGTCTCGCTTCGGGATTCTCCGAGGAAGGCGCGGTCTTCCCGATCCACCGGGACCTGTGCGTGGCGGACTCCTTCGATGCCGCCTACGACCTCGCCGGCACGGCCGTGCGCCGCTCCTACGGCGAGTACGTCCAGTACGGCATGGACTACTTCGAGACCCAGTGGGAGGGCATCAAGGAGAAGGCGCTGTTCTTCGGCTCGCCCGACGACATCGCCGCGAAGGTGCGGGACTTCGCCGACGCCGGCTTCAACCACTTCGTGTTCCGGGCCCAGTGGCTCGGCCTGCCGATCGCCCGCTCGATCGAGATCGTCGAACGCTTCGCCCGCGAGGTCATGCCGAGGTTCCGCCCATGAAGATCGGTCACGTCATCGTCCCCGCCGACGCGCTCGACGCGCAGCTGGCCTTCTACACCGCGCTCGGGCTGACGACCCGGTTCCGCGACGGCGACCGGTACGCCGCGATCACCGACGGCACGGTCACCATCGGCCTCGCCGACGCCTCGCAGCAGCCGGTGCCCGGCCGGACCGTGCTGAGCATCCAGGTCGACGACCTCGCCGCGCTCGGCTACTCCGGCGACGAGGTGGTGACCGGCCCGCACGAGCGGCGCGTGCTGGTCACGGACCCGGGCGGCAACCCGGTCGTGCTGTACCAGAAGCTGGCATGACCAGACCGCCGTGGGGCGGGCACCCATGCCTGTGGACCATCGACATCTGAAGTAACGACAGGAGCCAGGGTGGATCTCACCAACACCGCCGCCATCGTCACCGGGGCCGCGTCCGGCCTCGGCGCGGCCACCGCCGCCGCGCTCACCGCGGCGGGAGCGACCGTGCACGGCTTCGACCTGACCGACTTCGACGGGATCCAGGTCGACGTGACGGACCCGGACGCGGTCCGGGAGGCGGTCGCGGTCGCGGCGGCCGGACCCGAACCGCTGCGGGTCGTCGTCAACTGTGCCGGGATCGCCCCGTCGGCCCGGATCCTCGGCCGCGGCGGCGTGCACGACCTCGCCATGTACGCCAAGGTCGTGCAGGTCAACCTGGTGGGCACGTTCAACGTCATGGCGCTCGCCGCCGAGCGGATCGCGGCGACGGCCCCCGACGCGCACGGCCAGCGGGGTGTCATCGTGAACACGGCGTCGGTCGCGGCGTACGAGGGCCAGATCGGACAGGCGGCGTATTCGTCCTCGAAGGGCGGCATCGTCGGTCTCACCCTGCCCGCCGCCCGCGACCTCGCCCAGCACGGCATCCGGGTCATGACGATCGCCCCGGGGATCATGTTCACCCCGATGCTGGAGACCGTGTCGGAGGAGTACCGCGCTGGCCTCGCCGCCGGGGTTCCCTTTCCGGGCCGCCTCGGCACCCCGGCCGAGTACGCCGCGCTCGCGCTGTCGATCGTCGCCAACGACTACCTGAACGGCGAGGTCATCCGCCTGGACGGCGCCCTGCGGATGGCCCCCCGCTGACCCGCCGCGGCGCCGTCCAACCTGCATCCTAGGAAGCCGTACGCGGTGAGCACTCCGTCATAGGGTGACCGCCGTGGACGCCGAGGATCTGGACTACCGCACCCGCACGCAGACCGGCTGCGTCCCGCCTGACGTGGTCACGCGCCTGATCGAGCTCGGCCATTCCGGCGAGGTGGAGCTGCAGGCGGGTCGTGGGGAGTGGTTCTGCGCGCTGGAGCTGGCCCGCAGGCGGCCGGAGCAGGCGGCGGCGCTGCTCGCCCCGTTCGTGGCGACGGGCTGGTGGACAGCGGCGATGGCGATGGCGGAGCTGCTGGAGGGTCAGGGCCGGGTCGGGGAGGCGATCGACCTGGTCCTGCCGTTCGTGGTGGCCGGGGACCGGCACGCGCTGCACTTCCACGCCGGCCTGCTGCTCCGGCGCGGGAGGGCCGGCGAGGCGTTCGCGATGCTCGTCCCGCACGTCGCCGACGGGCTCCTGGCGGCCGTGCTGGTCGAGGCCGCCGCGGCAGCGGGCCGGGACGAGGAGGCCGCGGCGCTGCTGACGGCCCGCATCGAGGCGGGTGCCGTCCGGTGGGAGCACCGTCCGGCGGTGGTCGTCCTGTTGGCCGGAGTCCGGGAGCGGCAGGGCCGGGTGGAGGAGGCGGTCGCGATCCTGTCGGCGCACAACCGCTTCGCGCTCGCGGGGCTGCTGGCACGGCACGACAGGGTCGAGGAGCTGCGGACCCTCGTGGCGACCGACCATGACGGGCAGGATGCGTAGCGGCTGGCGGAGCTGCTGGAGGAGCGCGGTGACGTGGAGGGCGCGATCGCCGTGTACCGCGACGCTCCGGAGATCCGCTGGTTTCACGGTGCGCCGAAACTTGCCAGGCTGCTGGTGCGGCACGGCCGTCCCGAGGAGGCGACGGAGGTGCTGCGGGAGCTGGCTTCCGCGTGCCGGGACGAGTGGACCGTCGACCTGCTGTGCACCCACTACGCGGCCCAGGAGCGCGCCGAGGACGGCCTGGCCTTCCTGGACGCCATCGGCGACGCCTGGTGGGGGTACTTCAGGATCCGGCTGGAGCTGATGGCCGGCTGTGGCCGCCTCGACGAAGCGCTCGAACTGGCCCGGGCACATCCCGCGGGCGACACCGACCAGGCGGCAGGGCACATCGCCCACCTGCTCGCCGATGCCGGCCGTCTCGAGGAGGCGGTCGATCTCCTCGAGCGCCGTGACCCCGGCTGGCACCGGCGAGCGCTGGCCGGCTACCTGCTCGACCTCGGCCGGGTGAAGGATGCCGAGACGGTGCTGCAACGCCGGGTGCTCAGACCGCCCCTGCCGGCTCCGGATGGTCCGGCCGACGAGTGCCCGTTCTGAGCGGCGCCGACAGCACTCCAATCCTAGCGTCCTAGGATGCCTTAGACGACGTGGCTACCGCCACGTCAGAACAAAGACTTGCCGCTGCGCGGCAGACTTCCGTTTTTGCTTGCTCAGGGACCGCTGCTCGGCGCCGTCGACGGGCCGGAGCGTTGGGTGATCGGGGACTGGCAGGCGACGACCGCTTCGAGGTGCCAGCCGAGGGGTTCGTGGGACCGGAACGTGAGCACGGCGACGGTGTGGGCCTTGGCGTCGAAGGCGATGTCGATGCGGTCGGGCTGCTCGTACACCGTGTGGAGGCCGGCGAGGAGGGTCTTGGAGCGGGCGGTGGCCCAGGCGGTCGCGAGCTGTTCGGGGGTGCGGGTTTCGCGGCTGGTGGGGCTGGCGGTCGCGTGGGCGGCGGCGATCTGGGTGCCGGATGCGCATTGGAGGCGGCCGGCGGGGTCGGGTGCGGTGTCGCCGGAGCCGCCGTCGATCGAGTTGATGTACAGGATGACGGCAGCTCCGGCGAGGCTCACCCCGAGCAGGCGCAAGATGTTACGGCGCACTCACCCAGCGTAGGCGACGAGGGGGAGTTGTGCTTCGGCACGCCATTTGGCGATGCCGGAGGCGGGGAGGGTGTCGATGGGGTCGTAGTACGGGTAGGTGCGGTCGAGGTCCATGGAGGAGTCCTCGATGCTGGTGCGGTAGTTCTTGGTCCAGTAGGTGATGCCGCGTTCGCGGTCGTATTCGGTGACCATGTGGACCCAGCGTTTGCCGACGAAGGGGACGTCGCAGACGATGCGGGGGGTGGCGTAGCCGGGGAGGTAGCCCATGATGTCGTGCTGGAGCTGCTGGGCCTGCCAGACGGCGACGCGCCAGTGTTCGGCGTTGGGGATCATGTCGCACATGTAGAAGTAGTAGGGCAGGATGCCGGCTTCGCCTTGGAGGGCGAAGCAGAGGTCGAGCAGGTCGGCGGCGGTGGCGTTGACGCCGCGCATGAGGACGCCCTGGTTGCGGACGTCGCGGACGCCGACCTCGAGGGCGGTGTGGGCGGCGCGGGCGACGAGTGGGGTGAGGGATTGGGCGTGGTTGACGTGGGTGTGGATGGCGAGGTTGACGCCGCGGCGGGCGGCGGTGCGGGCGACGCGTTCGAGGCCTTCGACGACGGTGGGTTGCAGCCAGTGCTGGGGGAGTCCGGCGAGGGCTTTGGTGGCGAGGCGGATGTCGCGGATGGTGTCGATGTTGAGCAGTCGCATGAGGAAGGTTTCGAGCTGGGGCCAGGGGACGTTGGCGACGTCGCCGCCTGAGACGACGACGTCGCGGACGCCGGGTTGGCCTTTCAGGTAGTTGATCATGGCGTCGTAGCGGTCGACGGGCTTCAGCGTCAGCCGGAGTTTGGCGACGGTGGGGGTGTTGTTGCCGACGAGGTCCATGCGGGTGCAGTGGCCGCAGTACTGGGGGCAGGTGGACAGCAGTTCGGCGAGGACTTTGGTTGGGTAGCGGTGGGTGAGGCCTTCGGCGACCCACATGTCGTGTTCGTGGAGGGAGTCGCGGGTGGCGTGGGGGTGTGAGGGGAAGTCGGTGAGCCGGTCGGAGGCGACGGGGAGCATGTAGCGGCGGACGGGGTCGGCGCGCAGTGTCTTGTCGGTGATCTCGCCGGTGGGGACCATGGTGTTGATCATTTGGGGTGGGACGAGCATCGACATGGTGGCGTGGGTGGCCTGGTCGAGGGCGAGGTCGTCGTAGAAGTCGGCGGTGATGAGGTCGCCGTAGACGGTGCGGAGCTGGTTGATGTTCTTGACGCAGTGGGCCCGCTGCCATTGGGCGGATTCCCATTCTTCGCGGGTGACGTCTCGCCAGCCGGGGAGGCGTCGCCAGTCCGGCTCGATGAGCTCGTGGCGTTGATACGCGTACGGCTGCACGACACACCTCCAGAAATCCTGCGTTAGAACTGTCACAGTAGCGAAGATTCTCCGGTTCTTCGAGTCTGGGCGGGAGGATCTTCTGTCTGTCATCCGGCTGGTCGGAAAACCGGACCCGCGGACACGACGGTCGGTCACGCCGGAACCCGCCTACGGTGGCGGTCCGCAACCGAACCGCACCCGAGGTCCTTGATGACGAACCGTTGGTCCATCCGCGCGAAGATCACGGCGATGCTGGCGATCCCGATCGTCATGCTCGTCGCGATCTGGTTGTTCGCGGTGAGTTTCACCCTGCAGCCGGCGCTCGACCTGCGGAACTCGAAGCTGGTCAGTGACAAGGTCACCGAGCCGGCCGAGGCGATGGTCGAGGAGCTGCAGGTCGAGCGGCAGCTGACGACGGTGTACGTCGCCGGTGGCCGGAAGAACAGCGCGGCGCTGCGGGAGCAGCGGGCGAAGACGGACGTGGAGGTCCAGGAGTTCCGTGACCTGAGCTCCGACAAGGACTTCCTGGCGGTGGCGAGCGACGAGACGATGGCGGCGATCGCGACGTCGGTGAAGGCCGTGGACGGCCTGGCGGCGCTGCGGCAGCTCGCGGACGGCTCCGGGCAGTCGAGTCAGGTGCGGCAGGCGTACTCGCAGATCATCACCGGCACGTACGGCATCCCGGAGTCGGTGACGAACCACCAGTCGTCCGAGGTGACGGAGGAGGCGACGGGTGTGTTCGTGCTCGGCCTGTCCCGTGACCTGTTCTCGCAGGAGGACGCGCTGGTCACGGAGGCGGCGGTGAGCGGCGTGTACACGGCGCAGGCGCACACGGAGCTGGTGGCGTTGATCGGTCAGAAGCGGCTGATCCTGCCGTACGGTGTGACGCTGCTGGCGGAGGAGACGCAGCAGCGGTTCGGTGCGATCTCCGGTGGTCAGGCGATGTCGAAGCTGACTTCTCTGGAGAATCAGCTGCTGGGGACGGCGCCGGGGTCGGCGGAGTCGGCGGGGATCGACCTGCAGGCGTGGCGGTCGGCGTTCGATCCGGTGAACGTGGAGCTGAAGAACTTCCGGGCGCAGGTGCAGCGGCACAACGTGCAGGCGGCGCAGGACGCGGCTGACGCGATCTTCTGGCGGCTCGGGATCGCGGGTGTGCTGGGTCTGCTCGCGGTGGTGTTGTCGCTGCTGCTGTCGGTGCGGATCGGCCGGTCGCTGGCCCGGCGTCTGGACGGGCTGCGGGTCGCGGCGCTGGAGCTGGCGGACGAGCGGCTGCCGTCGGTGGTGTCGCGGCTGCGGCGGGGTGTGCAGGTGGACGTGGCGGCGGAGGCGCCGCCGTTGCGGCTGGGCACGGATGAGATCGGTCAGGTGGGTGAGGCGTTCAACTCGGTGCAGCGCACGGCGGTGGCGTCGGCGGTGGAGGAGTCGTCGGTGCGTCAGGGCATGAACGAGGTGTTCCTGAACATCGCCCGCAGGTCGCAGACGCTGCTGCACCGGCAGTTGTCGCTGCTGGACGGGATGGAGCGGCGTACGTCGGAGCCGGATGACCTGGCGGACCTGTTCCGGGTGGATCATCTGGCGACGCGGATGCGGCGGCATGCGGAGGACCTGGTGATCCTGGCGGGTGCGGCGCCCGGCCGGGGTTGGCGGAATCCGGTGTCGGTGATCGACGTGGTGCGTGGTGCGGTGTCGGAGGTCGAGGACTACGCGCGGGTGCAGGTGCAGCAGATCGGTGAGGGTGCGGTGGTCGGCCGGGCGGTCGGTGACATCATCCATCTGCTCGCTGAGCTGATCGAGAACGCGACGGCGTACTCGCCGCCGCACACGCGGGTGAACGTGACGGGTCAGCTGGTCCCGAACGGTTTCGTGATCGAGATCGAGGACCGTGGGCTGGGGATGTCGGTGGAGGCGATCGCGGAGGCGAACCGGCGTCTGGTGGAGCCGCCGGAGTTCGACCCGGCGAACAGTGCCCGGCTCGGGTTGTTCGTGGTGGCGCAGCTGGCGGCGCGGCACGGGGTGCGGGTGGTGCTGCGGTCCTCGCCGTTCGGTGGGGTGACGGCGGTGGCGTTGCTGCCGACGGATCTGGTGGTGGCGCAGCCGTCGAAGGGGGCGTCGCCGTTGCCGGCGGGTGCGCCGGCGGATCTGTCGAGCACGCATGAGATGCGGGTTGTGGCGCGGGAGCCGTTCTCGTGGCTGCCGCAGGACGGTGCCGGTGAGGTCGCGGAGCACACGCAGGTGCTGCCGGCGTCGTCGATCGGGCAGCGGCCGGCGCTGTCGGTGGTGCACAACGAGCAGGTGGCTGCGGGTGGTGTACCGGGTGGGCGGCGGTCTGGTCCGGGGCCGCTGCCGCGGCAGCGGTCGGCTGGGCGGGACGGTGCGCATTCGACGGTGTCTGGTTCGCGGTCGTCGGCCGGTGCGTCCGGCGGTGCTGGTACCTCCGGTGGTGACGCTGCGGGTGCTGCGGCGGGTGATGGTGCGCCGGTGGGTCCGCGGGGGTTGCCGAAGCGGGTGCGGCAGCAGAGCTTGGCGCCGCAGTTGCAGCAGGATTCGGCGGCCGGTGGTGTCGACGAGGTGGAGGTGCCGCAGGTGGGCCGGTCGCCGGAGCAGTTGCGGCGGATGATGTCGTCGTTCCAGGCGGGGACGGCGCGGGGCCGGCACGCGAGCGCCGGTGATGGTGACAGCGATGACCAGAGCAGCACGGGTCGTGACGGGGTGGCGGGATGACGGCGGCGCAGGGCGGCAACAGCGGACTGAACTGGCTTCTTGACGACCTGGTGGATCGGGTGCCGTCGGTGCAGCGGTCGGTGGTGCTGTCGGTGGACGGGTTGATGATGGGTGCGTCGAAGGGCCTGTCGCAGGAGGACGCGGAGCATCTGTCGGCGGTCGCGGCGGGGTTTCAGAGCCTGGCGCGGGGTGCGGGGCGGCATTTCGGTGGTGGCCCGGTCCGGCAGACGATCATCGAGATGGAGTCGGCGTTCCTGTTCGTGACGGCGGCGGGTCGGGGTGCGTGCCTGGCGGTCCTCGCGGAGGCGGACGCGGACATCGGTCTGATCGCGTACGAGATGGCGATGCTGGTGCAGCGGGTGGGGCAGAACCTGTCGACGTCGGTGCGTCCGGCGGCCGGCGGATGACGACGTCGCCGGGCCGGCATGCGGCCGGCCAGCCGGACCGCGGCGACCCCGGACGTGATTCTGGTCGTGACTCTGGTCGGGAGGTGCCAGGTGGTGCCGAGCAGCTGTGGGTCGAGCAGCAGTGGGCGGAGCAGCAGCGCGCCGACCAGTACCGGGCGACCTGGAGCGCACAGAGCGCACAGAGCGCGCAGGGTGTGCAGGGTGCGGACGGTGGCGGGTCGGGGGAGCACATGTGGCCGGAGCCGCGGCGTGGTGACCTGTCGGCGGAGCCGTGGACGGATCACACGTGGGTGGACCGGGATGCGGGTCCGGTGGTCCGTCCGTATGCGATGACGGGTGGCCGGGTGACGCCGGTGTCGGGGTCGTTCGACGTGGTCGCGATGGTGGTGGCGAACCGTGCGGCGCTCGCCGACGCCGGGTACGGGCTGCAGCCGGAGCACCGGGCGATCCTCGCGTATGCGCGGGATCCGCTCGCGGTGGCGGAGCTGGCGTCGCACCTGGACCTGGCGTTGGGTGTGGTGCGGGTGCTGCTGGGTGACCTGCTGGGTCAGGGCCTGATCGAGATGTACGACCCTCCGGCGGCGGGCGAGCTGCCGAGCGAGAGCATCCTCAAGGCGGTGATCAATGGACTCCGGGCGCTCTAGCCGGCCGGTCCCGACGGCGATCAAGATTCTGGTCGCGGGTGGGTTCGGGGCTGGGAAGACGACCCTGGTGGGTGCGGTGAGCGAGATCCGGCCGTTGCAGACGGAGGAGTCGCTGACGGCGGCCGGGGTCGGCACGGATGACCTGACCGGGGTGGAACGCAAGTCGACGACGACGGTCGCGATGGACTTCGGGCGGATCACGATCGGGCAGGATGTGGTGCTGTACCTGTTCGGTACGCCCGGGCAGGACCGGTTCTGGTTCCTGTGGGACGAGCTGGCGCTGGGTGCGTTGGGTGCGGTGGTGCTCGCGGACACGCGCCGGTTGGCGGACTGCTTCCCGTCGATCGACTACTTCGAGCGGCGGGGAACGCCGTTCGTGGTGGCGGTGAACTGTTTCGAGGACGCGTCGTCGTACACGGAGGCGGAGGTGCGGGAGGCGCTCGATCTGGACGGGCATGTGCCGTTGCTGTTGTGTGACGCGCGGGACCGGGAGTCGAGCAAGGCGGTCCTGATCGGTCTGGTCGAGCATGTCTTGGCCATGTCCACCACCCGATCACGGTAGTTCTTCCCGCGCTGCGGCTGGTGCGCCGGAAAATCTTCGGCTAACTTGTGGCAGTGCGGGAAATGACTTCGCCTATCGGGTTGCACCGGGTCCTGGCACCGGCCGGGGTGCTGCCGCAGGCCGCTGACCGTCTCGACCCGGACCCGGTCATCGGCGCCGACGAGGTCCGCATCCGCGTCGAACGGCTCAACCTCGACGCCGCCTCGTTTCACCAGCTGCGCTCCGAGCACGGCGGCGACGGCGGCAAGGTCCGCGCCGCTGTCCTCGACATCGTCCGCAGCCGCGGCAAGATGCACAACCCGGTCACCGGCTCCGGCGGCATGCTCATCGGCACCGTCGAAGCCGCCGGCCCCGCCTCACCGCTCGGGCTGCGTGAGGGTGACCGGGTCGCGACGCTCGTGTCGCTGACCCTGACGCCGCTGCACATCGCCGACGACCTCGCCCGCTGGGACGGCCTGTCGGAGCAGGTCCCCTGCGACGGCCACGCCATCCTGTTCGCGCGCTCGATCGCCGCCGTCCTGCCGGCCGACCTGGACCCGCAGCTGTCCCTCGCGGTCCTCGACGTGTGCGGCGCCCCCGCCCTCGTCGCCCGCGTCGTCACCCAGGCCCTGCACGCCCGCGCCACGTCCCCCACCGGGTCCGTCACCGCGTCCCCCACCGGGTCCGTCACCACGTCCCCCACCGCGACCGTCGCCGGATCTCCCGCCGGATCTCCCGCCGGGCGGCCGTTGACGGTCGCGGTGCTCGGCGCCGCCGGCAAGAGCGGCTCCCTGTCCCTCGCCGCCGCCCACGACGCCGCCCGCACCTTCACCCAGCGGCTCACCGCCACCACCCCGACCCCCACCGGCGCCACGAACACGACCGGGCAGACCGCCCCCATCGCCACCGCGCCCACCGCCGGCCCGCCAGCCGCCACGAGCGCGATCGCCGCCACCGCGTCCGCCACCGGCCCGATCGCCACCACCGGCACCGTCAGCACCGGCACGGTCAATGACGCGGCGACCGGAACCGCAGTCACCGCCACGCCCCCCGGCGCCGTCAACGAGGCGGCAACGGGCACGCCCCCCGACGGCGTCGCGGCCACGACCTCCGGCGCCGGCGGCGTGGCGACCCCCGGCGCCGCCGTCGTGGTGACCGGCGCCGGCGCGCATCCCCCGGCGGGCGGTCACGACCCGGCGGAGGCCGGCGGCAGCACGTACACCAGCGGCGGCGGACAACCGGCAGCGCTGGTCCGGACCGTCGGGGTGGTCCGGGACGCGGCGGAACGGGACCGGCTCGCCGGCACCGGCCTCGCCGACGCCGTCGTCATCGCCGACGCCCGCGACGCCGTCGGGCTCGCCGCGGCCCTCGACAGCACCGGTGGGGCGGCGGACGTCACCGTCGTCTGCGTCGACGTGCCCGGGTGTGAGCACGCCGCGGTCCTCGCCACCGCCGCCGGCGGCACCGTCGTGTTCTTCTCCATGGCGACGTCCTTCCCCGCGGCGGCGCTCGGCGCGGAAGGCCTGGCCGCGGACGTGACAATGCTCATCGGCAACGGCTACGTCCCGGGACACGCCGACTACGCGCTGCGGCTGCTGCGGTCCGACAGTGGTGTCCGCGGCCTGTTCCAGGCGCGGCTGCGGTCCGAAGCGCCGCCCGGGTTGGCAGACTGAGCCACATGCGAACCCTCTTCCGTGGCGGCCGCGTCCACACCCCCGCAGACCCGTCCGCGACCGCGTTGCTCGTCGACGGTGACACGATCGCCTGGCTCGGCCCCGACGCGGACGCCCCGACCCGCGCCGCGGGCAGGGTGGACCGGGTCGTGGACCTCGACGGTGCGCTCGTCACCCCGGCGTTCGTCGACGCGCACGTGCACACCACCGCGACCGGGCTCACGCTGCGTGGCCTGAACCTCGCCGGGACGAGGTCCCGGCAGCAGGTCCTCGACGCGGTCGCCGCGCACGCCGCGACCCTCCCACCGGATGCGATCGTGATCGGGCACGGGTGGGACGAGTCAGGGTGGGCGGACCAGTCGACGCCGGCCGCCGCCGAGCTCGACCGGGCCGGTGGCGGCCGTGCCGTCTACCTGTCCAGGACGTGTGTGCACGCTGCCCTCGTCTCGTCGAAGCTGCTCACCGACGCCGTGAAGGTAGCAGCGGGGTACGACAGTTCCGGGTGGCTGCGCCGCGACGCCCACCACCTCGTCCGGGAGGCCGCGTACGGGTCGGTGAGCCGGGCGCAGATCGTGGACGCGCAGCGTGCGGCGCTGGGCCGTGCGGCGTCGCTGGGGATCGCGTCGGTGCACGAGTGCGGCGGGCCCGGCACGTCCGGGGAGGACGACTTCGTCGCCGCGATGTCGCACGGGCAGTGGCTGCCGGAGGTGTACGGGCTGTGGGGTGAGCCGAACGCGGCGGCGAAGGCGAAGCAGCTGGGTGCGGTCGGTGCCGCCGGTGACCTGTACGCCGACGGTGCGCTCGGCGCCCGCACGGCGCATCTGAGCAGCGCGTACCTGGACGGGCGGGACGAGCACGGGCAGCGGGTGGATGAGCACGGGCACGGGTACCTGACGGTGGAGCAGGTGACGGAGCATGTCGTGGACTGTGTGCGGCACGGGGTGCAGGCCGGGTTCCACGCCATCGGCGACCAGGCGATCACGACCGTCCTGGACGGGTTCGCGGGTGCGGCGAAGCAGGTCGGGGTGGAGCGGATCCGGGACGGCCGGCACCGGATCGAGCACGTGGAGCTTCTGGACAAGCAGGCGATCGCGCGGCTGGTGGACTTCGGGATCGTGGCGAGTGTCCAGCCGGCGTTCGACCGGCTGTGGGGTGGTGAGCGCGGCATGTACGCGCAGCGGCTCGGGAAGGCGAGGTCGCTGGCGTCGAACCCGATCGGTGCGCTCGCCGGGGTGGGGGTGCTGCTGGCGTTCGGGTCGGACTCGCCGGTGACGGACCTGGACCCGTGGGGGTCGTGCCGGGCGGCGATGCGGCACCACAACCCGGTGCAGCGGATCGGGGCGAAGGCCGCGTTCGCGGCGCACACCCGCGGCGGGTGGCGGGCCGTCGGTGTCGACGACGAAGGGGTCCTCAACCCCGGGTGGTCGGCGACGTTCGCGGTGTGGGACACGACCGACGACATCGGTGAGGTCCTGCACACCGACACGAACCCGCAGGCGCGGGTGACGGTGCTGCGGGGCCGGCCGATCCATCACCGGCAGGAGCCGCGATGAACAGTGACTGGCGGGAGCGGCGATGAGCAGCGGGAAACTGAGACTCGACCAGCGGACGGTGAAGACGGCGCGCCGGCTGGCTGCCGCGGCGGGCCGGCCGGTGGTGGACCTGGCGCGCAGCCACACGACCGTGTCCGTCGAACGGGCCACGCTGCGGCTGGCGGGGATCACGGGCGCGGACCCGGACGGGATCCCGTGGGTGAACCGGCTCGTCGACGTCGTCCGGGACCAGGTCGGTCTCGGCGGTGGGGTGACCGGGCCGGTGTTCCAGGCGCTGACCGAGGACGGGCACCAGGACCTGACGCTGCTGGCGCAGAAGGCGGCGGCCGGCAGCGTCACGTTCCGCGGCGGGCCTGCCGGTACGGTGGCGAAACGGGCCGCGGTGAAAGCGGTGAAGGCCGGGCTGGCGCGCATCGACCGGCGGCGGGCGGAGCGGGAGCGGCTGGTCAGGCGGCATGGGGACCCGCGGCAGCGGCCGTGGATCTACCTGATCGTCGCGACCGGCGACATCTACGAGGACATCCCGCAGGCGCAGGCGGCGGCCCGGGCCGGCGCGGACGTGATCGCGGTGATCCGGTCGACGGGGCAGTCGCTGCTGGACTACGTGCCGGAGGGCGCGACCCGGGAAGGGTTCGCCGGGACGTACGCGACGCAGGAGAACTTCCGGCTGATGCGGGCGGCGCTGGACGACACGTCGAAGCAGGTCGGGCGGTACGTCAGGTTGACGAACTACGCGTCGGGGCTGTGCATGCCGGAGATCGCGGCGCTCGCCGGTCTCGAACGGCTCGACATGATGCTGAACGACTCGATGTACGGGATCCTGTTCCGGGACATCAACCCGATCCGGACGTTCGTGGACCAGCGGTTCTCCCGGCAGATCCACGCCCGCGCCGGGATCATCATCAACACCGGTGAGGACAACTATCTCACCACCGCCGACGCGGTCGACGCCGCGCACACGGTCACGGTGTCGCAGCTGCTCAACGAGTACTTCGCGCATGAGGCGGGGCTTGAGGACTGGCAGCTGGGGCTCGGGCACGCGTTCGAGATCAACCCGGAGGTGCCGGAGTCGTTCCGGTTGGAGCTCGCGCATGCGCTGCTGGCGCGGGAGCTGTTCCCGGACGCGCCGCTGAAGTGGATGCCGCCGACGAAACACATGACCGGGGACGTGTTCCGGGGGAACCTCCTCGACGGGTTCTTCAACCTTGCCGGTGCGCTGACCGGGCAGGGGATCCTGCTGGTGGGGATGATGACGGAGGCGGTGGTGACGCCGTGGCTGTCGGACCGGGACATCGCGTTGCAGAACGTGAAGTATGTGCTGAACGCGGCCGGGAACCTGCACGAGGATTTCACGCCGGGCGCGTTCATCCGTGGCCGTGCCGGCACCGTGCTGGACGAGGCGGTGACGTTGCTGCGGCAGATCGGGGAGCAGGGGCTTCTGGAGGCGATCGGTGCGGGCACGTTCGGGATCATGCGGCGGCCCGCCGACCGTGGGAAGGGTCTCGACGGGGTCGCGGCCCGGGACGCCGGGTACTGGAACCCGGCGATCGACCTGCTGGACAGAGGCCTGGACAGAGGCCTGGACAGAGGCATGGACGGGGGCGTGCGATGAGTGCGGTGATCCGCCCGTACGGTGACACGACCGGCGACGGGATGGTGCAGGTGAGTTTCACGTTGCCGCTGACCGCGGACAAGCGGGGTGAGGGGGCGGCGCTGCAGCTGGCGGGGAAGATGGGGATCGACCCGGCGATGGTGGTGCACGCGAAGCAGATCGGTGACGCGCACACGTTCTTCGTCGTGTACGGGCGGGTCAACCATCTCGTCGAACCCGGCAAGGTGGTCGTCGCCGAACGGGACTACCCGCTGCTGTCGGCGAAGGAGGTCAACGCCGGGATCCGGGCGAAGCTGCGCCGGAAACTCGTCGTGGTCGGCGCGTGCATCGGCAGCGACGCGCACACCGTCGGGATCGACGCCATCCTCAACGTGAAAGGGATCGCCGGTGAGAAGGGTCTCGAGTACTACCGGGAGTGCCGGGTGGTGAACCTCGGTGCGCAGGTCGCGGTGCCGGCGCTGGTGGAGCAAGCGCGGGTCGAGAAGGCCGACGCGGTCCTCGTCAGTCAGGTCGTCACGCAACGTGACGCGCACCTGCACAACACGCGGGAGATGTCGGCGGCGTTCCGGGAGGCGTTCCCGGCGGCGCGGCGGCCGCTGCTGGTGGTCGGTGGGCCCAGGTTCGACGAGCTGCAGACCTCGGACCTCGGCGTCGACCGGATCTTCGGCCGGGGCACGACGCCGCGGGAGGTCGCGTCGTACCTCGTGCACGCGGTCGGTGCCCGGTGACGGGCGCGGTGACGGGCGCGGCCGTCGGGGTGACGGTCCAGCACCGCCGGTATGTGCCGTACTCGCACGCGCACTACGCGGGGAACCTCGTCGACGGCGCGTACAGTCTCGCGTTGTTCGGTGACGTGGCCACGGAACTGTGCATCCGCACCGACAGCGACGAAGGGTTGTTCGCCGGGTACAGCGGTGTCGTGTTCCACGCGCCGGTGCGGGCGGGGGACGTCCTGGAGGTGACCGCGACGATCGTCAGGGTCGGGACCCGGTCGAGGACCGTGGAGTTCACGTGTCATGTCGTCTGCCGCGGTACCCCGGAAGCCGGCGCGTCGGCGGCCGTGGTGGTGGACCCGCCGCTGCTCGCCGTGTCGGCGACCGGCACCGTGGTCGTCCCCGGCCCCTGAGGACGCCCCGATGGTGAGGTCGGTATGACGCTCGTCGCGTGCCTGGACGTGGGGTCGACGGACACGAAACTCGCCGTCGTCGACGTGACCGACGGGACCCTGGTCCGGACCGGCACCCACCCCACCACCCGCGGTGACGTCCTCGACGGCATCGACGCGCTCCTCGCCGATGCCGGGCCGGTGCACGACGTGTACTGCTGCTCGTCCGCCGGCGGCGGGCTGCGGCTCGCCGTCATCGGCTACGAGCAGCTCGTGTCCGCCGACGCCGCGCACCGGGTCGCGTTGTCCGCGGGGGCGCGGGTCGTGCACGTCGCCGCCGGGCCGCAGACCCCGGCCGGGATCCGGGCGGTCCGGGCGGCGGCGCCGGACGTGGTGCTGGTCGTCGGCGGCACCGACGGCGGTGACGGTGACGTGCTGCTGCACAACGTTCGCAGGCTCGCCGCCGCCAGGTGGCGGGTGCCGGTCGTCGTCGCCGGGAACGCCGACGTGCGTGACCTCGCCGTCGACACGCTCACGGCGCGGCGGGTGCCGGCGGTCGGCGCCGGGAACGTCCTGCCCCGCATCGGTGTCGTCGACCCCGGCCCGGCACGCGCCGCGATCCGGGACGTGTTCCTGCGGCACGTCATCGGCGGCAAGCACCTGTCCCGCGGGCCCCGGTTCGGGCGGCTGGTGCGGATGGCGACCCCGGACGCGGTCCTGACCGGGGTGTCGCTGCACGCCGACACCCTCACCGGGGACCTCCTCGTCGTCGACGTCGGCGGCGCGACGACCGACGTGTACTCGGCGCTCGTCCCCGACGGTGGCAGCGCCGCCGTCGCCGGGACACTGTGGCGGGCCCGGACCGTGGAAGGGGACCTGGGGGTGCGGTGGAACGTCGACGGTGTCCACACCGCCGCCGCCCGGGAACACGTCACCGTCGGCGACGGGCCGCTCGGCGTCGCGGCCGCCGCGACCGTGATCGCGGTGCGGCGGCACGCGCGCAGCGGCCGGGACCTGCGTGACGTCGTGTCGGTCGTCGCGTCCGGTGGCGTGTTCCGGCACGCGCCGCGGGCGGCGGCGGTCGCGGCGCTGAGCCCGCTGCTGAGCGACCACGCCGGTGGGTGGGCGCTGCCGCGGCACCCGACGGTGAGCGTCGACGACCGGTACGTCCTCGCCGCCGCCGGGCTTCTCGCTGGTGAACACCCCGCGGCGGCCGCGGCGCTGCTCCGGCAGTCCCTCACTATGGGTGACGGAGCGCAGGTCCGGGGTCCTTCATCCACGGCGGGTGAACTTCACCGGACGCCGACCGACACACCGGACCCGACGCACCCGACACGCCGACTGCGGTGAATTACATCGCGTGCGACGGTTGACATTCCCCCCGGGCCACCGCGTAACGTCTTTGCGTCCTACTTCGGCGCGGGTGACCACGGTTCGCTACTCTCCAACGCCCACTGATCGGACGTTCCCGCCAACCGGCGGGAACGCCACCTGATGCAGCGGGCGGGGGTCGGCGGGGGCCGCGGGCCGGGCATCCACCGGTGTCAGGGCAGGGGGGTCACGCGACCAGTAGACAACGACACGGCCCGGGCAGCCAGCCCGTGCCGCGCCGGAACGAAGGCCGCGGCTGGACCCGACCTGCCCACCGGCCGGACGAAGGGCCTGGGAGCGCGGGGCGCGACTCCGGTCGCGCCCCGATTCAGCCCCTCCGCACAGCCCGGCACAACGCCGTACGGCGCCGACGGCGTCCCGGCCGGCCCGGGTCGGCGGTCACCGGTAACGGTCGCGAGGGTGTGGTGACGGCCGGTTCGGTTGCGGTCCGGACACAGTCCAGCCACATCCCAGCACATTCACAGGCGCCCTGGCCGCTCCGATGCCGTGTCCCGGGCCAGGTGGCCGCATAATTGGCGCCGCAGGCCGAACCGGCCGTGCACGCCCGCGCACCCGCTGCGGGCGCGGGTGACGACGGCCAGGAGAGTTGGCGCAGGTGACGTTGGTCAGCACCAGCAGCGCAGCGGACGGTTCCGACGAAGCGGCCGCCGCGCGCGTCCCGGCCGGCCCGGAGCAACCGGTCACCGGCATGCCGCTGTGGGTTGCGACGCTCCTCGCCGCCGCCGCTGGAACGGTGATGCTCGTCGCGTTCCCTCCGTACGGGTGGTGGTGGGCGGCGCCGGTCGCCGTCGCGCTCGCCGCCGCGGCCGTGCACGGGCGGCGGCTGCGGGCCGGGTTCGGGCTCGGCACCCTCACCGGCGCGTTGTTCTTCACGCCGCTGCTGTCGTGGACGAACCTGCACACGGGGATGGTGCCGTGGCTGCTGCTGTCGACGCTGCAGGCGCTGTTCATCGGGCTGCTCGGCGCGGCGACCGCGTGGATCAGCGGGCTGCGGGCCCGGGCGTGGGTGTGGGCGCCGGCCGTCGCCGCGCTGTGGACTGCGCAGGAAGCGTTGCGGGACCGGGCACCGTTCGGCGGGTTCCCGTGGGGGCGGCTCGCGTTCTCGCAGGACACGTCGCCGCTGCTGCGGCTCGCGTCCCTCGGCGGCGCGCCGCTCGTCACGTTCGTGGTCGCGCTCACCGGTGCCCTCCTCGCTGTGCCGTTCATCCGCGACGCCAGTACATCCCGCGGCGCCGCTGACACCACTGTCACCCCCGGGTGGTTCCGGCGGGTGAAACCGTTCACCGGGCCGTTCACAGGGCCGGTCGCCGCGGCGGTGATCGTCGTGGCGGCGCTGCTCGTGCCCGTGCACCGGGCGGCGGGACCCGGCGTGTACGTGGCGGTCGTGCAGGGCAACGTGCCGCGGCTCGGCCTCGACTTCAACGAGCAGCGCCGCGCCGTCCTGGACAACCACGTCCGGGCGACCGTCGAGCTCGGCCGGAAGGTCACCGAAGGTGGGGCGCGGCGACCGGACCTGATCGTGTGGCCGGAGAACTCCTCCGACATCGACCCGCTGCGCAACGCTGACGCGGCCGCAGCGATCGCGACCGCCGCCCGCGCCGTCGGTGTCCCGATCCTCGTCGGTGCGGTCCTGTCCGACCCGGCCGTCGGTGTCGAGAACGCCGGTCTCGTCTGGGAACCCGACGTCGACGCGGCCGGGAACCCGCGGCAGGGTGGCGTGTCCGCCCGGTACACGAAACGGCATCCGGTGCCGTTCGCGGAGACGATGCCGCTGCGGGACATCGCCCGGATCGTCAGCAAGGAGGTCGACCGGGTCTCCGACATGACGCCCGGTCACACGCCGGGTGTCCTGCGGGTCGGGCCCGCCGTCGTCGGTGACGTCATCTGCTTCGAGGTCGCCTACGACGGGCTCGTCCGCGACACCGTCACCGGCGGTGCGCAGCTGCTCGCCGTGCAGACGAACAACGCGACGTTCGACGAGGCCGAGGCCCGGCAGCAGCTCGCCATGGTCCGGTTGCGGGCGGTGGAGCACGGGCGGGACGCGTTGATGGCGTCGACCGTCGGGATCTCCGCGTTCGCGGACCCGTCCGGCGGGACCAGCGACGAGACCCGGTTCAACGCCGGCGCCGTGATCATGCGGGAGCTGCACCTCGGGTCGGGGCGGACGGTCGCGACCACGGTCGGCGCCGGACCCGAATATGTGATCGTGATGCTGGGTATCGGGGCGTTGGTGGCCGCCGCCGCCGTCCGCAGACGCATCCGGCAGCACCCGGCATCACCGACCGAGGAGGACGCGTGAACGAATACCCTGGGGTCGGTAGGGTCCTCGTCATCATCCCCACCTACAACGAGGCCGACAACATCCGGCCGATCGTGGAACGGGTCCGTGCCGCCACCCCCGGCGTCGACGTGCTCATCGCCGACGACAACAGCCCCGACGGGACCGGCCGTATCGCCGACGAGCTCGCCGGCGCCGACCCGGGTGTGCACGTGCTGCACCGGCCGGGGAAGCAGGGGCTCGGCGCGGCGTACCTGGCGGGGTTCGCGTGGGGGACCGACCACGGCTACGACGCCGTCGTGGAGATGGACGCCGACGGGTCCCACGCCCCGGAGGAACTGCCGAGGCTTCTGGACGCGTTGCGGGACGCGGACGTGGTCCTCGGGTCCCGGTACGTGAAGGGCGGCAAGACGGTCGGGTGGCCGTGGCACCGGCACCTGATCTCCCGCAGCGGGAACCTGTACGTGCGGACGGCGCTCGGCATGCCGTTGCGGGACGCGACCGGCGGGTACCGTGCGTACCGCGTCCCCGTCCTCGACAAGATCGACATCGGGTCGATCGCGTCGCAGGGGTACTGCTTCCAGGTCGACCTCGCGTGGCGCGCCTACCGCAACGGGTTCCGGGTGCAGGAGGTCCCGATCACGTTCGCGGAACGGCAACGCGGGCACTCGAAGATGAGCTCCAACATCGTCCGGGAAGCGTTGTGGCTGGTGACCGTGTGGGGGGCGTCGCACCGGTGGGCGGCGCTGCGCCGTGGTGTCGCCGGCGGCGGACCCCGCGACGCCCGCGCCGACGCCCGGCAAGGCGGCTGAGGAGCGTTCATGCGGAAGCTGGGCTTCGCCGCCGCCGGAGCGTTCCTGCTGGTGATCGTCGAGATCGTCGTGTTCGTGCTCGTCGCGCACGCCGTCGGCTGGTGGGTCGCGGTCCTCGCCGGCGTCGTGACCACCGTCCTCGGTGGGGTGCTGCTGAAACGTGAGGGGGTCCGGGCGTGGCAGCGGCTGCGGACCGCGGTGAGTGACGGCCGGCCACCCGGCGGTGACGCCGGGACCGGGGTCGCGGGGCTCGCGGCGGCGCTGCTGCTGCTCGCGCCCGGATTCATCACCGACACCGTCGGGCTGCTGCTGCTGATCCCGCCGGTGCGGGCGTTCACCGGCCGGCGGATCCGGCAGGCGACCGAGTCGCGGATCTCCGCCGCCGCGGCCGGTGACCTGTTCGGGCCCAGGATCGTGAAAGCGACCCGCGCCGACCCGGGGCCGGTCCCGACGCAGGCGGGCGGCGGGGAGGTGCTGCAGGGTGAGGTCATCGAAGGTGACGTGATCGACCCGCAGCACCGCCACCACACGCCGTGACCGCCGCAGTTCTGGGTGGGTCGTGAAGGCCCGGCCGGTCACCGTCGGGGGGCTCGCGTCCGACATCGCCGCGCGGATCGTGCGTGCCGGCGCGACCCGGGTCGCGGTCGACGGCGCACCCACCGCCGCCCCCGACGTCCTCGCCGGGCGGATCGTCGACGCCGTCCACGGCGACGGCGGGCACGCCGTCCACATCCCCGCCGGCGGGTTCCTGCGGCAGGCGTCGCTGCGGCTCGAACGGGGCCGCACCAACCCCGACGCGTACTACGAGGACTGGCTCGACCTGCGCGCCATCACCCGGGAAGTCCTCACCCCCGCCGCGCCCGGCGGCACCGGACGGGTCCTGCCGTCACTGTGGGACCCCGTCACCGACCGGGCGACCCGCGCCCCCTACCTGGACCTGCCCGCCGGCACGGTCGTCGTCGTGTCCGGCACGATGCTGCTCGGCGCCGGCCTCGACTTCGACCTCACCGTCCACCTCACGCAGACCGCGGCCGCGCTCGCCCGCCGCACCCCACCGGAAATGCAGTGGACGTTGCCGGCGTTCCAGCGGTACAACGACGAAGCCATGCCACACGAACACGCCGACGTCGTCGTCCGCGCCGACGACCCGCGGCACCCGGCCGTCGTCCTGTGACCCCGGAATTACCCCCGGCGTCGACCCCCGTGTCGACCCCGGCGTTCCTGCCCGGGGTCCGGTTGTGCGAGGTGTTCTACACCGACGCGGTCCGGCCGCTGCTCGACGCGTACTACCCGGGGCTGCCGCACGCCGCGGCGCGGATCGGACCCGGCTCCGACGTCCTCGGCTACGACACGCCCCGCTCCACCGACCACGACTGGGGGCCGCGGCTCACCCTGCTGCTCGACCCCGCCGACGCCGACCGGCACGGCGCCGCCATCACCGGCATGCTCCGGCAGCGGCTGCCACGGCAGGTCCTCGGCTGGCCGACGCACTTCACGCCACCGGACGCGCGGGTGCGGGTCATGACCGCCACCGACGGGCCCGTCGACCACCGCGTCGACGTCACCACCGTCGACGCGTGGACCGTCGCACAGTTCGGGGCGCCGTTCACCGGGACCCTGCTGGACTGGCTCGCCACCCCCACCCAGGTGTTCGCCGAAACCGTCGGCGGCGCCGTCTACCACGACGACCACGGCCGGTTGACGCGGCTGCGGGCGCGGGTGACGTGGTACCCGGACGACGTGTGGCGGTACGTGCTCGCCGCCCAGTGGACACACATCGCGCAGGAGGAGGCGTTCCCGGCGCGGGCCGTCGAAGCCGGCGACCCGGTCGGGGCGCGGATCGTGACGGCGCGGCTGCGCCGGGCGGTGATACGGCTCAGGCTCCTACAGGCCCGCCGGTACCCGCCGTACAGCAAGTGGCTCGGCACCGCGTACAGCCGGCTCACCGGCGACAGCGTCGAAGACCTGTGCGGCGCGTACGAGACGAGCGGCCGGATCCAGAACACGCTCGGGCTGTCCGCGGCGGTCGACGCGACCCGCCGCCAGTTCCACGACCGGCCGTACGAGGTGATCGACGCCGGACGGTACGCGGCCGCGCTCCGCGACGCGATCAGCGACCCCACGCTGCGGGCGCTGCCACCCGTCGGCGGGATCGACCAGTACGTCGACAACACCGACCTGCTGTGCACCCCGGCGCTGCGCAGGGCCGTCGCCGCCGCCGTCCTCACGCCCTGACCGCCTGCTGAACCGTCAGGGTCGTGGCCCGGGGTCGTGGCCGGGTCCTGGCCGGGTCGTGGCCCGGGGTCGTGGCCGGGTCCTGGCCGGGTCGTGGCCGGGTCGTGGCCCGGGGTCGTGGCCGGGTCCTGGCCGGTCGGGGCACGGACCGATCGTGGACGGGCTACCGTCGGCTACGTGAAGACGTTCTGGCTCGACCGCGACCGGGACCGGTACCTCACCGCCGTCCGGGACCGGGCCGCGGACTTCGCCGGCACCATCGGCGACATCGCCCCCGTCGGGTTCGCGTGCGCCGCCTGGACCGCCGCCACCCCGCCGCTGCTGGACCCCGGGTACGTGCGGTGGCACCGGCGGGTCCTGTCCGCGACATGCGTGCGGAACCCGTTCGACGGTGGGCTCACCGCCCGCGTCGAGCTGGTGTCGCCGCTGCCGGCGCCGCTGACCGCGTCCCGGACGTGGTGGCGGGACCGCGGGTGGCGCGGCTGGCCGGAACTGTTCGGGCAGTTCGTGCAGCCGTCCGCGCAGGACCTGTCCCGGCACCCGCACCTGCGCGGCACCCTGCTGCTGGAGACGCCGCTGCCACTGGACGGGCTGCCGCTGCCGACGGAGAACCGGCACATCGACGCCGCCGCCGAACGCGCCGTCACCGTCCTCGTCCGGCACCTCGACGACGTCGTCCGGCCCGTCGTGGAGCAGCTGGACACCGACCACGCAGCGCGGTAAATCCCAGTTGTGTCCCGGCGGGCGAATCGGCATGGTCCAACGGTGACCCGCCGCTTCGACACCCGGCAGCTCGCCGGCGACGACTGGCAGCTGAAACGGCGGCTGCGGCTCGCGGCGCTGCTGGACAGCCCGGGCGCGTTCGCCAGCAGCCACCTGCGGGAAGCGGCCCGGTCCGAGGCCGAATGGCGGGACTGGCCACGGCACGGCAGCTACTTCGCGGCGTTCGACGGCCCCGACCCCGTCGGGATCGCGTGCGGGTGGATCACACCCGGCGCGCCGGACGTCACGCACCTGATCAGCATGTGGGTGTGCCCCGCCGCCCGTGGCCGCGGGGTCGCCGGGCGGCTCGTCGTCGCCGTCACCGGATGGGCCCGCGGGCAGGGCAGCCGCCGGGTCGAGCTGGAGATCGCCGCCGGGAACACCGCGGCGCTGCGCACGTACACGCGGGCCGGGTTCACCGTCACCGGCCGGGATCCGTTCACCGCCGGCGGGGCCGTCCTGGAGTTCCCGCTCGCGTAGGGCGGCGCTGTTTCGTTTGTGTCGCTCCTGTACCGGTTCGTCCGGTGAACGAGTCGCGCCGGCAGGCGTCACGGGCTGCCCTAAAGTCCTCCAGCCTTTGACTGAAAGGATGACGCGTTTTGCGCATTTTGCGGCTTTCAACTACATAGTGTTACCGCGTCATCACGACATGAGGGGGAGTCAAAGATGCGCAACACCACACAGCGGTTCCTGGCCCTGGCGGGCATGACGTTGGCCGCCGGCGCGGTCCTCGGCATGGGCGCCACCACCGCCTCGGCCGCACCGTCCGCCGACAACACCACCACCGCCGTCCAGCCCGGCCCCGGCGGCGGGCCCGGCAACCACAACGGCGGGGGCAACAACCAGGGCGGCGGCAACCAGGGCGGCGGGAACAACCAGGGCGGTAACCACCACGGCCCCGGCGGCTGGGACAACGGCAACGGCAACGGCAGCTGGAACGGCAACTGGGACGGCCACCGCCGCGACAACCGGTGGGTCCGCTCCTGGGCCGTGAAGACCTACCCGAACAAGAAGGCCTGCAACTTCGCCGGCTGGATCGGCGAGGTCCGCGACCGCTGGGACGACAGCGACTGCTACCGGATCGGCAACAAGGGCAAGTACCTGCTCGTCGCCCACGTCTACGGCGGCCGGCACCACCACCGCTGACCACAGCGGCACAACACGGCGGGCGGCACCCCATCACCCGGGGCGCCGCCCGCCGGCGTCTCCACCCCGCCGCTGATGACAGCTCGGGCAAACCCGCTCCGGCAGCCTGGCCCGGTCACCGCCGTCGAACCGAGGCGGCACGACCGGTCCGCAGCAGCACCACACCCAGCACCGCGGCCGCCACGTGCCCCGCGGCCAACACACCGACCAGCACCGCCGGCGACGCACCCGCCAGCAGCGTGAACGTCGCCGCCCCCACCGACGCCGCCGTCAGCTTGATCCCCGCCCCCAGCGTGAACACCTGCGTCCGGGTCCCCGGCGGCGCCTCCCGCGACCGGACCTCCAACACCGACGACAGCAGCGGCCCGTCGATCACACCCGTCACCGCGAACACCCCGACCAGCACCGCCCACGGCGCCCCCGCCACCACCACAGCGGCGGCACCGGCGAGCGCCGCCCCGACCCCGACGAGACACGCGAGGACCACCCGGTGCGCCGGCACCCGCAGCGGGAACCGCGCCACCAGCAACGACCCGCACAACGCCCCCACCCCCAATGCCGTCACCAGCAGTCCACCACCGGCCGGCCGCCCGGCCGCCACACCCAGCACCACCGCCACCGGCGTGATCATGCCCGCCGCGTACGAGGCGACAGCGGTCGCCGCCGTCACCGCCAGCAGCGGCCGGCTCCGCACCATCGCCGCCAACCCGTCCCGAAGCCCCGGCTTCCGCTCGCCGGAACCCACGCTGTCCGGGCCGGCCCCACGCAGTCCGGCACCCGCACCTTCCGGTGCGCCAGGCACGGAAGGACCGGAAACGGGGACGGCGGCAGCGGGAGCGCTGAACGCGGGAATGGGCGCGGCGGATTCGGGCCCGGGTGTGGATGCGGTGGCCTCCGTGGCGGCCGGGGCGACGGTCAGCAGCGTGGCCGCCGCGAGCAGGCACGCCGCCGACAGGGTCACCGCGGCGACCGGGACGCCGAACACCGCCACCAGCAACGCGCCCGCCGCGGGGCCCGCGATCTCCGCCACGTTGTACGTCGCCGCGTCCAGGCCACGGGCATGCGGGCGGCGCGCTGCCGGTACCACATCATCGACGCGACTCGACAGACCGCCGAAGATCATCGGACCGCACGTGCCGGCGACGACGGCCAGGGCCAGCACGACCGGCAGCGGCGCCACCCCCGTCAGCAGCAGCACACCGCCGAGAGCCAGCCCGAACACCGCCGCGAACCCCGCGTGCACGAGCCGGGGCCGGCGCGCCCGGTCGGTGACGAGACCGACGACCGGTCCGGCGACCACGTGCGGGACCAGCAGCGCCGCGAGGACCGACGCGCCGGTCGCCGGGCCACCGAAACGCTGGACGGAGGCGAGGAGCAGCACGACCGTGGCGCCCGCCTCAGCGGTCCGCGCCAGGACCGCGGCGGTGAGCAGCCGGGCGAGCACCGGGTGACCGTACCCGCCCGTGGACTCCGGGATCCCACCAGGCCGGACAACGCCCTGGTGGGGCCGGTGCCGCACTCGCTGTCCTGCGCGCCGGAGCGTTCCGGGGCAGGATCGGGGTATGGATGTTGCAGTGACGGACTGTGCCGGCGGTGTCGTGCTCGTGACGCTGCGCGGCGCTCTGGACATCGACTCCGCCCCGCAACTGCGTGCGGCGATGCACGGCGCGCTGGACCGCGGCAGGTTCAGCGTCGTGGTGGACCTCGGCGACGTCGACTTCTGCGACTCGGTCGGGCTCGGCACGTTCGCGTACAGCCACAACCGGTGCGTCGCCGGGGGCGGTCACCTGCGGCTGGCGGCGCCGACACCGTTCCTCGCGAGGTTGCTGGACACGGTCGGGCTCACCGGCAGGATCCCGGTGTACGAAACGGTCAGCGACGCCCTGACCGCGGACCCTGCCGCTGGCCCGGCTTCGAACCAGGCGTCGAACCAGGCGTCGAACCAGGCGTCGAACCAGGCTTCGAACCAGGCTTCGAACCAGGCGTCGGGGCCGGCTGACCGTCGGACCGGGGACGCGGAGGCGACGCGGTCCAGTGGCCCGGCCGGGTGAGGGTCGCCGGCAGCCGGGTCGTGGCGTCACCACGGGCGGCGTCCAGCTGCGACTGGATCAGGAACAGCGCCTGACGCAGGTCCGCGCCGCGCAGGTCGGCGCCCCGCAGATCCGCGCCGGTCACGTCCGCGCCGCTCAGGTCGGCGCCGCGGAGGTCAGCACCGACGGCGATCGCCCCGCGCAGGTCCGCGCCGCGCAGGTCGGTGCGGCGCAGGTCCTTCCCGACGAGGTGCCTGCCCTGGAACGGCTGCCGCCCACGCTGATGCTGCGCCCTGGCGAGCTCACCGGCGCGGCGCAGCAACGGCACCACCCGGGTCCGGTGGGCGTCGACGTCGACGCCGGCGAGCTGTGCGGCCGGCAGGTCGGTGAGCCCACGGATCGTGGTGAGGGCGGCGTCGAGGTCCGCGTGCACGGGCGCGGCAGCCGGCAGGTCCCGGGCCTCCGACAGGTACCACAGCAGCTCATGCAGGTGGCGCATGGTCGCGAACACGTCGAACATGAGCGGCGCGGACCGCGGGTCCTGCCGCCAGTCACGGCCGGCGAACGTCACCTGCGCGACCTTCTGCCCGGCGCCGAAACAGTCGTAGACGGTGCAGCCGGCGAACCCGCGCTGCCGCAGGTCGGTGTGGATGCCGCAGCCGAACGTGGCGCCGAGGTTCGGGCAGGCGTGCCCGGCGGGTTTGTCGATCGCGAAATCCGCGGACCTGGCGAACGCCGGCGCGACGCAGCACAGCCCGAAACAGTTCGCGCAGTCCGCACGCAGAGCGCCCCGGCGGTCGTCGACCGCCGGGGCGTGCGTGCTGTCCGGTGTGCTGATGCGGATGTCCCTTACGCGGAACGGCCGCGGCGGTGGCGGACCTCTTCGAGGCGCTCGTTGAGGATGTCCTCGAGCTCCGCGATCGAGCGCCGCTCCAGCAGCATGTCCCAGTGAGTCCGCGGCGGCTTCGCCTTCTTCGCCTCCGGCTCGTTGCCGTCGACGAGCCGGGCGACGCTGCCGTCGAACTTGCACTCCCAGGTCATCGGGACCTCAGCGTCGACGGCGAACGGCACCTCGAACTGGTGCCCCTTGGCGCACAGGTATTCTCGGGTCTGACGCGGGGCCAGCTCGGTGTTGCGGTCGGACTCGTAGCTGACGGCTCCGAGACGGCTGCCGCGCAGCATGCGCTCGCCCATGGTCGGTCTTCCCCTTCGAATCGTGTTGCGCTTCGTTGTAACCAACGACACCGGGTGGTCTGACGATTCCCACTGCGGGCGGGCAGATTACACGACCTTCCGGGTATGGCGGTAGTCCAGTCGCCGGGTCGGTACGGTTATTTTACGTTGGGTTTGCATGATCGACCAGTTTGGCGTCGCCGTGGCGCGTCTCACCACCCGGAATTTCGGCAGGTGACGCCTCTGGTTGACGGGAACCGGTCAGTTGCGCCAGCGCACCGGTGAGCGTCGCCAGCTGCGCCTGCACCTGCCGCTGGGCCTCGACCTCGCGTTCCACGGCCCGGGTGAGCTGCCCGCGGAGGTCTTCGGCGCGGTCCCTCGCCCGGTCCAGCTCACCCTCGAGCCGGCGGATTTCACCCTGCAGCCCGGCGGTCTCCTCCTGCAGCCGCTCCGCGCGTTCGTGCGCCGAGTCGAGGCGCCGCCGCAGCCGGGTCATCTCCTCCGCGCGGCTGTCCAGGGTCCGTTCGAGGGCCTCACGGTCCCGGGTGGCGGTCGCCGCGGCGGCGCGGGCCGTGTCACGTTCCCGGTACGCCTCCGCCCGCAACGCCGCCTCGGTCGCCGCCTCCCGGCGGGCGGCGTCACGTTCGACGGCCGCGACCCCGGCCGCGGCGTCGGCGTCCCGCGCGACCCGCTCCGCCGCCTCGACCTGCCGCTGCGCCGCCGCGGTGGCCTCCGCGACCTGCACCCTGGCCTCCTCGACCGCGGCCCGGGCCGCGGCGGCGGTATCTTCGGCGTCCTTCCTGGCGGCGGCGGCTTCCCGTCTGGCGTTGTCGGCGTCGGTACGGGCGGCGTCACGCTCGGCGTGTGCGGCGCTGACCGCGGCGTCGGCCTGCTCCTGGACGGTCTTCGCATGCTGTTCGGCGGTCGTCGCGGCCGCCTGGGCGTGCTGCGCGGCGGCGCGGGCGTCGTCGCGTTCGGCGTGCGCGGTCAGGACCGTCGCGGCGGCGTCGGCTCTGGCCTGCGCGATCTGCCGCTCCACACCGGCCGGGGACAGTTCGGCGTGCAGCGCCTCCACGAGCGTCTCCACGACCTGGTCGAGCCGTTCGGCGACCTCGAACGCCCGTGCGACCTGCCCGCTCAGGCCGGGTGAGGCGCGGTGCCGCAGCCGGGCGTTGCGGGCCGCCTTCTGGCACGCGTTGTCGTTGTCGCGGCAGTACCGGAACGGCCGCCCCACCGAGTTGCGCTGCGGCACCGGCCGCTGGCAGTGCGCGCAGGGCCGTTCTTCGGCGTCGGACGCCCACTCGTCCAGCGTGACGTTCACCGTGCCGCTGACCGTGCCGCTGACTGTTTCGGTCACCGGTTCCTGCACCGCTCTGCTCACGCGACCCTCCCCGGACTCACCGCGCTGCGCCCTCACACCGATGAGCGTAGGGGTTGCCCAGAACTCCGCGCCCCGCAACACGCCGAATTACCGTATTGCAGTTACCGATAATTCGATAATTACCCGCCACGGCCATACACCATAATCACCGTTATGTGCGCGACGGCGGGTCGGAGCGCGAGCGGCGGCCGTGGTCGCCGCGGTGCCCTGGGTGACGGCCGCGAGGAGTGTCTGAGGCGACGCGCGGCCGCAACCGCCCGGCCTCCCCGCCGCACGCATCGATGCCTTGACGGCTAGCATCCCGCCGTGGCCATCACCGACGCCGCCCTTGCGGCGGACCTCGCCCGAGCCGGACTCGAGTTCATGGAACGGGTGAACGGAGAGGTCAACCTGCCGCTGCCGTCCCCACCGCCGTACTACTCACCGGCCAGTTGCCGGGAGGAGCACGGAAGGTTCGACGCCAACCCCGACGAGATCGTCGGCGTCGACGACCCCGACCTGCCCGCCAAGGTCAACGCCGGATGGTGGCGCATGGCCACCGAGTACGACCTCATCGACGCCCAGCGCGAGTTCCTGCTCGCCGTCGACTACCGCGACCCGGAGTCCGTCGAACCGGAGACCGCCTGGGTCCGCGTCCGGCTGGCCGACGAGTGGGACCTCGCCGGCAGCGAAGTCACCGCCCTGGGCAGCTCCTTCGCGGGCCTGTACACCGAACGCTTCGTGCCCGAGTTCACCATGCTGTCCCTGGACCACCAGGCTCTGCTCAACACCACCGTGTGGGGCGACGGCACCGTCAGCACCATCGTCATCCGACCCGACCGGCTTCCTGCCTGACCCCGGGGACGCAGAAACAGCGACGCCCGTACAGCGGGTCGCTGGTACGCTCGTCGTCGTGGGTAGGCTGAGGCTCTAGTACGGGACACCGTCGAGGTTTCTCCGCGGTGGGTCCTATGCGCGCTCGCCAGCCACATCGCTGTCCGCGCGAGGTTCCCCGTACATCCATGTGCTCGAAGAGGCACGTGTCCCGCGACGGCAGGTCTGGTCACCTGCGCGTGTCGCGGGGAGGAGCTCCCGTGACCCACTCTCCTGATTCCCTGTCCCAGCCGCAGGCGCCGGCAGCGCGGCCGCACCGGGTGTGCGCCATCCGCGGCGGGACCGTCCGGTTCGCCGACCGGGTCGTCCTCGCCGAGATCGATCTCGTGGTCGGCCCGGCCGAGCGGATCGCGGTGATCGGCGACAACGGCGCCGGCAAGTCGACACTGCTGCGCGTCCTCGCCGGCACCGTGCGGCTGACCGCCGGTGAACAGGCAGTCGAACTGCCCGGCGGTGTCGCGTACGCCGAACAACAGCCCCGGTTCCGGCCTGCTGCGACCGTCGCGGACGCGCTCGACCTGCTCGCCGACGTCCGTGAGCTCGAGGCCGAGACACAGCGGGCCGCCGAACGGCTGGCACTCGCGGGCCCCGACGAGCGGGAAGCACTGCTCGCGCGGCTCAGCGCCGCCATCGACCGCTTCGAGGCCCGCGACGGGTACCAGCTCGACCAGAGGGTGGACGCGGGCCTCGACCGGCTCGGGCTCGGCGGCCTCGACCGGTCCCGGCCCGTGCACACGCTCTCCGGCGGCGAGCGGGCACGGCTCGCGCTCGCCGCCGCACTGGCGTCCGAAGCGGAGCTGCTGCTGCTCGACGAACCGACCAACGATCTCGACGACGCCGGCATCACGTGGCTGGAGGACCGCCTGGCCGCGCACCGCGGCGCACTGGTCGTCGTCACCCACGACCGCGCGCTGCTGGACCGTCTCGCGACCGGCATCGTGCACGTCGAGGACGGCGCGCTGCGCCGATACGGCGACGGCTACGCCGGATACCTCACCGCGCGGGCGAGCGAACGGCGCCGGCTGCTGGAGGAGTACGAGCAGTGGCGGCAGGACCTCACGCGCCAGCAGGCAATCGTCGCCGCCAACGCCTCCCGGCTCGACGCGATCCCACGAAAGCTGGAACGTAGGTCCTTCGGCCACGGCGCCTTCCGGGCACGCGCCCGGGACCACGGCGCGATGGGACGTGTCCGGATGGCGAAGGAACGGGTCACCCGGCTGCACGCCGACCCCGCCCCGCGCCCCGCCGACCCGCTCCGGTTCACACCCGCCTTCACCGAGCCGGCGGCCCCGTCCGCCGACGAGAACGCCGTCCTGATCCGGGCGGAAGGCGTCCGCCTCGGCGGCGACGGGCCGAGGCTGCGGCTGGACGCGCTCGACGTGTCGCCCGGGGACCGGCTGCTGATCTCCGGACCCAACGGCGCCGGGAAGACGACGCTGCTCAACGTCCTGGCGGGCGAGCTCACACCACAGCGGGGGACCGTCTGGCAACGACCCGGCATCCGCGTCGCCCGGCTACGGCAGGACATCACGACCGGCTCCCGGGCAACGCTCCTCGACGCCTTCGCCGCCGCCACCGGTACCTACCGGGACGACGCCGCCGACGACCTGCTGCGGCTCGGCCTGTTCCGCCCAGACGACCTGCACCGGCAGGTCGCGCAGCTGTCGGTCGGGCAGCGCCGCCGCCTCGAAGTCGCGCTCGCCGTCACCCGCCCCAGCGACGTGCTCCTGCTCGACGAGCCCACCAACCACCTGGCCCCCGAACTCCTCGAACAGCTGGAGGACGCACTGCGCGACTACACCGGCGCCGTGCTCACCGTCACCCACGACCGGCGGTGGCGCGAACGAGCAGGAGCGATTGCCACGACCCGGCAGGTCCACGTCGCAGCGGGCGGCCTCGTCGATCTGACCGGTCTGGCCGATTCCGCCGGAAACAATGAGATCGCGGACGCAGAGCCAGGCCACGTAGATCAGCGGTAGATCACCCGGCTGATAGCCGGGAGGGCGCGGGTTCGAGTCCCGCTTCCAAGTCCGTCAGCTGTCGGGGCAGGTCGTGTGCCGAACGAGGGCCGGTTCACGGCTTCCCCGGCATACGCGTTCGGGCGGTTGCGGCGCGCCGTCGACACCGCGGTCCACTCGGCCGACCCCCAGGTGCAGGCCCGCGCCCGGGTGAAGGCCGCCCAGTGGGAGGACGTGATCGCGGGGATCGCCTCCGGCCAACTGCGCATCGGGGCTGGCGCACGTCGTCGCCGGCGGCCGGTTCACCAGTCATGGCACCGTCGGTGGCCACAACGCCCGCCGATTCCTCGGCTGGACCGTCGGCCCCCCACTGGTCCATGCCCAGCCAGTAGTCCCCCGGGACTTGCAATAGGGTGGGCGACGTGGCGCTGCGACTCGTCCAGGTGAACCTGAAGGCGCGCGACGACGCGGCGCTCGGCCGGTTCTGGGCGGCGGCGCTCGGCTGGGTCGCCCGCGGCGGGAACGGCGCGACCAGCGCAGCACCCGAAGACTTCGACTGGACCGACCCCGACGCGCCCGTCAGCGTCGACGCCATCGCCGTCCCGGACCCCTCGACCGTGCGCTACCGCGCGCATCTCGAACTCGCCACCACCTCCGACGCCCATTACCTGCAACTGGTCGCACACCTGCAGGAAATCGGTGCGACGCCCGCCGGCGTGGGGCAGGAGGACGGGCGGCGGACGGTGCTGGCGGACCCGGAAGGCAACGTGTTCTGCGTCCTGCAGCCCCGGCAGCTGTACCAGGGCACCGGGCCGATCGGCGTGATCGTCGTCGACTGCGCCGACCCGCACGTCATGGCCCGCTTCTGGGGCGCGGCGATGGGCTGGACCGTGCACGAGGCGACCAGCGACCGTGCGCTGCTGCGCTCGGCGAAGGGCAGCGGGCCGTACCTGGAGTTCGCCCGCACACCCCACCTGCCAGGCGTCCGGCACCGGGCGCACCTCGACGTCGTGCCGTACCTCGGCGACACCCAGCAGGCAGAGGTGGCCCGCCTGCAGGCGCTGGGCGCTGCTCCCGCCGACGTCGGGCAGGGCGACGTCTCATGGACCGTCCTCACCGACCCGGAAGGCAACGAGTTCTGCGTCCTCGCCCCCGGGTGACGATCAGCGCCGGACGTAGTGGGTGAGGTACGCGAGCTGCTCCGGGTCGAGGTCACCGGCGCGGCGCTGCTCGTCGATCGCGGTGACGAGCCGCGCCTCGACGAGGAACCGGTAGGCGAACAGCTCCACGGTCGGCGCGCACCAGTACACGTCGTCGCGGCGCGGCACCACGGGGGTGCCGTCGGGCGGCCCGGTCACGTCGGTCCGGCAGGCGTGGAGCCCTTCGCGGTCCAGGAAGCGGTGCAGGTTCGCGCGGGTGATGGGCGCGACGAAGTCCGCCGGCAGCGACAGACCGTCCAAGGCCAGGGCCGCCGCGATCGGGTGGGTCACCGCGGTGCGGTAGTCGAGGGGATCGCCGGGTCGCCGAACCAGGAGAAGTTGCCGGTGAACGACGCCTCGTTCAGCAGCGGCAGCGTGTGCAGCGGGTACGCCTGAAAATGGGCGAAGGTCCGCTGCCGCCTGTCGTACGGCCGGTACGTGCCGAGGCCGAGCCCGGGCCAGAACGCCTCCAGGCGCACCGCGGCCGGCCCGGCACCGACCTGACGGAACCCGTCGTGCAGGTCACCAGCGGCATCGGCGGTGCGGGGGAGGACCCGCCCGGTCCGCTGCGGCGGCTCCGGTAACCGCAGGTCCGGGAGGCCGAGCTCGTCGGGCCGGCTGACGTGGCCCGGCACGTCCCGGGGGAGCGGCAGGGGAGTGATGTCGACGATGAAGTCACCGGCGTCGCGTCGGTCCACCGGCCACGGCGTCACGGTCGAACGCGCGGAACTGCCGGACGAACAGCCCCAGCGACTGCGCCTGGACGGTCATGTGCGCGACCGCTTGCCCGAGCGCCGGGTCGAACGCCGTCGGGCTCCACCGGGCGGCGAGCAGCGGATGCAACCCGGACGCGGTCAGGTCGTCGTCCTGCACCCGGACAGCCTGCCACAGCCCGTACCGGCGAAACCGCCGCCAACGCGATAACCGGCGGCGGCCTGCAGAGCCGGATGGGATCATGCGCGGATGAGGTCGAGGCTGCGGAAACTGCACATCGACGACCTGGAGTACACGTGGACGGCGCAGATCCGTGCCGCGCCCGGCCCGGACGGCCGCCAGCACCGGTGCATCCGCATCCGCGTGTGGGGCGCCGGCCGGACCAGCTGCGCGCTGCAGGCGGACCTGATCGTGCGCCGCCAACGTGCCACGGCCGAGGACGAGTACCCGTACCCGGGTGCGGCCGACGTCCGCGCGCTCATCGAGCACGGATTACGAGCAGGCTGGATCCCGCAATCCCGCGGCGGCACGTTCCAGGTCACGTCGGCGGCCGGCCTGGCACTGCCGGCGTTCGTCGTCACCGACCTGCTGTGGGCCGGCGAGCAGCGCCCATGACCCGGCCCGGCACTGGGCACACCTATGCTCTCCGGTCGTGCTGTCCGGCATCTGTCCCGACATCAAGGAGCCGCCGATGCCCCACGTGACGCTCTACGCCCTCGAAACCGACCTCGCCGGCCGGGAACCCGGCCTCATCACGGCACTCACCGACGCCGTCGTGTCCGTGTACGGCGAGTGGGCCCGGCGTTCGGTGGACGTCAGGCTCATCGGCATCCCCGCCGGACGCTGGGCCCGCGGCGGGGTGTCGATCGCCACCGCCGCGCCCTCGGTCACCTTCGGCATGCGTGAGGAGGTGTTCGCCCGGCCGGACGCGGACGGCGTCGTCGCGCGGCTGGTGTCGGCGTTCACCGACGCAGTCACCGCCGTGTTCGGCGACGACTGCCGGGACGAGGTGCTGGTCGAACTCGTCGGCCAGCCGACATCCCGGTCCGGACTCGGCGGGAACGTCATCAGCGGCGGTTAGCGCCCGTCCCAGCTACTCCTGCGCGGGCAGCCGGAACGGATCAGCCGCGTCAGGCGACGGCGGTGCCCTCCAGCTCGACGAGCTGGCCGGGGATCGCCAGCCGGGTCACGCCGAGCATCGTCGTGGCAGGCGCCACCTTCGCCGCCCCCAGCCGCGACGCGAGGACGCCGTAGTGCGGGAACAGCAGGTCGACGTCGGTGGTGTACACGTTGAGCCGGACCAGGTTCGCCAGGGACATGCCGGCCTCGGCCAGCACGGCCTCCAGGTTGCCGAGGCTCAACGCCAGCTGCGCGGCCATGTCACCGTCGTGCTGGGGCCGGCCGTCGGCGCTCATCGCGGTCTGCCCGGAGCAGTACAGGGTCCTGGTCTCGCCGGAGACGAGCTCACCCTGGTTGAATCCCAGGTCCAGCGACCACGCGACCGGGTTGACTGCCGTGCGTTGCAATGCCACATCTGCTCCATTCGGATCGGGTGGACGGGTGCGCCGTCCGTGGTGATGAGCCTGCCAACGAATCACGACATCCTGGTCGTGTCCCACGGCCAGTCCGAGGTCGGTTTCGGCATCACCCGGCTGCTCGGCTTCGACCTGCTCCCCAGGATCAAGCGGATCAACATGGTCCGGCTCTACCGGCCGGCCGCCGGCGAACCCGACGCCTATCCATGGCTTACGCCGGCGCTGTCGCGGCCGATCCGGTGGGACGTCATCGCCGAGCAGTACGACCAGATGATCAAATACGCGACCGCGATCCGGGCCGGCACCGCTTCCACGGAGGCGATCCTGCGCCGCTTCACCCGGACCAACGCGATCCACCCCACCTACCAGGCGATGATCGAGGTCGGCCGCGCCCAGCGCACCATCTTCGCCGCCCGCTACCTGCGTAAGTAGGTCGTGTGGCGGATGATCGAGCCGGCGATCCGCTCGGTGAGGTCCGGTGAGAAGAACGGGTGGTGGCCCATTCCCGGCACGACCTCCAGGCGGGCCGCCGGGATCTGCGCCGCGAGGGCTTCACCGTGGGCTTGAGGGAACAGCGGGTCATCGCTGCCATGCAAGACCAACGCGGGGGCGGTGATACGGGACAAGGAGGCTCGCCGGTCGTCGTCCCAGCGCCGACCGGCCAGATCGTGGTTCGAGGCGGCAGCGAGATTGTTGGCCCTGGCGTAGCAGTCTTCGACGAACCGCCGCGCGGCGGGCTCATCGAAGGGTAGGACATCGCCGTTGAGCGCTCGCCAGGTCTGTACGTCGGCGTCAATGCGCTGCTGTGCCGTCGTGCGAGGTGCTTTCGCGAAGGCCATGAGGTGGCTGAGGAATCGCGCCGTCGGGGGCGGAAGTTCGTCGGCCGCAGCCGGTTGGCCTGCCATCGCCTTGGCCCACGCCGGGCCCGGATTGTTCCCCATCGGAGAGGATGCCATTGCCGTCAGCGTGCGGACGCGGGCCGGCTGATGTACGGCGAGCCACTGCCCGATCGCCGCGCCCAACGACGTCCCGACGATATGCGCGGCCGTGACGCCGTAACCGTCCAGAACGGCGGCCGTGTCGCCTGCCATGTCGGCGAGCGCGTACGGATGCGTTGTGAAATCGACGGAGTCGGAACGGCCGGTGTCACGGTGATCGAACCGGATCACCTGCCGGCCGCTGTTCACGAGAGCTTCCACAAGCTCATCGGGCCAGCCGATGCCCTGCGTAGAGGTGCCCATGACCAACAGGACGGTGGGGTCATCAGGGCGACCGAATCGCTCGGTCCACAACCGAACGTGTCCGGAACGAACGAACTTCTCCTCGCCAGTAAGCATGCCGCGCACCATAGCGGTCACCGGATAGGCCGAAAGCCGCTACCCATTGTAGCTGAACAAGGTGCTCATGAGATAATGAAGAGGCAGCTGAGAGCGTGTCGAGCCTCCGCGCACCCGCAGCGGGTTCATCGGCGTATGCCCAGCACAAGCCCACTATGGCCGCCCGGAAGTGCTCGACAACTTCGCCAGGTGCCGGTAGATCGTGGGCCGCGTGACACCGAACTCTGCGGCAATCTGCTCGACGGTGTTTAGCCGGCGACCGTCAGAGCGTTCTACGAGGCGACCGGTTGGCGGTACGTCGCCACGACGGACGCGGACCGGGTCGCCGCCGACGGTGGACCCGTCATGCTGCGCCACTACGTCCTGGAACCGGAACCGCGGTCGTGAATGTAGTTTCCGGCAATGGACCTTTCGGTGTTGCAGGCACGTGCCGCTGAGATCGCCGCGATGTACGACGAGCACAACACCGCCGCCGGGCGGGGTGCGTGGACGACCGGGGACCTGGCGCTGGGGTTCGTCGGTGACGTCGGGGACCTCGCCAAGCTCGTCATGGCGGTCGACGGGCGGCGGGAGATCCCGGACGCCCGGGACCGGCTCGGGCATGAGCTGGCGGACTGCCTGTGGTCGGTGCTCGTGCTCGCCGAACGGTACGACGTCGACCTAGTCGCGGAGTTCGGGCGGATGACCGACGGGATCGAGCGGCACCTGACCTGACCATCGTCGGCGGGCCCGAACGATCCCCGGCGCGAAACCACAGAAGGCCGGTAAACGAAGAAAGGCAAGGAGAACACGCTCCCTGCCACTTCTAACGTATATCGCACCCCGGGTCTTGCGGCAAGACCCGGGGTGTGCAGCAGAATGCTCCATTCGTGGGGAATGGGGGATTTCATGCGTGACGTGATCATCGCCGGGGGCGGGCCGACGGGGCTGATGCTCGCCGCCGAGCTGCGGCTGCACGACGTCGACGTGGTGGTGCTGGAGAAGGAGCCGCAGCCGGCCGCGTACGTGAAAGCGCTCGGGCTGCACGTGCGCAGCATCGAACTGATGGACCAGCGGGGATTGCTGGAACGGTTTCTCGACAACGGGCGGCAGGTTCCGGTCGGCGGGTTCTTCGCCGGGATCACGAAGCCGGCGCCGGCGCTGGACACCGCCCACGGGTACGTCCTCGGCATCCCGCAGCCGGTCACCGAACGGCTCCTCGCCGAGCACGCCACAGCGCTCGGCGCCGACATCAGGCGCGGCTGTGAGGTCGCCGGGCTGGCGCAGGACGCGGACGGGGTCACCGCCGACCTCGCGGACGGCGCCCGGCTCAGGGCGCGGTACCTCGTCGGGTGCGACGGCGGGCGCAGCACCGTCCGCCGGGCGCTGGGGGTCGCGTTCCCGGGCGAGCCGAGCCGCGCCGACACGCTGCTGGGCGAGATGGAGGTGACCGCGCCGCCGGAGACGGTGCACAGGATCGTCGCGGAGGTCCGCAGGACGCAGCTGCGGTTCGGGCTCGGACGGTCCGGTGACAGTGGCCCGTACCGGGTCGTCGTGCCCGCCGACGGGGTCGCCGAGGACCGCAGCGTGCCGCCGACATTGGCGGATTTCCGGAAACAGTTGCAGGTATTCGCCGGCACCGACTTCGGGGTGCACTCGCCGCGGTGGCTGTCGAGGTTCGGCGACGGCACCCGGCACGCCGAGCAGTACCGCGCCGGGCGGGTGTTCCTCGCCGGTGACGCCGCGCACGTCCACCCGCCGCTCGGCGGGCAGGGACTCAACCTCGGCATCCAGGACGCGGTCAACCTCGGCTGGAAGCTCGCCGCGGCCGTCGCCGGATGGGCACCGGACGGGCTGCTCGACACGTACCACGCGGAACGGCACCCGGTCGCCGAGGACGTGCTGGACAACGTCCGGGCGCAGATGGAACTGCTGCGGACGGAGCCGGGCCCGCAGGCGGTGCGCCGGCTGCTGGCAGAATTGATGCAGTTCGAGGAGGTCAACCGGCACCTCATCGAGAAGATCACCGCGATCTCCATCCGGTACGACCTGGGCGGCGGCCACGACCTCGTCGGCCGGCGGCTGCGGGACGTCCCGCTCAAACAGGGCCGCCTGTACCAGCTGACGCACGCCGGCAGGGGACTGCTGCTCGACCAGACGGGCGGGCTGTCGACCGGCGGCTGGACGGACCGCGTCGACCACGTCGCCGACGTCAGCGACGCCCTCGACGTGCCGGCGGTGCTGCTGCGCCCCGACGGGTACGTCGCGTGGGCCGGCGACGACCAGGCGGACCTCGACACCCACCTCACCAGGTGGTTCGGGGCACCCACCCCGCGCGGCCCCGCATAAGATCCATGCCCTTGACAGTCCTCCCCGCCCTAAGGGCGGGGATTTCCTGGGTCGCCCCAGGGGGTTCCTGCTTCACCGGCGACTGCCTCGTCCGAGAGGATTCTCGTTGAGGTCTTACACCGCCTCCACAGGCGATCACGGAGAGCCCCTCCGCGAGGATGTTGCGGGCCGCGTTGACGTCGCGGTCGTGGGTCTGCCCGCACCGGCAGGTCCAGGACCGTACGTGCAGCGGCATATGTTCAGCGAGCGCACCACAGGTCGAGCACAGTTTGGACGACGGGAACCAGCGGTCCACCGTGACCAGGGTGCGGCCGTGCCATTGGGCCTTGTATTCGAGCATGGTGCGGAACTGTCGCCAGGCCGCGTCGGACACGGCCCGGGCCAGGCGGTGGTCTCGGATCATGTTGCGCACCGTCAGGTCCTCGATCACGATCGTTTGGTTTTCACGAACGAGCCGAGTGCTCAGTTTGTGCAAGTGGTCACGCCTGCGGTCGGTGATGCGGGCGTGGACGCGGGCGACCTTCAGCCGTGCCTTGGCCCGGTTCGCGGAGCCCTGCTCCTTGCGGGCGAGGTTGCGTTGGGCTCGGGCGAGCGCGGCCCGGTCGCGGCGCTCATGCTTCGGGTTGGTGATCTTCTCCCCGGTGGACAGGGTGAGCAGGCTGTTGAGCCCTGCGTCGACACCGACCGCACCCGTGGCCGGGACCGGCTCGACCCGGTCGTCGCACAGCAGCGACACGAACCAGCGGCCCGCGGTGTCCTGGGACACGGTCACCGTGGACGGCGAGGCTCCCTCAGGCAGCGGCCGGGACCACACGATGTCCAGGGGCTCAGTCATCTTCGCCAGGGTGAGCCGGCCGTCGCGGTACCGGAACGCGCTGGTCGTGTACTCCGCGGAGCGGCGCGACCGCTTCCTGGACTTGAACGTCGGATACCTGGCACGCTTGGCCCAGAAGTTCGTGAACGCCACCTGCAAGTGGCGCAGCGCCTGCTGCAACGGCACGCAGGAGACCTCGTTGAGGAACGCCAGCTCGTCGGTCTTCTTCCAGCCGGTCAGCATCGCGCTGGTGGCGTGGTAGTTGACCCGTTCCCGGCGCAGTGTCCACGCCTCGCTGCGGGCCTGCAACGCCAGGTTGTAGACCAGCCGGACACACCCGAACGTCCGAGCAAGCTCGGCGGCCTGCCCGGGGGGACGGGTAGAAGCGGTACTTGAACGCCCGCTTCACCGTCCTGGACACGGCCCACACGATAACAGCCTGGATGGTGAACCTCGCGGTGACACACAGGCAAACACCCATCCGCCCTGGCGGCGGATCGGCGTTCCCTGCCCTGCTCCGCAGGAGTTCCGTTTCCTCCCCGGCCCGAAGGCCGGAGTATCCACGGAAGGAATCCCATGACGGGGAGACTCCTGGTGACGGGCGCGACCGGTTCGCTCGGGCGGCGCGTGTACGAGCAGGCGACGGCCGGCGGATGGACCGTCACCGGCACCTGGTTCGCCAACCGTGGCCACGGCGGCGACGTGCGCCTCGACATCCGCGACCGGCCGGCGATCGACGCACTGCTGCGCGACACCCGCCCCGACGTCATCATCCACACGGCCGCAGGCAGGGACCGCGGCGACTGGGCGTCGATCGCCGACGGCGCCGCCCACGTCGCGGTCGCCGCCGCCAGGGCCGGCATCCGGCTCGTGCACATGTCCAGCGACGCCGTGTTCTCCGGCCGCGAGATCCACTACGACGAAACCGCATTACCGGACCCGACATACCGGTACGGCGCGGCGAAGGCCGCCGCCGAGACCGCGGTCGCCGCGATCCACCCGGACGCGGTGCTGGTCCGGACCTCGACGATCCTCGGCGACGGCCGCGGCGCGCACGAGGTCCTCACCCACGACCTGGCGTCCGGGCGGGTCCAGGGGGCGCTGTTCACCGACGAGATCAGGATGCCGGTCCACGTCGACGACCTCGCCGCCGCGGTGCTCGAGGTCGCCGCCGGCAGCCACCGCGGCGTGCTCAACATCGCCGGTCCGCAGCCGGTCAGCCGGCACGAGCTCGGTCTCCTCGTCGCCGCGCGGGACGGCCTGGACCCCGCGACGATCCCGGCCGCCCGCAGCCGGGACCTGTTCCCGAACCGGCCGCTGGACGTGCGCCTCACCAGCGCGCTCGCCGAGTCGATGCTGCGGGTCAGGCTGCGGCCGGCCGGCGAGTTCATGACCGCCGCCGCCGTCGCCGGCGACCGACCCGACTCGTCGTCGTGACAGGGCGCCGCCCGCGGACGCCGGCTCAGTGCGGTGCTTCGCCCGGCGCCTCGGCGACCCGCGCGTGCAGGTGCATGTCGTGCCAGCCGTCGGTGTGGCGGGCCTCGCCGCGTTTCGTGCCCTCCAGGGCGTAGCCGGCGCGGCCCGCCACCCGGCACGACGGCACGTTCGCCGTCGAGTGGCAGACCTCGACCCGGTGCAGGCCGAGCGTCCCGAACGACCACCCGGTCAGCGCCGCCAGGGCCCGCACCGCGACGCCCCTGCCCCTGGCGAACGGCAGCACCCAGTACGACACCTCCGCCAGCCCCTCGGCGAGGTCGATCGTGCGGAGACTGATCTGCCCGGCGACCCGGCCGCCGTCGGTGACGGCCCACCCGGCGCCGGTCTCCGCCCGCCAGCGCCCGGGCCAGCGGGCGATCCACTCGCGGGCCTCCGCGGTGGTCATCGACCGGCAGTGCCAGCGCTGGATGTCAGGGTCGGAGTAGGCTGCGACCACGGTCTCCACGTCCGAGGGCAGCCACGGCCGCAACCGCAGATCGTCGCCGTCCAGCACCGGCTGCACGGACGCGGCGAGGGTTCCGACCGGCAACGCCGGTGTCACAAGCGACGGCATGCCGCCGACGGTAATTGACGGCAATACAGAAATGGAAAACCGGTTGAGGTGCCGGGGCGTCAGGCGGTCGCTGGGGGAACGCAGCCGTCGGTGACGCTGGCCTCGGCGGCGGCGATCACCGCGTCGAGACGGTCCCGCGTGGCGGTGAGGCCGGCCACCTGCGCATCGATCCGGTCCCGCTCCTCCGCCAGCAGCCGCAGGGTTTCCGGGGTGGCGCGACCGGTGTACACGCACGGCAGCAGGTCCAGGATGCGGCGGCTGGACAGGCCCGCCGCGTACAGCTGCTGCACCAGCCTCACCCGGTCGACGGCGCCGTCCGGATAGTGGCGCTGGCCGGACGGGCTGCGGTCCGCGCCCAGCAGGCCCTGCTCCTCGTAGTAGCGCAGCGCCCGCACGCTGACACCCGCCCTCGTCGCGAGCTCCCCGATCCGCACCTGCGACCCTCCTCACGCTCAGCACACTTGCCTCTGACGTCAACGTTAGGTTTTAGCGTAGCCGGCATGGACATCAACGGATCGGTCGCGCTCGTCACGGGCGCCAACCGCGGCCTCGGCCGGCACTTCGCCCAGGAACTGCTCAACCGCGGCGCGACCGTGTACGCCACCGCACGCGACCCGCGCACCGTCGACCTCCCCGGCGTGCGGGTACTCCCGCTGGACATCACAGACCCCGGCAGCGTCACGGAAGCCGCCAGTGTGGCGAAGGACGTGACGCTGCTGGTGAACAACGCGGGGGTCGCGACGTACACCAACCTCCTCGACAGCCCGCTCGACGCCGTCCGCCTGGAGATGGAGACGCACTACTTCGGGACGCTGCAGGTGATCCGGGCGTTCGCACCGGTCCTCGCGGCCAACGGCGGCGGCGCGATCCTCAACGTCCTGTCGCTGCTGTCGTGGGCGAATTACGACGGCGCGAATTCCTACAGCGCCGCGAAGGCCGCCGAGTGGAGCCTGACCAACGGGGTGCGGATCGAGCTGGCGAAGCAGGGCACCCACGTCACCGGCGTGCACCTGGGCGCCGCCGACACCGACATGATGGCCGGGTGGGACGTGCCGAAGCTCGACCCCGCGTTCGTCGCCGCGACCGCCCTCGACGGCGTGGCCAAGGGCTGGACCGAGGTGCTGGTGGACGACGCGAGCCGCGCGGCGAAGGCCGCACTCACCGCCTGACGGCGCGAGGCACCGCCGTCACCTCGCGCGTGCGCAGGACCGCGACCGCTCCCGGATCGCGGCCAGCAGGCGCCCGACGTGAAGGCGTGACCCGCGCGGCGAAGGCCGCGTTCACCGCCTGAGGTCGTGGTAACGGTCCAGGACGTCGAGGGCGTCCTGGACCTGCCCGCGCCGCAGCAGCAGTTCCGCGAGCAGCGTCGCCGGCACCAGCCCGGCCGGGTTCGCCAGCACGGCGATCGCCTCGTCCTCACGGCCCTGCCCGGCGAGCAGCTCACCGAGCCGCGCCCGCACCGACGGCAGGTCGTGATCGGGGCCGGTCCGCAGGGCGGTGATCGCGTCCTGCACCCGGCCGTGCTCGACGAGCAGGTCCACCCGGAGCATGAGCAGGTCCACGTCGTGCGGCTCCTCCAGCAACACCAGCGCCGTGTCCGGTGCGATCCCGCCGAGGGCATGCAGCGCGCACTCGGGGTCGTCGCCGGTGGCGAGCTCGGTCAGGATCGCGACGGCCTCCTGCACGCGGCCGATGCGGCTGTACAGCAGTGCCAGCGGCACCCCGTCCAGCGGCTTGAGCACGTCGGCTGCGCCATCGATGTCACCCTGCCGCTCCAGCACCTCGGCCAGCCACATCGTGAGGCGGTTGTCCCGGTAGCCGCGGCGGGCCACGTCGGCCGCCCAGTCCCGCAGGACATCGGCCCGGCCGTGCCGGCGCAGCAGCCGCCCCGCCTGATCCAGCACATGCGGGGCGTGCGGCTGGAGCACCGCGACCGCCTCGTCCACCGCGCCGCGCCGCTCCAGCTCCGCCGCGACCACCCCCGCCACGAACGCCGAACCGCCGGCCAGGGGCGCCAGCACCGCGAACGCCTCGTCGCCGCGACCGGCCGCGGCCGCCACCCCGAACAGGGCCGCCGCCACCCCCACCTCGTCGACGCGCGGCACCAGCAGCGCGAACACCTCGTCGACGCGGCCCTGCGCGCCGAGCAGCACCGCGACCTCCCGCGCGACCCGGTGATCGTCCACCCAAGGGGTGAGCAGCGCCAGCGCGTCGCCGGTGCGCCCCCGCTCATGGAGTGCGGCGGCACGGGCCGACAGCACCGGCAACCATCCCGCGTCGGTGAACCGGTCCAGCGCGGCGTCGTCCGGGTCGTGCGCGGCGAGCGCCTGCGCGCAGCCCTCGTCGCCGGCGGCGGCACGGACGCGGAGAGTCCCGACATGCCCGAGCCCGGCGAGCCGCCGTGCGATACCGACGGGGACCCGCCGGTCACGGATGAACCGCGCATGCACGTCCATCCACGCAACATATCGGCACCGGCCACTGCCCCGTTGCCCCGCCGATGTACGCGCAGCCGCCCGCACGTCTGCGGTCAGGCGCCCACCAGCGAGACGGCCAGCGCGGCCATGACCACGGCGATCGCGGCGTCGACGACCCGCCACGCCGCCGGCCGGGCCAGCAGCGGCGCGAGCCGTCGGGCACCGAAGCCGAGCGCCGCGAACCACAGCAGGCTCGCGGCCGCCGCGCCCGCACCGAACGCCCACCGGTCCCGGTGCTGGTGGGCGACCGTGCCGAGCAGCACCACCGTGTCGAGGTACACGTGCGGGTTGAGGAACGTGAACGCCAGGCACGCCAGCAGCGTCGCCCGCAACGCCGCAGGCGGCCGGTCCAGCGGGGTCAGCGCGGCCGGCCGCAGCGCCCGGCGGGCGGCGAGGACCGCGTAGCCGAGCAGGAACGCGGCACCCGCCCACCGCACGACCGTCACGACGGCCGGCGCGCCGGTCACGACAGCGCCGAGACCGGCGATCCCGGCGCTCATCAGGGCCGCGTCGGCGGCCGCGCAGATCGCCACGACCGGGCCGACGTGCTCGCGGCGCAGTCCCTGCCGCAGCACGAACGCGTTCTGCGCGCCGATGGCGACGATCAGCCCGAGCGAGAAGCCGAACCCGGCCAGGACGGAGCCCAGGCCGGTCAACGGACGTGCGCGCCCCGCGACCGGGACGGCTCCCCGAGCATCATCAGCCCCCGCGTGGCACTCGACCGGTGTGAACGTCGAGAATTCTGACATGACGTACGACCCGCGCGACCTGCTCGCCACCAGCCGGCTCGGTGTCCTGGCCACCATCAAGGCCGACGGCCGCCCGCAACTGTCCCCGGTCATGCCGTTCTACGACCGCGCCGCTGGGGTCATCCTCGTGTCGATGACGCAGGGCCGGGCGAAGACCGCGAACCTGCGCCGCGACCCGCGGGCGACGCTCGAGGTCACCGGCCCCGACGGCAGGTCGTGGGCGACGGCGGAGGGCATCGCCACCCTCACCGGCCCCGGCACCGACCCGCACGGCCCCGAGGTCGAGGCCCTCGTCGACTACTACCGCCGCGCCGCGGGCGAACACCCCGACTGGGACGAGTACCGCGCTGTCATGGTCTCCGACCGTCGCGTCCTGATGTCGATGACCGTCGATCACGTGTACGGCGCCGACCTCGGCTGACGCTGTTACACCCCAGCCCTTGGCGGGCGACGTCACGGCCGTGTTCCGGCCCGCAGGGCGGCGACGAGACGGGCGGTGACCGGGGTCGCGACACCATGGCGGGCGGCGGCGCGCAGCACGGCGCCGCCGATCGCGTCGAGCTCCGTCGGCCGGCCCGCCTCCGCGTCGCGGAGCATCGAGGACTTCATGCCGGGCTGGAGCCGGTCGAACATCGCCCTGATCCCGGCAGGGTCGACGGGCGCTCCGGCGGCGGCCGCGACGGCGGCGACCTCGTCGATGACGGCGTGCAGGTCCGCGCGCCGGTTGGTGAGCACGGTGCCGGCCGGCGCGGCAGCGTGCGTGGTGAGCAGCGCGAGCGGGGCGAGGAACGCGAGCTTGCCCACAGCAGCGCCGTCTCGTCGTCGCGGACGGTCACGTCGAACCCGGCGTGCCGGAGCTCGGCGGCGAGCGCGTCGAGGCGGCCGCGGGGCGTCGCGTGCCCGGCGACGTCGATGCCGGAGAACGGGCTGGTGTGCGCGATCCGCCCGGGTGCGGTCCTGGTCGACTCGACCCGGATCGCGCCGGCGAGGACCTGCCCGGCCGGGTACCGCTGCCGCAGCACCGTCAGGTGCTCGACGCCGTTGAGCAGCGGCAGGATCAGGGCGTCGCCGAGGTCGCCGGCGGGCAGCGCGTCGAGGGCGGCGGTGAGCGCGGTGGCCTTGACGGCCAGCACGCACAGGTCGACCGGCCCGGCCAGCCGGGTGGCGGCGGTGGCGGGCACGTGGAACGACCCGAACTGCGCGCTGTCGACGGTGACACCACCGGCGTTGAGCGCGTCCGCGGTGCCGGGCGTCGCGACGTACCGCACGGGGTTGCCGGCCCGGGTGAGCACGGCGCCCAGCAGGCCGCCGACGCCGCCGGGCCCGACGACCGCGACCCTCCACCGTGCGCCGCCAACCGAGTCGTCATCCGGATTCGTGTCGATCACCCGCCCATCATCCGCCCACCGGCCGGCGCCGACATCAGCGGCGAGAGGCGGCTCACAGTCGCCGCTGGCCGTCCTGTACAACTCCGGTGGTGATCATGCGGTGGACGACGGACGCGCAGAAGGTGATCGGGCGTATGGCGTGCCTCGCGGCCGCCGCGGGCCGGCCAAACATCACGGCGCAGGACATGGCGACGGCCCTCGGCAAGCCTTTGGGCAACACCGCCGAGCTCTGGTCGCCCGTGCCCGAGACCCCGGAGTTCGTGCAGCCAGTGACGGTTGCGCCGTTCGACCGGGCGGCCAAGCGAGTCCTCGAGCGGTCAGTGCGCATTGCCCTGGACCGTGGGACGCAGCACCTCGGCACCGAGCACTTCGCCGCCGCCCTGGTCCACCACGGGCCACCGGACGTCGCGGCCTGGCTCGCCGCCCACGGCGTCACCCCGGACAGGGTCGACGCGCTCGTCGCCGGGCTGGCCGGCGGCACCGGCGTCGAACAGCTCGCCGAGGAGCCGTTGGGCAGGACATGGTCGCCGAACCCGGTCGTGACGTCCCTGCTGACCACCGCGGGTCTGATCGCCGCCGCGGTCGTCGTGTTCGTGCTCTGCATCTGGGGGCCGTGACACCCGCGCGTTGACCGGTCACCGGGTGTCGTGGGCGGCCTGGCGCAGGTCGACGTCGTGGATGAGGCGGCGGGCGGTGGCGTCGTCGAGCTCTTCCTTCCACACCGCGGCGGCGAGGGCTTCGCGTTGGGCGTCGAAGTCGGGGCCGGCGGCCTCGGTGATGGCGACGCCGCGGGCGTGCAGGTCCGCGTCGCGGGTGCGTTCGGCGGCGGTGTCGATGCGCAGCTGGCGGACCAGCAGCGGGATCGTCATGCCCTGGATGAGCAGCGTGCCGAGGGTGACGAGCAGCGCGATCGCCTGGATCTCGTCGCGGCCGGGGAACGGGGTGCCGTCGTGGAGGCGTTCGGGGACGGCGGCCGCGGCGGCGAGGGTGAGGATGCCGCGCATGCCGGTCCAGCCGACGATGAGCGCCTCCTTCGGGGTCGGTTCGCCGAGGACCTCGCGGGTGCGGCCGCGGCGGGCGCGCCACTGGCGGCGGCGTTCGAAGCGTTCCTGGGCGCGGGGATCCGTGGCGACGCGGTGCTCGACGCCGCGGCGGCGCAGGCCCCACCACGCGAAGGAGCCCTGGACCGCGGCGAGTCGGAACAGAATTACCGTTACCAGCAATACGGCAGCGGCGACGACGGTGCGCAGCAGGGTGTCGGACGAGGCGAGGCTGGAGACGACGAACCGCAGCTGGAGCCCGATGTACGCGAAGACGAACGTCTCCAGCAGAAAGTCCACGACGGGCCAGACGGTCGCCTCCTGCAGCCGCGCGCGGTAGGCACCGGGGTACTGGTGACGCTTGTCGAGGGCGGTGTTCACCGACACGGAGAACGCGGCGACGACGACGGCGAGGATGCCGGAGGCGTGGACCTGTTCGGCGAGCAGGAACGCGGTGAACGGCAGCAGCAGCGACACCGACGTCTCCAGGACCGGGTCGTGCAGGCGTTTGCGCAGCCACAGGGTCGCGACGGCGAGAGCCGCGCCGACGGCCATGCCGGTGGTCGCGTTGTACAGGAACAGCACGAACCCGTTGTGGAAGAGGGTGTGCCCGGCGCCGGTCGCGGCGACGGCGAGGCTGAACAGGGTCAGGGCGGTGGCGTCGTTGACGAGGCTTTCGCCGGTGAGGATGGCGGTGACGCGGCGGGGCAGGCCGACCGCCTCGCCGTGGCTGACGGTGGTGATGGTGTCCGGCGGGGCGAGGACGGCGCCGAGGACCATCGCGGCGGGCAGGCCGATCGCGGGGAGCAGCAGCGACCCGGCGTACCCGGCGACGCCGGTGGTGAGCACCACGAGCGTGACGCCGAGGGTGAAGATCGGCCGGAAGTTCGCGGAGAAACTGGAGGCGGACGCGCCGCGGGTCGCGGAGTAGAGCAGCGGCGGGACGACGACGGCGAGGATGAGCTCGCTGTCCAGCTGCAGCCGCGGTACGCCGGGGATGAACGACGCGGCGGCGGCGAGGATGACGACGACGAGGCCGGGTTGGGCGCCGCGGCGGTGCGCGACGGCCGAGACGGTGATTCCGCCGAAGATGATCAGGAGCAGCTGCACACCGTTCACAAAAGATCACCATAAGACACCCTTGACGGAGTGAGCACTCACTCCGCACCATGGTGGCATGACCGAACCCCGGAAACGCTCCTCGCCGATGACGCCTGACGACCGCCGCGCGATGATCGTCGCCGCCGCGCTGCCCCTCGTCGTCGAGCACGGCTCCAGCGTCACCACCGCCCAGATCGCCCGCGCCGCCGGCATCGGCGAGGGCACGATCTTCCGCGTGTTCGCCGACAAGGACGCGCTGCTCGCCGCCTGCATGGCCGAGGCGCTCCGGCACGACGACACCCTCGCCCACGTCCGCGCCATCGACCTCGACCAGCCCCTCGCCGACCGGCTCATCGAGGCGGTCGAGACGCTCCGGGCGTACATGAGCCGCATGGGTGCGGTCGCCGGCGCCGTCCGGCACCTCACCACCGGCCGGCTCGACCCGACCGCGGCCCCGGTCCGCGACCGCCGGCGCGACGCGATGACCGCGACCGTCGACGCCCTCGCGGTCCTGTTCGAACCCGAACAGGACCGGCTGCGTCGCGACCCCGAATACCTCGCCCGCATGTTCCAGCACCTCGTCATGGCCGGCGGCGACCCCGCCGACATCGTGGAGGTGTTCCTGCACGGCGCCCTGTCAGGCGACGCCGCGTGACGCCTTGGTGCTGCCGGCCCGCTCCACCAGCAGGAACAGCGCGACCACACTGATCAGGGCGCCGGCGACGCAGGTGAGGAACGTGGCGGTCGCGTAACCGGCGGACGTCTGCCCGTGCGCCGTCCACCGCTGCCCGGCGAGGATCGTCGGCATGCTCAGGAACCCGCCGGCGACCATCCCGCCGGCCCCGAGCCACGTCGCAACCAGCGGCACCGCGAACCGCCGCCGCGGCCCCCACCGGTGCACCATGACCAGCAGGCCGATCGCCGCGCACAGGAACTGCGCCGCCGTCACCGTGTCCTGCAGCCGCAGCCACGCGTCGCGGCCCGCCACCGAGCGGAGCCCGGCCGTCCCGCCGAACACCCACGACAACCGCAGGACCGCCAGCCCTGCCGCGATGACCGCCGCGACCGACGCCAGGGGCACTTGCGCCGCATGCGTCACCCCGCGTGGCGACTGCCCGACGACCGGCCTGAACCGGTCCCGCGCGTGCAGCAGCAACGCGATCGCCGAGGCGACGCCGAGGACGACGAAACTGCCGTACACGACGACGAACGTCCACGGCCGCAGCGTCGGGTCGCCGACCGGCGGGGGAGGCGGCTCCCACCAGCCGGCGGCCTTCAGCGCCCCGGCCGCCGGCCTCAGCACCACGAACGGCGCGAGCAGACCTGCCCCGACCCACATCGGCACCGCGACCGCCCACACCGGCACCCGCATCCCCCGGGGTCGGATCGCGGCGAGCGCCACCCCGATCCCGGCGACCGCGAGCCCGCCCGTGACGAGGTTGTCCACGGCCCACTCACCGCGGGTCAGGTTCCCGAGGTCCGTGACCCCGAACGTGCCACCGGCGACCCAGCTGCCCTTCAGCGCGACGTACACGCCGGCCGCCCCGACCGCCGTCCATCCCGCTACCGTCCGCCCCCGTTGCATGCCGACAGTCTCACCATCGGTGACTGTGACTTCCCTGAGGTCACCTGAGCGGCGTCTCAGCCGCTACTGTCAGCCCACATGACCCACGCCGCGATCGAGATCACCGCGGACCTGGTCCAGGCCCTGGTCCGCGACCAGCACCCGGACCTCGCCGGCCGTCCGGTCCGGCCCGGTGCCCGCGGCTGGGACAACCAGCTGTGGCGGCTCGGCGACGACCTCGCCGTCCGGCTGCCGTGGGCGACCGGGGACGCCGACGAGCTGCTGCGCAAGGAGTACGCGTGGCTGCCGTTGCTCGCCCCGCACCTGCCGCTGCCGGTCCCCGTCCCGCGGCGGCTCGGCGAGCCGTCGCCGCTGTTCCCGCGCCCATGGCTGATCACCACCTGGGTGCCGGGCACGCCGGCCGACCTGGCGCCCGCCACCGGTTCGGCGCTGGTGCTGGCCGAGTTCCTGACGGCGCTGCACCGGCCGGCGCCGCCGGACGCGCCCGCCGGCCGGGACCGCGGCGGCCCGCTCGCCGGACGCGCGTCCGGGTTCGCGAGGGGGCTCGCGTACGTCACCGAGCAGGGTCTTGTCGACAATCCGGATGCCGTACAGGCGGTGTGGGACGACGCTGCCGCGGCGCCGGACTGGACGGGCCCGCCGGTGTGGCTGCACGCCGACCTGCACCCGGCGAACGTCCTCACCGACGGCGGCGCGCTCTGCGGCGTCGTCGACTTCGGCGACCTGTGCGCCGGCGACCCCGCCTACGACCTCGCCGCCGCGTGGCTGCTGCTGCCCGACGGCGCCGCGGACCGCTGCCTCGACGCCTACCGGCCCGACACGGCCACCCTGCGCCGCGCCCGCGGCTGCGCTCTGTTGCGGGCGCTGTCCGGCATCATCATCGGCGACAACGGCGTCCACGGCCGCCCCGGCGGCAAACCCACCTGGGGGCCGCCCGCGCACGCCGCCCTGCGCCGCCTCACCGCATGAGCGACCTCATCCCCGCACTGATCGCCACCGACCCGGCCCACCGGCACCAGTGGCTCCTGGCCAACCGTCCCGCCGATTTCCAGCCGGTGTACTGGTGGCTGTCGCTGATCGAGTCGGCCGTCGCCGGGGTGCGGTTCGACGCCCTCGGACTGCCCCGGAACCGGCCACGCGCCGACGTCTCCCTGGCCGCGGCGGTCATCGGCTGGGCCCTCGAGGACGGCTACCCGGTCCAGTACGCCGTCCGGGAGCTCGTGCACCTCCGGTCCCTCGCGCCCGCCATCGCATTACCGGCAATCCTGCAACCGGACGAGGTGGCCCGGCGGGCGCTCGACGCCTTCCGGTTCAGCAGGGCCGACGCGGTCGCCGCCGCCGCGCGGCTGCGCGCCCTCCCGGTCACCGACGACGACTTCGATCAGCCGGGCGACTCCCCGCCGGAGCGGACGCGGCGGTTCGAGGAGCTCCGCGGTACCGACGAGTATCGCGACCATCAGCAGCTCATCGCCATCGAGCAGATGCTGGACACCCTGCGGCCAACCGCCGGCGACATCACCGACCCGGCCCTCGCCGCGGAGCTCGCCGCGTGGCTGGACATCCTGCCCGGCCTCGACCGCACCCCGGACGCCGTCCGCGTCGCCTGGGCGCAGCTCGACGACCTCGTCGCCCTGCTCGACGCCGGCCGGCCCACCGGCGACCTGGTGCAGCGGCTGCGGACCCCGGCGGCGGCGTACCTGCAGTGGAAGCTGCAGGAACTGCTCGCCCGGTACGCCGCCGCCGGTGACACCGCCGCCCGGGACCAGATCGCGCACGTCCTCGCCGCCTGCGGCCCGGCCGCCCTGCCGGCGCTGCTGCGGTCCCTCGTCCACGACCCCGAAACGCTCAGGCCCACCGTCCGCGACCTGTTCGAGCGGTCACCGGGCGAGGCGATGACCCAGCTCAAAGTCTGCCTGGCGGACGCCGATCCGGGACTGCGCCGGGTCGGGGTGTGGGGGTTGAGCGTCCTGAACCTCCGTCAGTCCGACGAGGTCGTCGACCTGCTCGTCGCGGCCACGACCGACACCGACGCGGCCGTCCGGCACCTCGCCGCCGAGGCCCTCCGCACCAGGCCGCCCGACCACGGCCCCCGGTGACAGCGGAGCGGTCAACCGTCGGTCGCGTCGTAGGCGGCGGCCCACAGCCCGGCCCAGCGCGGGAGCCGCTGGTCGCCGGAGTGGGCGCGCTGCATCATGAACACGGTCGTCGTGTCCTCGGCGGGGTCGGTGTACCAGGCGGTGCCGTAGTAGCCGGGCCAGCCGTAGCTGCCGGGCGACGGGCCCGGCCGGGTGCGGCGGGTGACGACCGCCATCCCGAAACCCCAGCCCATGGCGTCGAAGTACCCGGGCCAGAACCCGGAGACCGCCTTCTGGTGCGGCGTCAGGTGATCGGTCGTCATCAGCGCCACCGACGCCTCGGACAGCACCCGCTCGCCGTCGAGGGTGCCGCCGGCGCGCAGCATCGACGCGAACCTGAGGTAGTCGAGGGCGGTGGAGACGAGCCCGCCGCCGCCGCTCTCGAACACCTGCGGACGGCTCCACCGCCCGTCGGGGCCGTCCTCGACCACCGGCTGTCCGGAGGGCTCGTCGTCGCGCTCGTACGCGGTGGCGAGCCGGTCGAGGCTGCCGGGCGCGACGACGAAGCCGGTGTCGCGCATCCCGAGCGGGCCGCAGATCCGCTCCCGCAGCGCGTCGCCGAAGGACATGCCGGTCGCGCGGGCGATGAGCACACCGGTCACGTCGGCGGCCGTGTCGTACATCCACCGCTCACCCGGCTGGTGCGGCAGCGGCAGCGCGCCGAGCCGGCGCAGCCACGCGTCCGGAGGCAGCTCACCGACCGCGGCGAGGGCGTCGGCGATCGGCACCGTGCCCGGCTCGGCGGGGACCATGCCGGTGCCCAGCGTGTACGTGAGCAGGTGCCGCAGCGTGATCGGCCGGTCCGCCGCGACGACGTCGTCGAGGGGGCCGTCCGGGTCGGCGAGCACCGTCATGTCCGCCAGCTCCGGCAGCAGCGCGTCGACCGGGTCGTCGAGGCCGACGGTGCCGTCGTCGACGAGCGTCATCGCGCACGCCGCGACGACCGGTTTCGACGTGGACCCCATGCGGCAGATGGTGTCGGCGGCCATCGGCGTACCGGCGCCGGCACCCTCGAACGCGAGACTGCCCACGGCCTCGACGTGGACCTCGCCGCCGCGGGCGACCAGAGCCGCCATGCCCGGCACGAACCCGGCGTCGACCTCGTGCTGCAGGAGCGCGCGCAGTCTGGCGGTCACGCACCGCACGCTACACGCCGCCGAAGCGGCCGGGGTCGGGTGCAAGATACGTGCCATGAGTGGACCGTTGCGGGGCGTGCGGGTGGTCGAGCTGGCAGGGATCGGGCCGGGGCCGTTCGCGGGGATGATGCTGGCGGATCTCGGCGCGGACGTGGTGCGGGTCGATCGGGTCGGGCCGGGCTCGCCGATCGCGCCGCCGGCGGCGACCGACCTGCTCAACCGCGGCAAGCGGTCCGTCGCCGTCGACCTGAAGGACCCCGGCGGGGTCGCGACCGTGCTCGCGTTGGCGCAGCGGGCACATGTACTGGTGGAAGGGTGGCGGCCGGGGGTCGCGGAGCGGCTCGGCGTCGGCCCGGAGCAGGTCCACGCCGTGAACCCGGCGCTCGTGTACGGGCGGATGACCGGGTGGGGGCAGGACGGGCCGCGGGCCACCACCGCCGGGCACGACATCACCTACCTGGCGCTGTCGGGGACGCTGCACGCGATCGGCCGGGCCGGCGGGCCGCCGCAGGTGCCGGTGAACCTCCTCGGCGACTTCGGCGCGGGCGCCATGTACCTCGTCGTCGGTGTCCTCGCCGCGCTGCGGGACGCGGAGCGGACCGGCCGGGGGCAGGTCGTCGACGCGGCGATCACCGACGGCGCCGCGCACATCAGCACGATGCTGCACAGCATGCTGGCGGCCGGCCTGTGGCAGGACCGCCGCGGCGTCAACATGATCGACACGGGGGCGCCGTTCTACGACGTGTACGAGACCGCCGACGGCAAGCACGTCGCGGTGGGCGCGTTCGAGCCGCAGTTCTACGCGACGCTCATCGCCACCCTGGGCCTGACCGACCTGCCGGACCAGCTGGACGTCGCGCAGTGGCCGGTGCTGCGGGAGCGGCTCGCCGCGGCGTTCCTGACGAAGACCCGCGACGAGTGGTCGGCGTTGTTCCATGACGGTGACGGCTGCGTCACCCCCGTACTGTCGCTGCACGAGGCGCCGCAGGACCCGCACCTGCGGGCGCGGGGCACGTTCGCCGACCACTTCGGGGTCGTGCAGCCGGTGCCGCAGCCCCGCTTCTCCGCCACCCCCGCGACCCTCACCGGCCCGCCGCCGCTGCCGGGCCAGCACACCGCGGAGGTCCTGAAGGACTGGGGTGTTCAGGAGGAGTAGCCGGGCGCCCCGGTGCAGCGGTCGATGACCGGGGTCGCCGGCCGCAGCGTCGCCGCGTCGAACGAGACCCGCCACTCCTGCCCGTCGACGGTCTTCGCGACGATCTCGTCCCCGACGACGGTGGCGGAGGCGAACGTCCACGCGTCCAGCTCGTGCCCGGCGTACGGGTCGTTCACGAAGCAGGCGACGGTCGCGGTGCTGTCGCGGCTGAGCAGCCCGTCACGCGACCGCAGCCGCAGCTTCTGTTCCTGGCGCACGATCACGTTCTGCTGCCACGCGACCACCCGCACGTCCGGGCCCGACGCGACGACCGTGGGCGCGTGCGGCTCGTACTCCTCCCCGGACACGGCCACGAGCCCGGCGGCACCGACGAGGAGGCCGAGCAGACCGGTGCCGGCCTGGGTCACCAGCCGCCGGGTGCTCTCCGGCATGAGCCCGCGCACCGCGACGATCGCCACGACCGCGGCCAGGAACACCGTCAGGAACGGGTGCGCGAGCGGTGCGAACGCGGCGTACCTGGCGTTGGCGGCCACCGCCGCGGCGACCGTGACAACGACAGCCCCGGCGGCGACACCAAGCATGACGACAGCGGTCCTACGGCCCATGTGGACATTCTCGCAGGACGATGCGCGGCGGTGGGGTACCGTGCCGGTCCAGGGCAAGTTACTCTCGGGTAGGTGAGCACTGAGGCTTTCGTTTACGACGCTGTCCGCACCCCGCGCGGGCGCGGCAAACAGAACGGCTCGCTGCACGGGGTGAAGCCCGTGTCGCTGGTCGTCGGGCTGATCGACGAGCTGCGCCGCCGGTACCCCGGGCTCGACCCGGCCGACATCGACGACGTCGTCCTCGGCGTCGTCACCCCGATCGCGGACCAGGGGTCCGACATCGCCAAGACCGCCGCGATCGCCGCCGGCCTGCCGGACACGGTCGCCGGGGTGCAGCTCAACCGGTTCTGCGCGTCGGGGCTGGAAGCCGTGAACGTCGCCGCGCAGAAGGTCCGGTCCGGCTGGGAGGACCTCGTCCTCGCCGGCGGCGTCGAGTCGATGTCGCGGGTGCCGATGGGCTCCGACGGCGGCGCCTGGGCGATGGACCCGGAGACGAACTACGAGACGCGGTTCGTGCCGCAGGGCATCGGCGCCGACCTGATCGCCACGATCGAGGGCTTCAGCCGCGAGGACGTCGACGCGTACGCCCTGGAGTCGCAGACCCGCGCGGCGAAGGCGTGGGCCGGCGGATACTTCAGCCGGTCCGTCGTGCCCGTCCGGGACCGCAACGGCCTCGTCGTCCTCGACCGGGACGAGCACATGCGCGCCTCCACCCTCGAAGGGCTCGGGCAGCTGCCGCCGTCGTTCGCGACGATCGGTGAGATGGGCGGCTTCGACGCGGTGGCGCTGCAGCGGTACCACTGGGTCGAGCGGATCGAGCACGTGCACACCGCCGGCAACTCCTCCGGCATCGTCGACGGCGCGTCGCTCGTCATGGTCGGCAGCGAGGCCGCCGGGGCGCGGGCCGGGCTCACCCCGCGGGCGAGGATCGTCGCCGCCGCGGTCAGCGGCGCCGACCCGACCATCATGCTCACCGGCCCGGCACCCGCGACCCGCAAGGCCCTCGCGAAGGCCGGTCTGACCGCCGGCGACATCGACCTGGTGGAGATGAACGAGGCGTTCGCCGCGGTCGTGCTGCGCTTCGCCAAGGACATGGACTTCGACCTGGAGAAGGTCAACGTCAACGGTGGCGCCATCGCGATGGGTCACCCGCTCGGCGCGACCGGCGGCATGCTGCTCGGCACGCTCGTCGACGAGCTCGAACGCCGCAGCCTGCGGTACGGCCTGGCCACGCTGTGCATCGGCGGCGGCATGGGCATCGCCACCATCGTCGAGCGAATCTGAAGGGCACACGGCACATGACCGACACGATCCGCTGGGACCGTGAGGACGACGGCGTCGTGGTCCTCACCCTCGACGACCCGGCGCACTCCGCCAACACGATGAACGAGGCGTTCGTCGCCGACCTCGGCACCACCGTCGACCGGCTGACCGCCGAGAAGGACACCATCACCGGCGTCGTCGTCACCTCGGCGAAGAAGACGTTCTTCGCCGGCGGCGACCTGCAACGCCTCGGCAGCCTCGGCCCCGACCAGGCCGCCGACGTGTACGCCTCGTCCATGCACCTCAAGGGCCTCCTGCGCCGCCTCGAAACGCTCGGCCGGCCGGTCGTCGCCGCGATCAACGGCTCCGCGCTCGGCGGCGGCCTGGAGATCGCGCTCGCCTGCCACCACCGCATCGTCGCCGACGACGCCCGCGTCGAGATCGGGTTCCCCGAGGTGACGCTCGGGCTGCTGCCCGGCGCCGGCGGGGTCGTGCGCACCGTGCGGCTGCTCGGCATCGCGCAGGCGCTGCTCACCGTCCTGCTCCGCGGGCAGCGGCACCGGCCCTCCGCCGCCCTGGAACACGGCCTGGTGCACGAGGTCGCGCCCCGCGAGGAGCTCCTCGACCGGGCGAAGGCGTGGATTCTCGCGAACCCGGGCGCGGTCCAGCCGTACGACGTGAAGGGCTACCGCATCCCCGGCGGCACCCCGGCGCAGGCGTCGTTCGCGGCGAACCTGCCCGCGTTCCCGGCGACGCTGCGCAAGGAGCTCAAGGGCGCCCCGTACCCGGCGCCGCGCAACATCCTCGCCGCCGCCGTCGAAGGCGCCCAGGTCGACCTGGAGACGGCGTTCGCCATCGAGGGCCGCTACTTCACCGAGCTCGCCACCGGGCAGATCGCCAAGAACATGATCAAGGCGTTCTTCTTCGACATGCAGCAGGCGAACTCCCGCGGCACCTCCTCGGCGCCGTTCACCAAGGTCGCCGTGCTCGGCGCGGGGATGATGGGTGCGGCGATCGCGTACGTGTGCGCGAAGGCCGGCATGCAGGTGCTGCTGAAGGACGTCACCGTCGAGGCGGCCGCCCGCGGCAAGGAGTACGCGGTGCGCGTGCTGTCGAAGAAGCCGTTCCTGCCGGCCGAGGAGATCCTGGCCCGGATCACCCCGACCGCCGACGCCGCCGACCTGGCCGGGTGTGACCTGGTCATCGAGGCGGTGTTCGAGGACCCGGGCCTGAAGCACAAGGTGTTCGCCGAGATCCAGGACGTCGTAGCGCCGGACGCGCTGCTGTGCTCCAACACCTCGACGCTGCCGATCTCGGCCCTCGCCGAAGGGGTGACCCGCCGGGAGGACTTCGTCGGGCTGCACTTCTTCTCACCCGTGGACAAGATGCCGCTCGTCGAGGTCATCCGCGGGAGTGCCACCTCGTCTGCCGCTGTCGATCGGGCGCTGGGTGTGGTGCGGCAGCTGAAGAAGACGCCGATCGTCGTCAACGACAGCCGCGGGTTCTTCACCAGCCGCGTCATCGGCACGTTCACCGGTGAAGGGCTGCTCATGCTCGCCGAGGGCGTGCCCGCGCCGTCGATCGAGCAGGCGAGCCTGCAGGCCGGCTACCCGGCGGCGGTCCTCGCGCTGATGGACGAGCTGACCCTGACGCTGCCGCGGAAGATCCGGCTCGCGTACGGCGACGCGTGGACCCCGACGCCCGCCGACGCGCTCATCGACCGCATGATCGACGAGTTCGGCCGGCCGGGCCGCTCCGGCGGGGCCGGCTTCTACGAGTACGTCGACGGCAAACGCGACCGGCTCTGGCCGGGCCTGCAGGAGCATTTCCGGATTGCCGAAACCGATATTCCGTTCATCGACATGCAGGAGCGGATGCTGTTCGCGGAGGCGCTCGAGTCGGTGAAGTGCCTCGACGAGGGCGTCCTCACCAGCGTCGCGGACGCCAATGTCGGCTCGATCCTCGGGATCGGCTTCCCGGGCTGGACCGGCGGTGTCCTGCAATACATCAACCAGTATTCGGGTGGGCTGCCCGGGTTCGTCGCCCGCAGCCGTGAGCTCGCCACCCGCTACGGCGCCCGCTTCGAACCGCCGGCGCTGCTGCTGCGCAAGGCGGAGGAGGGTTCGCAGTTCGTCTGACGGCGGTCAGGAGCAGTCCTCCTGATTCTCCGTAGCAAGTTGGTCGCTCTACGTTACGGTCTTCGGTTGCGGGCGGCGGGTCTGTCGCCGCCCTCCAACCGGGGGTGAGACCGCGATGGCGGCGTTCGGGGTGCTGCTGCGACAAGGACCGACGCGGACCCTGTCGGCGTTGGCGGCGTCGGTACTGACAGCGATCGGCGGGACGCTCGCGGCGCCGGGACTCGCGTCCGCCGCGGAGCTCGCGCAGCAGCACATCACCTGGACGGAAACGGCGGACACGCCGCTGGCCACCGGCACCGTCTCGGTCGCCGCGGTCGTCTCGTCCGGGCTGCCCGTGTCGTACACCAGCACCAGCGGCGACGTGTGCACCGCCGACGGCGACGTCGTCACCCTGCACCGGCAGGGGCGCTGCACGATCCGCGCCACCCAGGCCGGCAACGCCTCCTTCGCGGCGGCGGAACCCTCGAGCTCGTCCTTCGCCGTCCTCGGCCGCGCCCAGAAGATCACGTGGACCCCGACGCCGGACGCCTCGATCACCACCGGGACGGTCCGCGTGTCGGCGACCGCATCGTCCGGGCTCGCCGTCACCTTTCGCACCGCGACGCCCCGCACGTGCAAGGTCAAGGGCGGCACCGTCACCCTCGTCGCCGGCGGCACCTGCACCGTCCGCGCCACCCAGCCCGGCGACGACGAGTACGCCCCCGCACCCGGCGCCGACGACTCGTTCGTCATCGGAAAACTGGCGCAGACAATCCGGTTTTCCGGCCCGGCCGACACGGCGATGACGACCGGCACCGTGCCCGTCGACGCTGCGGCCACGTCCGGGCTCACCGTGACCGTCACCAGCCGCAGCCGCAAGGTGTGCGCCGTGTCGGCCCGCCGCGTGACGCTCGTCGGCGCCGGCACCTGCGTGCTGCGCGCCACGCAGCCCGGCAACGGCAGGTACGCGCCCGCGCCACGGATCGAGCGGCGGTTCACCGTCGGCCGCGGCGGGCAGACGATCGAGTTCCCCTCGCCGGGGCCGGTGCCGCTACCGGCCGGCACGGTGACGGTCACGCCGTCCGTGTCGTCGGGTCTGCCGGCCACCGTCACCAGCGCCAACCCGGCCGTGTGCACCGTCACCGGCGCGTCTTCGGCGGGGACGGCGGTCGCACTGGTCGCGGTCGGCACGTGCGTGCTGCGGGCGGACCGGGCCGGCACCTCGGACTGGTCCGCGGCCGCGACCGCCGAGGTCAGCTTCCCCGTCGTCAGGGGCAGCCAGACGATCACGTTCCCGCCGCAGCCCCCGGCCGCGGCCGGCGCGACCGTCACGCTGTCGGCGACCGCGTCGTCGGGGCTGCCCGTCACCTACACCGCGTCGAACCCGGACGTCTGCACCGTCGCCGGCACCACCGTGACCCTCTGGGTCGCCGGTTCGTGCACGATTCACGCCACCCAGCCGGGCGACGGCCGCTGGAGCCCGGCACCCGCGGCCGACGCGACGTTCGCCGTCACCCGCGACGCGCAGACGATCACGTTCTCCGCGCCGCCCACCACGCCAGTCACCGACGAGACCGTCCGTGTGTCCGCGACCGCCACGTCCCGATTGCCGGTTGCCATTACCAGCAATACCCCGACGGTGTGCACCGTCGACGGCGCCGTCGTCACGCTCCGCACCCCTGGCAGGTGCACGGTGACGGCGACCCAGCGCGGCGACGCGACCCATGCCGCCGCGCCGCCGGTGACCCACACGTTCACCGTCGCCCGCGGCACGCAGCGCATCACGTTCCCGCGGATGGCCGCCCGGTCCGTGCTCGACGGACCGCTGACGGTGGCGCCGTCCGCGTCGTCGTACCTGCCGGTGTCGGTGTCCAGCGGCACCCCCGACGTCTGCATCGTGACGGGCACCGTCGCTGGAGCCGTGGCAGACAACGCGGGCGGCGCGGGCAGCGCGGCCGGCGCCGTGACGGGGAACGCGCCAGGGGACGTGGCCGGCGCCGTAACAGGCGACTCGGGCGATGCGACCGGCGCGGCGGTGGGCGATTCGGGCAGTGCGACCGGCGCCGTGACGGGCGACTCGGGCAGTGCGACCGAGGCGGTGGGCGATTCGGGCAAGACCGCAGGTGCGGTGGCGGGCACCGGCGCCGGGATCGTGGTCACGCCGCTCGCCGCCGGCGTGTGCACGCTGCACGCCACGCAGCCGGGTAACGCCGAATGGGCCCAGGCGCGTCGTGTCACGCGGACCGTGCGGTTCACGCCGGTGCCGCAGACCGTCACCTTCGCCGTGCCGCCGCCGGTCGCGGTGTCCGACGGGCCGGTCGGCCTCGCTGCGGCCGCCTCGTCGGGGCTGCCCGTCACGTACAGCAGCGGAAGCCCAGACACGTGCTCGGTGGGCGGCGCGACGGTGACGCCGCTCGCAGCCGGTGGATGTGTGCTCGTCGCGCACCAGCGCGGTGACCGGCGGTTCGCGCCCGCGCCGGACGTGACCGCGACGCTCAGCGTCCTGCACGACCCTGCGCCCGTCACCGTCCCGGCCGCCGCGCCACCGGCCGATGCCGCCGCCGGCCGGATTGCCGGCGCCGGCAATCCCGCTGCCGGTGAGGCGGTCACGCTCAGCGGCGGCGGCTACAGGCCCGGCACCGCGGTCGAGGTCGTCGTGTACTCGGCGCCGCGGCCGCTCGGCACCGCGTACGCCGACGCCGCCGGGACGTTCACGCTGCTGGTCGTCGTGCCGGCCGACCTGCACCGGGGCGGGCACACCTTCGTCGCCGCCGGTCTGGCCGCCGACAACACGCCGCGCTACCTGACCGCCCCGGTCGCCGTCCACCCTGCCGCGGCGACGCTCCCGGTGACCGGTGGGCCGGTCGGTGCCATTGCCGCGCTCGGCAGCTGGGCCGTCCTCATCGGCACCGTCCTGGCGCTGCTCGGCCGGCGCGGGCTGTGGCAGTACCGGTGGCTGTACCGCTTCCTGTACCGCGCCCGCCACGCCGTCTGACCGCCCGGACCGCTTCGAGCGGACCCGGAGCGGACCCGGAGGGTCGCAGACGGTTTGCTGACAGATCATCCGCCGGCAGTCGCATTGGTACGCTCGGACGCATGACCGCTCCGTTGAGGGTCGAGCCCGACCTGTCGTTCCTGCTCGACCACACCAGTCATGTGCTGCGCACGCAGATGGCGGCCGCGCTCGCGGAGATCGGGCTGACGCCACGGATGCACTGTGTCCTCGTGCATGCGCTCGGCGTGGAGCGGACCCAGATCCAGCTCGCCGAGATCGGTGGTATGGACAAGACGACGATGGTCGTGACCGTCGACGCGCTGGAGAAGGCCGGTTACGCGGAGCGCCGGCAGTCCAGCACCGACCGGCGGGCGCGGATCATCGCGGTGACGCCCGCCGGGGCGGAAATCGCGGCGCGCAGCCAGGAGATCGCCGACGGTGTGCATGCTGCGGCCCTGGGCTCGCTGCCCGGGGACGAGCGGGATGTGCTGGTGAGGGCGTTGACGCGGCTCACCCAGGGGCATTTCGCGACGCCGTCGGAGGCGCCGGGCGTGCGACGGGCACGACAGTAGGTCTCTTGCGTATAGTTCCGTAGCAGACGATCTGCTACGGTCGGACCATGGACACCAACCGTGGGGCGGCGCTCGCCGTCCTCGCCACCGGCATGCTCATGACCATCCTGGACGGCAGCATCGTCACCGTCGCGATGCCCGTCATGCAGGCCGACCTCGGCTTCACCCCGTCCGGGCTGACGTGGGTCGTCAACGCCTACCTGATCGCGTTCGGCAGCCTGCTGCTGCTGTCCGGGCGCCTCGGCGACCTGCTCGGCCGGCGCCGGATGCTCATCGCGGGCACGGTCGTCTTCGTCGCCGCGTCCGTCCTCGCCGGGCTCGCCACCTCACCGGCGGCGCTCGTCGCGGCCCGGTTCCTGCAGGGTGCCGGCAGCGCGATGGCCAGCGCCGTCAGTCTCGGCATCGTCGTCACGCTGTACCCGGCGCCGGCCGAACGCGCGAAGGCGTTCGGGGTGTTCGCGTTCACCGGCGCGGCGGGCGCCTCCATCGGCCAGGTCCTCGGCGGCGTCCTCACCGACCTGCTGAGCTGGCACTGGATCTTCCTGATCAACGTGCCGATCGGCGCGGCCGTGCTCGCCGGCATGCGGTTCGTCCCCGCCGACCGCGGTCTCGGCCTGCGCGCCGGCGCGGACGTGCTCGGCGCGTTCCTGGTCACCGCCGGGCTGATGGCGGGCATCGCGGCGGTGGTCCAGCCCGCCTGGCGCTGGGTGACCGCGGCCGCGGCGGTCCTGCTGCTCGCCGGGTTCGTCGCCCGGCAGGCCACCGCCCGCACCCCGCTGATGCCGCTGCGCGTGCTGCGCAACCGCCAGGTCGCCGGCGCCAACATCCTGCAGATCCTGATGATCGGCGCGATGTTCTCCTTCCAGATTCTCGTCGCCCTGTACATGCAGCGCGTCCTGCACTACACCGCCCTGCAGACGGGCCTGGCGATGCTGCCCGCGGCACTGTCGGTCGCCGTGGTGTCGCTGGCCGTGTCGACGCGGGTGATCGCACGCGTCGGTGAGCGGGGCACGCTGATCGCGGGGCTGAGCATGCTGGCGCTCGCGCTGGGGTGGCTGACGCGACTGCCGGCCGACGCCCGGTTCGCGCCGGACCTGCTGCCGGTGATGCTGCTGATCGCGGGTGGCGGATTGGCATTGCCGGCAATCACCGGCCTGGGCATGTCAGGCGCCCGCCCCGACGACGCGGGCCTGGCGTCCGGGCTGTTCAACACGACCCAGCAGCTCGGAATGGCCCTCGGCGTCGCCGCACTCTCGACGGCGGCGGCGTCCCGGACCGCCGGGCGACTCGCGGCGGGCGCGTCGGAGGCAGCCGCGCTGACGGCCGGGTACCGGCTCGCGTTCACGATCGGGGCGGCCCTGCTGCTGGTGTCGATCGCCGTGGCCGCCTTCGTGCTGCGCTCACCCGCGCCCCGCCCGCAGCCGGCACAGGTGAGGTCGCAAGCGTCGGAGGCATCGGAGGCATCGGGGGCGGAGGCCGGTTCGACGCCGGCCGCGGCCGTGCCAGGGCGCGGCTGACCTGGGTCGTGGCCCGCTCCGGGTCTGGGTGGGTGGCCCGCCGGTGGCGAGCGAGGGCGCGGCGTCGCCCTCAGCGGTGGGCCCAGGGGTCGGTTTCGGCGACGGCGAGCCAGGCATCGACCTCGGCGGCAGTGTGGTGGCGGATCGACCAGTCGACCTGGCGGAGGGACATGTGCGCCCAGCAGGCGGCCAGGACCTCCGCGGGTGCGAGCGCGAGCGCCGCGTCACGGACCGGTGGCGTCAGGTGCGGGGCCTGGCGGGACAGCACGAACAGCAGCGTGACCAGGTCGAACGCGCGGTTGCCGCGGCCGGCGCCGTCCCAGTCGACCACGCCGGTCACGACCACGCCGGCGTCGCCCGCAGGCAGTGGGAGTGCGTCGCTCGTGCCGGCAACCGTCGCGGCGGTGGGGGAGACCAGGACGTTGCCCGGGTGGAAGTCGAAGTGGACGAGGTCGTCGCCGGGCAGCACGTCCATCGGGACGGCGCGGACCCTGGCGAGGAGCTCGGCGGACCGGGCAGAGTGTCCGGCCAGCGAGCCGTGCTGGCAGAACCCGGGTCCGTCGCGGTGCAGGTACAGCTGCCGCGGCGGCAATCCGGAATCGCGCAGGAGTCCGGCGCAGCGGGCGCTCACCGCCAGCATCGCGTCGACGACGGCGCTGTCGGTGACGGCCGGTGACGCGCCCGGCAGGAACTCTTGGACGACGACCGTGACCCCGGCGACGCCGGCGACGCGCTCGTAGCGGGGTGCCGGGACGCCGGCGGCGCGGGCGATCGGGACCAGCCGGGCGGAGGCGGCGTTGCCGCTGGTCAGGACGGCTCGGCGGCCGTCGGGCAGTAGGACGTAGCCGGCGCCGACCTCGCCGCCGGGGCACGGTCCGAGGTACGTGAGGCCGAGCGCGGCGGCGCACGCGGGAACGTCGAGTCGCAACTTCCCCCCAAACTCTATACACTGTATAACGTGATTGACGTGCGAGACGTTCGCAAACACTACGGCGGGAAGGCGGCCCTCGACGGGGTCGACCTGACCGTCGAGGCAGGGACCGTCCACGGGCTCCTCGGCCCGAACGGTGCCGGCAAGACCACCCTCGTCCGAATCCTCGCCACCCTGGTCCGCCTCGACCGGGGGACCGCCACCGTCGCCGGGCACGACGTCGCCAGGCACCCCGAGCGGGTGCGGGCATCCATCGGGCTCGTCGGGCAGCACGCCGCCGTCGACGAGCTGCTCGGCGCCCGGCAGAACCTGGTCATGTTCGGCCGGCTCAGCCACCTCGGCAGTACAGCGGCGAAACGGCGCGCGGACGAGCTGCTGGAGCAGTTCGGGCTCGCCGACACCGGCGGCAAGCCCGTCGCGCGGTTCTCCGGCGGGATGCGGCGCCGGCTCGACCTCGCCGCCGGGATGATCCTCACCCCGAAGGTGCTGTTCCTGGACGAGCCGACCACCGGCCTCGACCCGCACGGCCGCGCCGAGGTGTGGGCCGCGGTCCGCCGGCTCGTCGCCGGCGGCACGACCGTGCTGCTCACCACCCAGCACCTGGACGAGGCGGACCAGCTCGCCGACCGGATCTGCGTCATCGACCACGGCCGGGTGATCGCCGACGGCACGCCCGCCTCACTGAAGGGCACCGACCGGCTCGAGGTCGTCACCGCCGGGGACCCCGCACCCGCCGCGGACCGGCTCGGCGTCCTCGGCCCGGTCACCGTCGACGGGCAGCGGGTCAGCGTGCCCGTCCACGACCGGGTCGCCGCGCTCGCACTCGCCGCCGGCATCCCCGGTGTCGAGGACATCACCCTGCGCCGCCCCACCCTCGACGAGGCCTTCCTGAAACTGGTGACCACATGAGATGGGCGCTGCACGACGGCTGGGTCATGACCCAGCGGGAACTGGCGCACCTCGCCCGGCAGCCCGCACAGATCGTGGTCATGCTGCTGTTTCCCGTATTGCTGGTACTGATGTTCGGGTTCGTCCTCGGCGGTGGGATGAGCGTCGCCGGCGGCGGCGACTACCGCGAGTACCTGCTGCCCGGCATGTTCGCGATGACGATGCTGTTCGGGGTCGAGTCGACGTTCGCGGCGATCGCGACCGACACCGGCCGCGGCGTCATCGACCGGTTCCGGTCCCTGCCGATGGCGGCGTCGGCGCAGGTCACCGGCCGAGCCCTCGCCGACCTGCTCACCTCCGCGCTCGGGCTGCTGGTCATGCTCGGCTGCGGGCTCGCCGTCGGCTGGCGCTGGCACGACGGGCTCGCCGGGGCGCTGACCGCGGTCGGGCTGCTGCTGTGGCTGCGGTTCGCGGTCCTGTGGGTCGGCGTGTACCTGGGCCTGCTCAGCGGTGACCCGCAACTGCTCGTCGCGGTGCAGATCCTGGTGTGGCCGGTCGCGTTCCTGTCCAGCGCGCTCGCCTCGCCGCAGGACATGCCGGACTGGCTCGGCGCGCTGTCACACTGGAACCCGCTGTCCGCCACCGCGGACGCGACCCGCGCCCTCTTCGGCAACCCCGGCGGCGGCGACACCTGGCCCGCCGTGCTCTGGCCGGCGGTGCTCACCGCCGTGTTCGTGCCGCTGTCGATCAGGCAGTATCGTCGCCTGTCGCGTTGACACACCACCAAGCGCGCCAAGCACCCACCACGCACCCGACCACGCACCCACCAAGCACCACCGAACGCCGACGGGCACTGCGAAGCGCTCCGAAGCACCCGGCGGTTCATCCGCCTGAGTGGCCACGGACCTGCCGTATCGCCGGTTACCGGATTGCTGGTAGCCGGCAATACGGAAAATCAGTAACCGAGTGAAGCGGCAGGCATCACAGGCGGCGCGCGGGCGGGCGCCGCCGCCGGAACGCAGGCGCTACAGTAGAGCGTTCGGGCAACAAAAAGGCGCCCTCAGGCGCCTGACTGATGGAAATGTTAGCCGACTGGAGACGGGTTGTCAAACGCATCCGACGCATCCGAGCTCGCGATTGAGCAAGCGCATCTCACGATGCTGTACGGGCACCTCGACACGCTGCGGGAGGACGCGTCCACGCAGCTGCAACGGGCGCTGCTGCAGACCGGCGGCACGCCGGCGGACCGCTCCCACCGCGACTCAGCGACCGCGCTGTACACCGACCGCCTCGCCCAGTACACCGCCGTGGAGAACGGCCTGTGCTTCGGCCGCCTCGACTTCGACCGCAGCGACGCCACCGGCGCCACTGACGGCGCGACTGACACAGCCGCGAAGAACACCGAGGTCCGCTACATCGGCCGGATCGGCATCTTCGACGAGGACAACGACTACGAGCCGCTGCTCATCGACTGGCGGGCACCGGCGTCACGCCCCTTCTACCTGGCCACCGCCGCCGCACCAGAAGGCGTCCGGCGGCGCCGCCACATCCGCACCGAACGGCGCACCGTCACCGGCGTCGACGACGAGGTCCTCGACCTCGACGAGGCGCACCACACCGGCCGCGGCGCACACGACGGCGTGGCGGGGGAGGCGGCGCTGCTGTCGGCGCTGAACGCGTCCCGTACCGGCCGGATGAAAGACATCGTCGAGACGATCCAGGCCGAGCAGGACCACGTCATCCGCTCGGACCTCAACGGGGTCCTGGTCGTGCAGGGCGGCCCCGGCACCGGCAAGACCGCCGTGGCATTGCACCGCGCCGCGTACCTGCTGTACACGCACCGGCAGATGTTGTCGTCGCGGGTCGTGCTGATCGTCGGACCGAACCCGACGTTCCTGCGGTACATCAGCCAGGTCCTGCCGTCGCTCGCCGAGACCGGCGTGCTGCTCGGCACGATGGGTGACCTGTTCCCCGGCGTCGTCGCGCACGGCGACGAGCCGGCGACGATCGCGGAGATCAAGGGCCGCGCCGCGATGGTCGACGTGCTCGCCGCCGCGGTCCAGGACCGGCAACGGGTCCCGGACGAGCCGATCACGATCCGCCTCGACATCCTCGACGGCGCGCCGGTGCTGCTCGAACCGGAGGTCATCGCCGACGCCCGCGACCGGGCACGCCGCTCCGGCAAACTGCACAACCTGGCCCGGCCCGTGTTCGACACCGAGATCATCCACGCGTTGTCGCTGCTGGTCGCCGACACGATCGGCATCGACCCGTACGCCGACGACCCTCTCGGCGGCGACGACGCCCCCGGCGACCCGCAGATCCTCGAAGAGGCCGACCTCGCCGAGATCCGCCGGGAGCTGCGCGGCGAGGCCGAGGTCCTCGGCGCCCTGGACTGGCTGTGGCCGATCCTCACCCCCCAGCAACTGGTTGCCGGATTGTTCGCATCAGAAACCCGGTTGACCGCCGCCGGCGCGCCGCTCGAGCTGCGGCGCAGCGCCAGAGCGGCGTGGACCCCCGCCGACGTGCCGCTGCTCGACGAGGCCGCGGAACTGCTCGGCGAGGACGAGACGATCCGCGAGATCATCGCCGAACGGCAGCGCAAACGGCAGATCGCCTACGCCGAAGGCGCCCTGGAGATCGCGTTCGGGTCCCGGTCCATCGACGTCGAGGACGAGGACGACCCGGAGCTGCTGTCCGTCACCGACCTGCTCGAGGCCGACCGGCTCGCCGAGCGGCAGGACGAGGGCTCCGCGCTCACCCCCGCCGAACGTGCCGCCGCGGACCGCAAGTGGGCGTTCGGGCACGTCATCGTCGACGAGGCGCAGGAGCTGTCACCGATGGCGTGGCGGCTGCTGATGCGCCGCTGCCCGTCCCGGTCGATGACGGTCGTCGGTGACGTCGCCCAGACCGGCGACCTCGGCGGCGCCGCGTCGTGGGCGTCCGCCCTCGACCCGTACGTGCCGGGCCGGTGGCGGCTGCGGGAGCTCACCGTCAACTACCGCACCCCGACGGAGATCATGGCGGTCGCCGCGGGAGTCCTGGCCGGCATCGACCCCGACCTGGAGCCACCCAGGTCGGTGCGCGCCGCCGGCGTCGACCCGTGGGTCCGCGGTGTCCCACCGGCCCGCCTGCCCGACGCCCTGGCCGAGGCCGCGACCACGGAAGCGGTCGAAGCCGGCGACGGCCGGCTCGGCATCATCCTGCCCGCCGGGACGTTCGCGGACCTGGTCCCGGCGGTGCTGAAGGTCCTGCCCGACGCCGCGGTCGGCGACGAACCCGAGCTTGCCGCGAAGGTCGTCGTCCTTACCGTCAAACAGGCGAAAGGCCTGGAGTTCGACGGGGTCATCGTCGTCGACCCCGACCGGATCGTGGAGGAGTCCCCGCGCGGCGCCAACGACCTGTACGTCGCGCTGACCCGCGCGACCCAGCGGCTCGGCGTCCTGCACCCGGGCGTCCTGCCCGAGTCGATGCTCGCGGTGGTCGGCATCTGACCGGGGAAGCCTGACCGGGGAAGCCTGACCGGGAAAGCATGACCGGGGAAGATTTGCGGTGGGAGCGTGTTGGGTCGGACTCCAGCACGCTCACCGAACCGGTGCCGGCTCCGGGTGCCTAGTCCGGTGCCGACCTGTCCGTGAGCGTAGCAACCCCCCGGATGAACCCGTCGCCGGTGGGGTCCACCTGTGCAGTCCACCCCAGTTTCGCCAGGTCGGCAGCGAGCCCGGCGGCGTCATGGAAGAGTTTGACGACCTCGTGCTCGCTGCCGTCCCGCAGCCGGCGCAGCACCGTGTCCCTGCCGCCGGGCGCCACCCGCTCCGTGACCCGCTCCGCGGTGCCCGTGTCCACGAACACGACCCGCCCGCCGGGCCGGACCGCGTCGGCGACCGCCGACCAGAACCCGGCGAACCGCCGCGGCGGCACGTGCGACAGCCAGAACGCGAAGAACACCGTGTCGTACCGGCGCGACGGCCGCCAACGAAACAGGTCCGCCTGCTCGAACGTGGCCGTGAGGCCCTCCCTGGCCAGCCGCCGCCGCGCGAGGTCGAGCATCTCCGGTGCCCCGTCGACCGCCGTCAGCCGCGCCGCACGCCCGGCCAGCCGCACCGTCCACTGACCGGTGCCGCACGCCAGCTCCAGGACGTCACCACCGACCGGCAGCTCGTCGACGAGACCCGTCAGCGAGCTGAACGACCGCTGCCCGTACACCTCGTCGTACTCCGGCGCCCGCGCCCGGTAATACGCCAACTGCCCGTCCAGCAGCGGCTCCAGCCCGTCCCGCTCCACCACTCGCTCCCGCCTCGCCTCGTCCTGAATTCATGCCGCGGTTCATGCCGCTCTGAGCCGCAGGTACGCGTCCAACGCCGCCGCCCCCGCCAGCATCGCCCGGCTCCGGCCCGTCAGCCTGCCCCGCCAGTCACCGAGCATCGCCTCCAGCGACTCCACGCTGCCGGCCGACCGTACCTGCGCGATCACCGGCGCGACCTGCCGCAACAGGTACCCGCCCCGCCGCAGCTGGTGCGCCAGCAGCGCGTCACGCACATCCGCCGCGCTGTACACGCGAAAACCCGTCTTCGGGTCCCGGCCCGGCTGCACGACACCGGCCCGCTCCCACTTGCGCAACGTCGCCGGCCGCACCCCGATCCGCCGCGACAACGGCCCCACGAACGTGTCACCGCGCCCCTGCGGCACGGGCCGCAGGTCCTGCAGCGCCGCCTCGACCGCCTGCACCGTCCGCCGGTCCTCCAGCAGCTGCGCGTGCCCCTCGTCGACGATCCGCAACGCGTCCTCGACCGCACCCCGGTGCACCGCCCGCAGGATCTCCGTCGCCGCCTGATGCCCGTGCCCCGGCACCAGCGCCACGAACGCGTCCAACGCCGCCGCGTGCAGCGCCGTGTACCTGCGGTACCCGCTGCCGGTCCGCTCCGCGTCGGGCAGGATCCCGGCGGCCTCATAGTTGCGGATCGCCTGCGTCGACAACCCATGCGCCCGCGCCAGATCGACCGGCCTTTGAAACTTTTCCGGCACGCCCACCGCCCAGACCGCGTCGAAGATTCAACCGTCGATGCAACGATACCGTTGACGCAATGACCTACCCCGTCACCGCCGCCTCCGTCGACCACCTCCTGCCGGCACCGCCGCGGATCCTCGCCCTCGGCGAACCCACCCACGGCGAGGACGTCCTCCTCGAGGTCCGCAACGACCTGTTCCGCGACCTCGCCACCACAACGCCGTTCCGGACGATCGCCCTGGAGACCGACTGCCTGAAAGCCCTCGCCGTCGACGACTACGTCACCACCGGCACCGGCACCCTCGACGACGCCATGACCCACGGCTTCAGCCACGGCTGGGGCGCCGCCACCCCGAACCGTGACCTCGTGCGCTGGATGCGCGCCCACAACGCCGACCTGCCGCCGTCGCAGCACCTGCACTTCGCCGGCATCGACGGCCCCCTGGAGCTCACCACCGGCCCCGCCGCCCCGCACCAGGCGGTCACCGCCCTCCATTCGGCGTTGGCGTCGTCGGTACCGGCAGCGCTCCTGCCACCCGCCGACCACCTCGACGAGGTGCTCGGCCCCGAGGACCGCTGGACGGACCCGGCCGCGATGCTCGACCCGTCCCGGTCCATCGGCCAGACCCCCGACGCCGCCAGGCTCCGCCTGCTCTGCGACGACCTGGTCGCCCTCCTGGACGCCCACGCCCCTGCGTTCCCGTCCCGCACCTGCCTGGACCGGGCCCGCCTGTACGCGCGCACCGCCACCGGCCTGCTGCGCTACCACCACTGGATGGCCGACCGGACCCCCGCCCGCATGCCCCGCCTCGTCGGCCTCCGCGCCGCGATGATGGCCGCGAACCTCCTCGCCCTCACCGACCGCGGCCCCGTCCTCGTCCACGCCCACAACCTCCACCTGCAACGCCACCAACCGGCGATGCGCCTCGGCGACCAGCACCTGACGTGGTCGAGCACCGGCGCGATCGCCGCCACCCACCTCGGCTCCGGGTACGCGTTCCTCACCACCGCCCTCGGCACCATCCACCACCACGGCGTCCACACCCCACCCACCGACACCATCGAAGGGCATCTCTACAGCATGCCATCGGACCGGTGCCTGGCCGACCCGCGCGCCCTGGCCGCCACCTTCGGCGACACGACGCCGGCCGCCCGCGTGTCGCCGTGGTTCGGCTACTTCCCGCTCGACCCTGCCCACCTGACCGGCGAGTCCGCCCCCGACGGCATCGTCTTCATCAAGGACTCACCGCCGGCGGCCGGCCCGGGGGAGTGACCCGCCGGGGGAGCGGGTCAGCGCCACCGACCTGCCCCGCGCCGCCGGCTTCCCCGGAACGCATGTGTGTCCGCCGCACCGTCGCCGAGGCGGGGGAGAGCCCTCCAGAACACCCGGCCAGACGTACCTCGGCCAGAACCCGGAGACCGTCTTCTGGTGCGGCGCCCGTCGTTGCCCCTCCGTAGCGCTGTCGTCGCTCGCAGCGCTGTCGTCGCTGCGGAGGGGCAACGACCCACGCTCGTAACGGACCTCGGAAACCCGACCTCGGTCACGCACCCTCACGCGCGTCGCCGACGTATCCGCGGCCGACCTCCGCGGATGCTCAGTTGGTGCTGGACACCGCCTCGTCTACCGGATGAGCGCCTCCGGGACTCGCAGGTCCTCATGTGCGTACAACGCGACGACCGCAGCCGGATCGTCCATACGGGTCACGTCGGCGATGCGGTCCATGAGGTCGTCGTAGTCGGCGCCGGTCTCACCCTTGTACGCGGCCTCCATCCGGCCCCACTCGTCCCACGGCAGCAGCTCGACCTTGTTGAGCGCGGCCAGGTCCCGCACCGCGTTGCCCTGGATCTCCGCCGGCCCGAAGTTCGCCGTGCCGCCCACACCGAACTTCCTCGCGTCGACACGACCCTCCCGCCACGCCGTCCACGCCTCACCGCCGGTCAGGAACACCCCTTCGCCGAGGTCCTCGGGGTGCGGCAGCACGGTCCCGCCGACGATCTCCGGGTCGGTGCGGACCCACCGCCCGTCCCGGTGGTGCTCGACGACCCAGTGGTCCAGGCCGAGACCCTCCTGGAAGTACGTCGCGAACCCGCACCTGGCCCGCGCCGGAATCCCGCGCAACCGCAGCAGCGCCACCGTCAGCACCGCGAAGTGCCGGCAGGTGCCGACCACCCGCCGCTCGGCGGGTCGTGGCACGTGCACCGGGTCACTGTCCATGCGCAGTAACGCGTGGACGATCCGGTCGGCGTGCCGGAGCTGGTTGTCGTCGAACCGTTCGCCGGGCAGCTCGAGGTCGCCGGTCTCGTTGGGGTGCACGATCAGCGTGTGCGCGAGCCGACAGATCCCGTCGGCGTCGCCGGGCACCCCGGCGAGCGCTTCGCCGGGCACTGTCGACAGGTCGGTGAGTGGTCCCGGTCCGCTGTAGTCGATCCCCGTCATGCCCAGGACCCTACCGCCGGGGTACGACAGAACTCAGGTTGACATAATGTCGATTATCGAACGTTTATCGTGCCAGGGCCGTCATCACGTCCTGGCCGATCGGCGCAGCGCGGGCCAGCTCCGTAACGCCGCCGAGGACGTCCTCATCAGCTGGGCGGCACGTCAACATGTCCTGCATGGCCGCTGGACCGAACGCCCGTTCCGCAACGTGCTGTGCCTGTCGGTCAACGACGCCGTCCTGCACGGCCCGCCCGCCACCCCCGCTGGTGCAATTTCCCGAGCTGGTCGTGCTGCTGGAACTCCTGCTCACACCACCCTGGAGCGACCTGACCGTCGGCGACCTCTCCGCCCGAAGGCCGTTCGCCCGCGAGGCGGGCCGGCGCCTCCGCTTGCCAATGCGCAACCCCAAACACAGCCGATCGGCTCCACGGTCCCCCCTCGGCGAGCTGCTCCAGCTGCACCGCAGCCCGCACCTTACGCAGGAGGGACACGACTCGATCCCGGTCGTCGGCTGGGAGACGCCCGACGGCGGCAGGACCATGCCGCGATCGATGCGTCTCATCTCACCCGGTGAATGACGGCAGCTATTGCCGCTACGGCGGAGCGGCTACGTCCGTGATCAAAGGTTGTAGGGGTACAGAGCGATGTTTTCGCGCTGGATGAACAGCTCGACCCATGTGCCTGCGACCTCGGCGGGGACTGGAACGGCGAGGTCCAGCAAGATCACCGTGCCAGCCAAATCCAGAACCGCCGCGCCATCGACGGTGACGTCCAGCCGGCCACGAACGATCACGCAGTGACCTCCTTGTCGCAGCTCCGCAGCAGCCTCGCTGGTCGGCTTGGCATTCTTGCCCCAGACGATTTCCTCGTCGATCTCCCACTCGACATGGTGCTGCCCCGCGGCGGCGTTCGGATCGCCGCACCAGCGAACCGCCGTCCGCCCGAAGGGCGTACTGACCTGGGCCAGAATAGGACTCCATGGGAACTTGGCGATCTTCTCCACCTCGACGAGCATGGCATTGATAATGCCCGGCGGGGCGCTGAGGTGGGCGCGGGCATCCGCGCATGCAACGCGCGGCCCGACCTTACGGGCCGTACCCTGCGTGACCAGCGAATTTGGACGTCGACCGCGCCGGGTGGCGTCCCCCTCGTTGCGACTTGCCTCAGATTGATTGGCAAACCGGACTCCAGCCTTGCCAATCAATCTGAGGCACCGCAGGTCAGCCGGAATCGACTACCTCAGTTTGGTTGGCAACGGACAGCAGAGCGTTCCTGTCGGACGGCCGCGGTCAAGCCGCGGCCGCGCGGATCGCGGTCGAGGAGATCATCGCCAGTTCGGGCCGAGTCGGCATGAAGAGGGTCGTGATGCCCAGCGTCTTGTTCATGGCTGCCAGCTGAGACTCGTGCACCGCGTCGCCGGCGTTCCGTACGCCGCGGATCATCACTCTTGCTCCGTTCTGCTGACAGTAGGCAACGGTCAGCCCGTTCCAGGCTGCGACCGTCACGTTTTCCCAGTCCGCCGGCAGAGCGGCACGGATGTCCAGCGCGCGTTCCGCACCGGTCTTGATGGGCTGCTTCTCGCCGTTGACCGCAACCAGAACCGTTACGTGTTCGAACAAGCGCCGCGCCCGATCGACAAGATCCCGATGACCAAGAGTGAAGGGGTCGAACGTACCGGGATAGACAGCCCGCGAGCTTCGCGGATCGCCGGCAGCATCGGGAAACATCAACGCATGCTACCTGCGCTTCAGTAGCCTCCTGGCAGACCATGAACAGGGTGGCTCAACATCACTGAGAACGGACTTCCATGCGCTACCCGCAGCCCAGCGACCCGGAACTCATGACCGCGATCCGCCGGTACGTCAGCCCCGGCCGCCGCTACCTCAAACTGCTGCACGGCAACTGCCTCGGCCTCGACACCGGCGAACGGGACCGGTTCGCCGCGGAACTCGCGGCGGACGCGCGCACCATCACCGACCACGAGCTCGGTGTGCTGCTCGACAGCGAGTGGCGGGCCCGGATGACCGCTCTGGGTGATGGGTGCGCTGATGCACCTCGATGACCGGCGTGGCACGGACCGGGCCGCGGCGTTCACCGTCCCTGGAGGCCTGTGGGAGCGCTCCGCCATGCAGCGGTTCGACCCGGCTCTGCGCAAGGCGCAGGTGGTGCGGGTGTGCGCGTTCGCAGCCGCGGCCATTGCAGGGGCTGCGGAAGGTGGAGACAAGCATCACGGAACGTGAACCGATACCGGACGGACGTGTCGGAAAGACGCAGGTGGACATGGATGTCCCCCGCGCGAGTGACGCGACGCTAGGTGATCGGCGTATGCGGCCGGTACCGTGTGTGTATGCGTGAAGTGCGCAAGGAGCGGGTCACGGTGACGATGCCCGCCGATGAGGCCGCTGCCGTGCGGCGGTTCGTGGACGCGGGTGGCGCGGAGTCGGTGTCGGCGTATGTCGCCGAGGCGGTCCGGGGCCGGCTGGCGCGGGACCGGGCGCTCATGGCGCTGAACGAGTTGTATGCGCGGCGTGGGGTGCGCATGGACCCGGAGCACCACGCGTGGGCGCGTGAGGTGCTGGGGGTGGCACCCGCCGGGCCGGTGTCGTGACCGCGGTGGGCGGCCGCATCCTGGACAGTTCGGCGATCCTGGGGTTCGTGGCCGGCACGCCGTACAGTTCGGCGATCGTGTGGCATGCGGTGGATCAGGGGGTCGTGCTGGCGGTGCCGGCGGCGGCGCTCGCGGAGGCGTGGGCGCAGACCTCCCCCAAGGACTATGACGTGCTCAAGGTGCTGCTGAGCCTGCCGGTGGTGGTCGTGGACGACCTGACCGCCGCGGACGCGGTGGACAGCGGGGCGCTGCTCTCCGGTGAGGGCGGTCCCGCTCTGGTCGCGGCCGCGCATGTGGTACGCCGTGCGCAGGCCCGCCCGGGTTGGGCGATCGTCACGGACCGGCCGGAGGTGCTGCGGACCCTGGACCCGTATGCGGAGATCGACGAGTTGCCCTGATCGCATGATCCATGTCGTACGGTGTGTCGCGTTCGAAAATGTCGTACCTGACTGATAGAACGTTCCCGTACACATGTTCGACTGAGGAGGGTGCGATGGTAGCCGCGCGGACCGCGGCCGGGGGCTTGTCGACGGTGGAGCTGGAGCAGATCCGGGACACCCTCGCGGCCGGCCGGAAGCCGAAGGTGGTGTTCACGGAGGCTGCCGGCCAGATCGCCGGGCAGCTCGGGCAGGTCGTGCAGCTGACCGACCCGGAACTGTCAGAGGAGTGGGTGGTGGTCCGGTTCGGCCGTGACGAACTGCCCTTCTCCCCCGCTGACCTGAAGATGGCTCCGAAGGCGGCGCCGGCGCGTCGCACCCCGATCGTTCCCGCCCCTCGTGAGGAGACCCCCGTGGCCGCGCCCGCCGTCGAGCAGCCCACCGACTCCGCCCTGCCCGGCGCCGACGCCCAGGCCGACGCGGCGCCCGCGAGCGCGGGGTCCGGCCCGTCGGCTGCCGGGGCCGGCAGCGCCGGCGACAGCGTCAAGGACACCAAGGACACTGCGGCGAAGGACACCGGTAAGGACGCGAAGGACGGCGGCAAGGACAGCGGGCCGGTGGAGAAGTCGTCGGGGGTGCCTGCGCCGCGGGCGACTCCGGCGAAGAAGGCCGCCGCGAAGCCGAAGGCGCCGGCCGGGCTGACGGTGACGCTGGCGTATGCGGACGGCGAGTGGACCGTCGCCGCCAACCAGGGCACGAAGTCCCTCGCGAAGCCGTATGTCATCAAGGCCAGCGAGGCGCTGAAGATGGTCGGCATGCTCGACGTCCCCGGCGTCCACGAGGCGGTCGAGGAGATCGTGTCCGCCGCCCGCGCCGAGGCCGAGTCGCAGGCGGAGCGGCTGCGGGCGGAGCTGGCGGAGATAGAGGCTCGCCTGGCCGAGCTCCGCGAGGCCGAGTGACGACAAGACCGATGTGACACGACGGATCCGCTCCCAGTTGTCGCTGTGGTGGGAGCGGATCCCGGCGCCGGGCTCAGCCGTCGCGCGTGTCGGTGCCCGGCGCAGCCCACGGATGCCGAGACCGGCGCTGGATGCCTGGTCCGGCATCGACCTGCCCGCGTGTGGCGGAACGGCTGCCGGGTGGCCTCGATGGTCGCGTGGAGGCGGAGCTGGGGCACGCCGCTGTTGAGGTCTCCCCCGCCGCACGCCAGGACGCCGTGCCCGGGGACGAGTCACCGTGAGAGCGCCGGTGTGACGCCCGGCTCGGCGGCCGCTCGCCGCCGCGGGTCGCCGCGTCGGTCGTGGGCTCTCCGGCAGGGTTGCGGCGACGGGAAACGCGGCGCGAGCCCGGCGGACCGACAGACACCGTCGAGTCACACCCCCCACCGACCGGCCCCGTCCGCTGGTGAGCGCGGCGCATGGTGAGAGGAGCCTGGCCGCGCGACCTTCAACAGGCGCAGCCGGGACAGGTGCGGCGGTGCGCTATGAAGAGCGGTATGGCGCACGGGGGTTCGGTCGGGCGGGCGGGGCGTGGGATGGCGGTGGCGACGTTGGTGTCGCGGGTCGCCGGGTTCGTGCGGCTGGTGGTGCTGGCGTCCGCGCTGGGGCTGGGCAGCCGGCTGCTGGACGGGTACAACGTGGCGAACACGCTGCCGAACGCCGTCTACGAGCTGGTGGTCGGGGGTGCGATGGCCAGCGTGGTCGTGCCGTTGCTCGCGAGGGCGGCGGTCACGGAGCCTGACGACGGGGTCGTCTACGCGCAGCGGCTGCTGACGTTGCTGATGTACGTGCTGGCGGCGGTGACGGTGGTGGCGATGGTGTCGGCGCCGTGGCTGGTGCGGGCGTACACGCCGGGGTTCACCGGTGAGGAGCGTGCGCTGGCGGTCGTGTTCAGCCGGTTCTTCCTGCCGCAGATCCTGTTCTACGGCGTCAGCGCGGCGGCCGGTGCGGTGCTCAACATCCGGGGGCGGTTCGCCGCGGCGATGTGGGCGCCGTTGGTGAACAGCGTGATCGTGATCGCGGTCAGCGTCGTGTACCTGGTGGTCGGGGGCGGCACGAGCATCGACGCGTTGACCGGGCCGCAACTGCTGGTGCTGGCGGTCGGTACGACCGGCGGGGTGGCCGGTCAGATGGCGCTGGTGGTGTGGGCGCTGGCGCGCAGCGGGTTCGTGCCGCGGCCGCGGTTCGATCCGCGGGGCATCGGCATCCGGCGGATCGGGCGGCTCGGTGGCTGGGTGCTCGTGTCCGTCGTGGCGGCGCAGGTGCTGATCGTGGCGGCGACGCGGGTCGCGTCGCTCGGCGGGCCGGGTGGGGTCAGCGCGTACCAGAACGCGTTCGCGGTGTTCCAGATGCCGTTCGCGGTGGTGGCGGTGTCGGTGATGACGGCGATCCTGCCCAGGCTCAGCCGTCACGCGGTGCGGCGGGACCACGCGCGGATCACCGAGGACCTGTCCCGGGCGGTGCGGCTCGCTGTGGTGGCGCTCGCTCCGGTCGCGGCGGCGATGCTGGTGCTCGGCCCGCAGATCGCGACGCTGCTGTTCTCGCACGGGCGCAGCGCACCGCCGGCGGTCGCGCTGCTGGGTGCGGTGGTGGCGGCGTTCGGGGTGGCGCTGGTGCCGTTCACCGGGTACATGATCCTGCAGCGGGGCTTCTACGCGCTGCAGGACACCAGGACCCCGGCGCTGATCACCGCCGGGGTGACGGTCGTCGGGGTCGGTGGCTGCTTCGCGGCGGCGCGGGTGCTGCCGCGGGCGGACATCGTCGTCGGGGTGCCGCTCGCGTATGCGGTGGCGTACACGGCGGGTCTCGTCGCGGCGGCCGCGGTCCTGCGGCGCCGGTTGGGGCGCATCGACGGCCGGCGCCTCGTCAGCACGCATGTGCGGGTGGGGGTCGCGGCCGGGCTGGCCGGTGGTTGCGCCGCGGTGGCGGTGGTCGTGTGCCCGCCGCTGGTCGCGTCGGGGTACGGTGCGGCGCTGGTCACGTCCGCCGCGGCCGGTGTCGTCGGTGTCGCCGTGTATGTCGTGGCCGGCCGTATGCTGCGCCTCACGGAGTTGCGGCAGCTCCTGCGCACCGTCCGGGCGGGTTGACCGGCCGCTCTGAGGGTTGCCGATTCCTGGATTGCCGGTCATCGCCTGCCGCCCGGTGCCGGCGGCCCGGGCGGAAAGGGCCGGCGGCGGGATTTGCGTGGTGGCGGGGCGGCGCTACCGTTCCATGGTCCGGTTCGCAGTTGACGGTGGCAGGAAATGACAGACGTGGAGCAGGGCACGGCGGACCGCACGGTGGATCTCGCGGCGGGTCGGGGTGTGCCGGCCGGTGAGGTGAGCGTCTCCCCCGCTGTTGCCGTGCCGGTCGCCGACCTGGAAGTGCGACCGGTGGACGCCGCTGGGCGGGTGTGGCGGGCGCCGTGGCTGTGGCGGTTCCTGCTGGTCCTGGCCCGGGAGGTGGTCCGGCCGGTCGCGCGGCTGCGGGTGACCGGGGACGTGCCGGCCGAGCTGCGCAACGGGCCGGTGGTGTTCGCGGTGAACCACATCGGGCCGTTCGATCCGGTGGCGATGAGCGCGGCGTGCCGGGTGGTGCGGTTGGCGCCGCGGTTGATGGCGACGGGTGGGTTGTTCCGGGCGCCGGTGGTGGGGTCGATGATGCGGGCGGCCGGGCACATCCGGATCAACCGGCGGCAGGCGGACGTCGGCAACGCCGTCGAGGTGGTCGCGGACGCGCTCGCGGTGGGGTCGCATGTGCTCGGGTACCCGGAGGGGCGGATCACGCTCGACCCGGGGATGTGGCCGGAGCGTGGGAAGACGGGGATGGCGCGGATCGCGTTGCGGACCGGGGTGCCGGTGGTGCCGGTCGCGCAGTGGGGTGCGCACGAGGTGGCGGCGTGGGGCGGGTTCGGGCCGACGGTGCGGACGTTGGGCCGGTCGCTGCTGCGCCGGCCGGTGGTGCGGGTGCATTTCGGTGCTCCGGTCGACCTGTCCGACCTGGATCCGGGGGTGTCGGGGTCGGCGCAGCGGGCCACGGACCGGATCATCGACGCGATCACCGCGGAGCTCGTCAAGCTGCGGGTCGACGAGCCGCGCCTGCCGCGGTACGTGGACCCGGTCAGGCCGTTGTCGACGCAGCGCCGGCACCGCCCGGCCCGGTGACGGCCGGCGGGACGGTGGCTGGTCGCAGCATGTAGACGTCGACCGGGTCCGAGGCGGTGACGGTGAACCCGTGCCGCTCGTACAGGCGGCGGGCGGCGCTGCCCTGCAGGACGTTGAGCCGCACGGGCAGCCGGCCGGTGTCGGCGCGGTCCAGTTGGGTGCGCAGCACCGCGCTGCCGATCCCGTGGCCGTGCAGGTCGGGCCGTAGGTAGAAGTGTTCCAGCCAGAGCTCCCCGTCGGCGGGGCGCAGCGCGACGCAGCCCGCGACGGCGCCGGCGACGTCGATGACCGTCGTGTGCTGGGGTGCGAACGCGGTGAGGAGCCGCTCCCGGACCCGGACCGGGTCGTACCGGCCGAGCCTGGTCAGGTCGGGGCGCAGGACGACGGCGCGGAGCTCGGCGATCGCGGTGGCGTCGCCGGGGCGGGCGGGGCGGAGCGTCCAGGGGGTCACGGCGGGCAGTATCGCAACCGGAACGCTCCTGTGAACCGCTCCCCCGCTCCCCTGCCCCGCCGACGTGGACACGACAGCCCAGATCGGCGGGGCGGCACGGCGGCAGGGGGCAGCGGATGCAGGCGTCGGCGCGTACCCGCGGGCGGTGGCGGCTCGCGATCGGTGGGGTGATCGTGGTGCTGTTGTCGGTGGCCGGGCTGTGTGTGGTGGGGGTGGGCAGGACCCGGCACGCGGCGGAGACGGTCGCCCGGTCGACGGCGTTGTCCGACGCGTACGCGCGGGCGAACAAGGCGATCGCCGAAGAGGAGTCCCTGGAGCGCACGTACCGGCTGGACCGTGGCGACGCGGTGCGGGCGCGGCACGCGATCGCGGGGGCGGCGTTGCACGCGGCGTTGAAGGATGTGGAGGCGCGGGGCGGGCCGACGGACCGGGACCTGGCGCTGCGGTTGCGGCACGTCCACGACGAGTACGGGTATGCGGTGCTGCAGGTGTTCGCCGCGGTCGACAACGGGGACATGGCCGAGGCGGCCAGGATCAACAACACCGACGTGGACCGGATCTTCTACCAGTTGAGCGCGGAGATCCAGGCGGCCGCGGACCTGCACGCGAGCCGCGCGGAGGCGGCGATCGCGGAGCTGCGCCGGGTGGAGGCGCTGGTGTTCGGTGCGCTGCTGACCGCTGTCGGGGTGGGTGCGGTGCTGCTGATCGGTCTGGGGCTGCTGGTGGTGCGGTACCAGAACGCGATGATGGCGCAAGCGGACCGGCATGAGCACGCGGCCAGGCATGACGCGTTGACGGGGTTGCCGAACCGGACCCTGTACACGGAGCGGCTCGAGGCGGCGATGCGGGCCCGGGACGCGGTGCTGTCGGTGATGCTGCTGGACCTGGACCGGTTCAAGGAGGTCAACGACACGCTCGGCCACCAGTACGGTGATGAGCTGCTGGTGCAGGTGGCGGCGCGGTTGACGGGTGAGGTGCGGGCCGGGGACACGGTCGCGAGGTTGTCCGGGGACGAGTTCGCGGTGCTGCTGCCGGGTGCCGACGTCGACCGGGCCCGGGCGCTGGCCGGCAGGTTGCAGGAGCGGCTGCATCAGAGTTTCGCGTTGCGGGACGTGACGGTGGACGTGGAGGCGTCGATCGGGATCGCGGTGCGGCAGCCGGGTGCGGGCGCCGCGGCGGCGGCCGACGAGCTGCTGCGGGCCGCGGACGTCGCCATGTACGCGGCGAAGGACACGAAGAACGGTGCTGTCGTGTACGAGCCGGCGACGACGGCGGCGCCGCCGAGCCGGCTGCTGCTGCTCGGTGACCTGCGCCGGGCGCTCGCCGAGGCGGACGAGCTGGTGCTGTATTACCAGCCGAAGGTGGCGCTCGCGTCCGGGGAGCTGTGCGGGGTGGAGGCGCTCGTCAGGTGGCATCACCCGACCCGGGGGTTGGTCGCGCCGGGTGAGTTCGTGCCGATGGCGGAGAACACGGGCCTGATCAACCTGTTGACGACGCATGTGCTGGGCCGGGCGGTGGCGCAGGCGTCGGCGTGGCGGGCGGCGGGGTGGGCGGTGCCGGTGGCGGTGAACCTGTCGCCGCGGTGCCTGACGGACCCGACGTTGCGGGACCGGGTCGAGGGGCTGCTCACCGAGCACCGGTTGCCGGCGCGGCTGCTGCGGCTGGAGGTGACGGAGAGCGCGGTGATGGCGAACCCGGCCCTGGCGACGGCGACGCTGCGGGGGCTGCACCGGCTCGGGGTGCGGTTGTCGATCGACGACTACGGCACCGGTTACTCGTCGATGGCGTACCTGAAGCAGCTGCCGGTCGACGAGCTGAAGATCGACCGGTCGTTCGTGGTGAACCTGTCCGGTGTGGACGACGACGACGCGGTCCTGGTCCGGTCCGCGGTGGACCTGGGGCACAACCTGGGGATGACGGTGGTCGCGGAGGGTGTGGAGCACGCGGGTCAGGTGGAGGCGCTGCGCCGGCTCGGGTGTGACATCGCGCAGGGGTACCACTACGCGCGTCCGGAGCCGGCCGACCATCTGCGGCCGTGGCTGCAGCCGGCCCCGGCCCGCTGAACGACAAAGGCACCGAACGACAAACGGCAGCGAACGGCGAAGGCCCGCCACGACGACCGTGGCGGGCCTTCCGCGTCCTGCGAAGGACTGCGCGGGAACTGCGCGGGAACTGCTGTGCGAGACCCGGTTTACGTGTGCGGGGCCCAGAACCCGGCGAGGGAGCTGGTCGCCGGGTCGTCGGAGCCCAGCAGCGGCGACCACGGGTCCGTGCCCGCCGGGACGTGCGTGCCGTCGTACGCGGCCAGGTCCGCCGGGCTCGCCGGGTCCGTGGTCACGGCCGGGTCGTACGCGGCCGCCGTGTGGTCGGGGCCGCCGAGGACGTCGGCGTCGGTCCACGGGAACCCGTCGACAGGCTCGGGTGGGCTGTCCAGGTGCAGCTCCTCCGGGAACGTGTGCCCGGGCCAGCCGTCGGTGTCGCTGTGCAGGTCCGGGTCGCTGCCGAACGGCTCCGCCCCGCCGTCCGCGTCGACGTCCACCTCGGTGTGGTGGTCGGCGAGGGGTTCGAACTCGGCGTGCTGGGCCGGGTCGCCGTCCGCCCCCTCGAAGTGGGCGTCCGAGGCGTCCGAGGTGTCCTCATGGTGGACGGACTGGTCGTAGTCGTCGGCGGCGTGCTCGGTGCCGAGCGGCTCCTCCAGGTCGTCGGCGCTGTGGCTGTCGTGCCCGTCGCCGAGTGCGGTGTAGTCGTCGTGCCCGTCGAACCCGGGGTCGCCGAACGTGTGACCGTCACCGAACCCCTGCTCGAAGCCGTGTTCGAAGCCGCTGCCGGTGTGGCCGCCGCTGAGGTCGGCGGTGTCACCGGTGTCCGGTTCGTCCCCGGACTCCGACCATTCCCAGTGCCCGTCCATGATCCAACCCCCTTACGCTTCGGCCGGTGCGTCGGCCGCGTCCGCGGGTGCGTTCGGCGTCAGTGCCCGTACCCGCACGAGGACCTCGTCAACCTGTTTGATGCGGGCGCGCAGCGCTTCCCGTTCCGTGTTCAGCGCCGCCTTGCGCTTCGCGCGTTCCGCCTTGTCCTCCGCGAGGGACTTGTCGATGTTGGCGATGTGCGCGTCGAGCTGCTTGAGCCGCCGTTCGATCGCCTCGTCGAGGGCGAGGGTCAGCGCGTACTGCAGGTCCGTGAACCGGTGCATGATCTCGTCGGACAGCGCGGCCCGGGCTTCGCCGAGGACCTCCCGCAGCCAGGTGCGGGTCTGCTGCTTGTCGGTCATGCTCTTCCGCTTGAAGATCATGTACGCGCCGGCGGCGAGGCCGAGGCCGATACCGATGACGGGGATGACGAGCCCGGCACCGGCGACGCCGGCGAGACCGATCGCGCCGGCACCGGCCATCGCGCCGCGGCCGGCCATCATCGCCATACCGGCCGACGACATGACGACCATGGCGCCGTCGCCGCCGCCGCCGTCCCGGCGGGGTTTCGTGCCGAGCGCGTGCCGCAGCTTCGCGTTGAGCTGCCGCAGCACGTGCTGCAGCTCGTTGGGGTGGAACACCTGCGCGAGGACCCGCTCACCGACCTTGCGGAACCGGAACTCCAGGTCGTGGGAGAGGCGCACCGACAGCGCGTACAGGGCCTTGTCGACCTCCGCGGGCAGCTCGCTGATGTCGCTGCGGCCCCCCTTGTCGATCTTCTCCATGAACTGTTCCTGCAGCTGCGTCATGTACGAGCGCAGCCTGGTGGTCGCCTCGACGCGGGCCCGCTGCGTCTCGGTGGACAGGGCGAGGGACCACTGCCGGGACTCGGTGCGTTTGCGGGTCGCGACCTGCGCGCGTTCCTCCTTGGCCCGTTCGGCGTCCTTCGGGTCCGGGTCGGTCGCCTTCATCCGGTCGCCGAGCTCCTGGTCGATGCGGATGTACTCGGACCGCACGGACCGCAGCACGTTCGCCTGCTGCAGCAGGTGCCCCTTCTTCGCCAGGTCGATCAGCGCGTGCTGCAGCTCCGCGATCCGCGACTCGCGGATCAGCTCCCCCGCGGACTCCTTCGGCAGTGTCATCGCCAGCTCCGCGAGCCGCGCGGACACCGGGAACCAGGGCGCGGACCCGAACCGGGGCGCGTGCGTCTGCAGCTGCCCCTTGTTGTCGGCGAGGATCGTGCGCCACCCCGGGTACGCGTCGACCTTCGTCAACGCGAACAGCACGAAGTTGACCTTCTTGCTGGCCTCGATGAGGAAGTTCATCTCCGGCTTGGAGAACGGTGAGGACGAGTCGACGACGAACAGCAGCGCGGTGGCGCGTTCGACGGCGTCCATCGCGACCTCGGCGTGCATCGAGTCGAGGCCGCCGGTGCCGGGCGTGTCGGTCAGCGTCAGGTACTGCAGCAGCGGCGCCGAGTGGTGCACCTCGATCCGCCGCGGCGGGCGCATCCCGTCGGGGAGCCGGCCGAGGACGGTGCCCCAGTCGCGCAGGTCACCGAGGTTGATCGGGATCGGGTCCTCCCGGCCCGGCACGTACGCGCGGGCGCCGTGCTGCGGGTTGTGGGTGAACTCCAGGTAGGAGGCGGTGGCGACGGCCGCGTCGACCGGCGACAGGTTCGGCACGCCCATCAGCATGTTCGTGAGGCTGCTCTTGCCGCGTTTCGTCTCACCGACCACGACGATGCGGGGCCGCTGCACTTCGCGGCGGCGTTCGGTGTCGACGTCCGCGGCCGCGTCCGGGTCGATCTTGCGCAGGTAGGCGAGGGACCCGTCGACGCCGGCCTTCAGCAGCTTGCCGAGCGCCGCCTCGGGGCTCGGGGGTTTCGGCTTGCCGTTCGCGGGAGGCGCCGCGTTCTCGGTCGACGTCATCGTGGCTGCTCCCTGTGCTGGTTGTTCTGCGGGACGGTCGGGTGGGCGCCGGTCGGCCCGCCCGGGTTCCGGGCCGCCTGGTACACGGTGACGATCGGGGCGCGCAGCACCCGCCCGTCCCGGTCGAGGTAGCCGGGGACCTCGACGGCGGCGATCGACCCGATCAGCGCCGGGTCGTTGCTGGGGGCGGCGCCGCCGGCTTCGTGGTGTGCCGGGTCGAACCGGACCCCGGTCGGTTCGAGGGTGGTGACGCCGGCCTCCTGCAGGGCGGCGCCGAGCCGGTCGCCGAGCGCTTTGGACGTGACCCGGTCCCGGACGTAGATGCACGCCTGCACCAGCGCCCGCCGGTCCTGGTCGGCGGGTCCGGCACCGTTGGGGACGGCGACGGGGACCTGCACCTGCCGGGGGCCGCGGGAGGACAGCAGCAGGAGCAGCAGCAGCGCCGCACCGACGAGCAACGCCCCGACGAACGCGGTCGCCGCCGCGGTCACCCCGAACGTCTCCCGGGTCGTGCACGCCGGGGTCGCTGCCTGCACGACCTGCGCCGCGTGGGTCGTCGGCTGCTGTTTCGGCGGCTGCTCGGGGGCGCCACCGCCGCCGCCGATGGAGTCACCGATGCCGGCGCCGCCGTTCGCGGTCGTCGGCGCCGGCGGCGGCGCGGTCGTGGCGGCCGTCTGCGCCGGCACCGCCGGGCAGTCGGGGCCGCCGCTGAGCAGACCGGTCGCGACGCCGGTGAGCACGGCGACGATCAGGGCAACAGCCACGGCGACGAGGCGCAGGCTGTTGTTGGACGAGAGCATTCCCGGCTCCTGGGGGTAGGTGCCTTCAGTTGACACGGGCTTGGCCACGGATACGTTGGGACAGCAGGTAGAAGCCGCGGTGCGCGACGAGCGCGACCCGCGACTGGGACGGGCTGGCACCGGCGACGGCGTAGGCGCGCCAGCGGGTCGCGGCGTCCAACGCGGCGCGGACCATCTGGTCACGGTCGGAGCCCTGCAGGTTCAGGATCCAGCCGGGGTCGTTGGACAGGGCGAGGCGGGTCAGTTCGCCTTCCATCTGGTCGGGCAGGTCCACGGCGCCGGTCGTGACGAGCTGCGCGACTTCGAGCAGGCGCAGCCGGTGCGACTCCGGCTGCTGCAGGACCCGTTCGATCGCGTCGCGGAGCAGTTCCCGGTCGTGGGGCCGTTCGGCGTGGCTGGCGATCTTCTCCAGGCTCGACAGCGCCCACCCGGCCTTGATCGCGTCGGTGCGCCACCGGAACGCGTGGTCGAGGGTCTGCCGCAGCCGCGGGAACCCGGACGCCTGGAACAGCATCCGGACGAGCTCACCGGTGGCGAGGTTCGGCTTGTTCACCAGCTGCGCGATCGCGAACGAGATCCCGTACAGGTCCAGCAGCCGCAGCAGCCGCTCCCGCGACTCGCGGGTGATGCCGCATTCACGGGTCGTGAACAGGTCGACGGAGGCGAGCAGCACGGTCCGTTCGCCCTGCGGGAGCGCGGCGAGCTGCCGCAGCGCCTCGCAGTCCGCCGCGGTCAGCCGGCCGGCTTCGGTCGTCTCGGCGAGCAGCCCGACCACGGGGACGACGTCGGACACCACCCGGCGCAGCACCTTCGACTGGTCGCCGGCGAGCGGCGCGACGATCGGCCACGGGTCCTGCCCGCCGCCGGCGAGCTTGTCGACCTTGTTGAACAGGCCGAGGGAGTTGATCGGGTTGCTGGACAGCCGGGCGGAGATCGACCGGAACGCCTCCAGCGCCTGCACGTCGTCCTCACGCACCGACTGCGTGAACACGTAGATGATCGCTTCCGCGCCGGACAGGGCGCCGGCGGAGTCGGAGTCGAGGTCGTCGTCGATCGGCGCCTCGGAGAACAGGAACCGGCGTGCCTGGTCCGACACGGCCGTGTTCGCGCTGGACAGGCCGGGCGTGTCGACGACGGTGAGGTCCCGCAGGTGGTCGCTGGTGAGGGTCACGTCCACGTACGCGACCTCGTGGCGGGCGACGCCGAGCCGCTGCGGGATCATGCCGGCCTCGTCCAGCGGCAGGCTGACCCGGGCGCCGTTGCGTTTCACGACGTCGACCCGGTCGGACGTGCCGTACCGGAACTGGGTCACGATGCGGGTGCACTCGCCGACCTCGGTCGGGGCGACCCGGCGGCCGATGAGCGCGTTGACGAGCGTCGACTTGCCCGATTTGAGCCGGCCCGCGATCGCGACCCGCAGCGGCTCACCGAGCCGCCGGCGCACGTCGACGACCTGTGCCTGGGCGCCGCCGCCGAGCCGGTTGCCGACCTCGGCGCACAGGTCCGCGACCCGGGAGCTGAGTGGTCCTGGAGCCACGCCCGTCAGCCCTGGACCACGGTGCGGCCGGGCACGAGCCCTGAACCGGGCGCGGATACGTCGCCGGGGAGACTGATCACCGACTGCGCGAGGCCGGTGTGTTCAGCCAGAATGCCGACGTACCCTCGGGGTTCCAAGGGGTGGTCCTCGCTCATTACTCGCTCCCGGGTGGAATCAGAACCGTCATGTCACGCACGTACGGCACACACATTACGAATATCCTGCGCGCGCAGGATCCCATGTTCGTGCCACGAATGGAGGCGAGAAGTGCCTGAGGCACCGACTGACGAGCCAGTCGCCGGTGTACCGGCCGCGATCCCGGCTGCGGTGCCGGCCGGGATGTCGGCTGGGCGGGCGACGGTGGGTGCCGCCGTGTGGCCGCCCGCCGACCTGGTCGCGGCGGCGGTCGACGCCCTGCGTAACCCCGGTCTGGTGGTCATCGCGGGCGCGCCCGGCACGGGCCGCTCCACGGTGCTGAAACGGCTCGGTGAGACGTTCCGCGGCACCGTGTTCGCCGGTGGTGCCCTCGCGATGCTGCGTGGTGTGCCCGCGTTGCCGCTGTCACGGGCGGTGCGGGTGCGACTGCCGTCACATGAGGCGCCGCTGCTCGCCGAGGCCGTCCGTTCCCGGGTCCGTCACGGTCTGCTGCTGCTCGACGACCTGCAGTGGGCGGATCCGTTGACGGTGGCGGCGTTGCCCGCGATCGCCGAGCACTGTCGGATAGCCGTCACGTTACGTACGCCGCACCGGCTGCCCGGCGACGCCGAACAGGTCCTGCGGGCCGCGGCTGCTGCGTGGCTGAACGTGCCGGCGATGCCCGCGGACGCCGCCGCCGCGCTCGTCAGGCAGATCGCGCCCGGCGCCACCACCGCCGTCGTCGCCGACGTCGTGCGCCGCGCCGGTGGGGTCCCGCTCGCCGTGACCGCGATCGCGAAGCACGTCGCGCAGGGCGGCACCCCCCTCGACTCCGACAAGGGTCTCGCGTACACGGTCGCCGGTGCCCTCGCCGACCTCAACCGTCCCGCCCGCACCGCGATGGCCGCGCTCGGCCTGCTCGGCCGGCCGGTCACCGCGACCGTCCTCGGTGAGGGCATCACGGAGCTCACCGCGACCGGTCTCGTCGAGGTCGACGCCGCCGGGATCGCCGCGCCCGTGTCCCCGTACACGGCGGAGGTCGCCGCCGGTCTCCTCGAGCCTGCGGAGCGGGTCGCGTTGCACCGGCGGCTCGCCGGTCTGGTCCCGCCGCGGGAGGCGGCCCGGCATCTCGCCGCCGCCGGCGCGCACAGCGACGCGTACCAGGTCGCGGTCCGCGCCGCCCGGACGGCCGCGTCGACGGGTGAACGCGCGGAGCTGCTGCTGCTCGCCTGTGACCTGCCCGGTGTGACCCCGGCCGCGGACGTGCGCCTGGACGCGGCCCGGGCGGCGCTCGCCGCCGGCCGGCCCGGCTCGTGCCTGCGGGTCCTGCCCGCCGACGCCGTCGCCGACCCCGCGGTCGGGGCGGTCGGCGCCGTCCTGCGCGGTGAGGCCCTGCTGCAGCAGGGCAACGCCGTGGCCGCCGCAGACGCCGTCACCACCGTCGGCGACGGCGAACCCGGTGAGGTCGTCAGCGCCCGCGACCGGATCCGGCTCCTCGCGACCCTGGCCCGGGACCCGGACGCGGCGCTGACCCGCGCCGAGGAGCTGCTGCACGTCCACGGTGACGCGCCCGCCCATCCGGGGCTGCGGGCGGCGATCGCCGCCGTCCGCGCCGGCACCCGCCGCCCCGGCTGGGAGTACGGTCTCGCGTCGGCGGCGTCCGCGGCCGGGCAGGCCGGTGACGTCCTCGCCGCCCGCTGGTCGGCGTGGCTGCTCGTGGAGACCCTCACCGCCGACGCCAGGCTCACCGAGGCGTCCAGCGCCGCCGCCGCGGCGGCCGCGGCGTGCGCCGGTGACCTCGCCTACTCGTGGCAGACCCGGTTCATCGCCGCGCAGCTGTGGTGCGACGCGCTGCGCGGCGACGAGATCGACGAGGTCGTCCGCCGTGCCGGTGACCTCACCGACCGGACCCTCCCGGCGGTCGCCCGCGGCTACGCGGTCGCCGCCGCCAGCCTCGCCGAGGCCGACGGCGGGCTCCTCGCGCCCGCGCGGGCGCGGCTGGACGCGCTCACCGGCCGTCCGTCGTCGACCGGGCCGGTCCTGGACTGGGTGACGCGGGAGGCGGCGTGGCTGGACGGGCAGCCGGACCATGCGATCGGCCGCGCCGGTGACGTGCCCGCGCCGCCGCTCGTGGACGGGCTGCGCCGCATCACCGCCCGGTGGGCCGCGTACGACGCCGGCGACACGGCGTTCGACGGAGGGTTCGGCGGCGTGTCCGGCAGCGGTGACCGGCCCCTCGCCGCGGTCGCGACGACCCTGGACGCGTGGAAGGCCCCGGACCTGTTCGCCACCGCCGCAGCCGCCTGGCACGACCTCGCCCGCCGGGAGGAGGTCCGGTGCCTGCTCGCCCAGGGCACCCTCGAGGAGGACGCGGAACGGGCCGTGCCGCCGCTGCTGGAGGCCGAACGGCTCGCCGAGGAGGCCGGGCTCGTCGTGCTGCTCGGCCGGACCCGCCGGGCGTTGCGCCGCCACGCGATCCGCCGCGACACCCGCGGCCGCCGCGCCGGCGACGACCTCACCGACCGGGAACGTGACGTGCTGCGGCTCGTCGCGAACGGCGAACCGACCCGCCGGATCGCCGGGCAGCTCGGCATCTCCCGGGAGACCGTGGAAACCCACATCCGCTCCGGCATGCGGAAACTCGGCGCCCGCACCCGCACCGAAGCCGCCGCACTCGCAATCGAGGAACTTGGATGAGTATCGGTGTGCTCTTGTGCGGTGCCGCCCACGCACCGCATCGTTGGCGGATGACACCCGCTGCACCGCCCCGACCGGCCGGCCACGCGACTGGTCACGCGACTGGTCACGTGAACGGTCAGGGCCGCTGATGGCGGGCGACCCCGCTCACGCACCCCGCTACGTCGTCGCGTCCGGCGGCGACGCCACCACCGTGCTGCGCCGGCTCGCCCGCGCCGGCTGGAGCACCCGGGAAGGGTTCGCGCTCACCGACCAGGCGTGGGACGTGTCCGACGCGCGGCTCGCCCTCTACGGCCGGGTCGCGGAGGCCGACACCGCCGAGCTGGCGCTGCTCGCCGCGGCCCGCGGCGCCGGGATCGTCGCCATCTGCGACGCCGGCGGCGACATCGGCCGGGCGCTGCTCGCCGACCTCGCCCGGATCGGCCCGGTCAGCACCGACCCGGACGTGGACCTCGGCACCGGCCCCGAACCCGGCACCGGCGGCCCGCAGCTCGCCCCGGAGCAGCGGGCACTGCTGGACCGGCTCGCCGGCGGTGAGACGATCGCGGCCGCCGCCGCGGCGGAGTTCCTGTCGCTGCGGACCGCGAACCGGCGCATCGCGGAGGCCCGGGAGGCGCTCGGGGTCCGCACCACCCGCGAGGCGGTCCTCGCGTACCTGCGGATCAAACGCGAAGGCGGCTGACACCAGCACACACACAGAAGGGCCCGCCACGGACATCCGTGACGGGCCCTCGTTCTGTCGGTCTGCGGGTCAGTTGAACGCGGTCATCAGCAGGATCACGAACAGCACCGCCACGATCACGAGCACGACGACGATGACCGCGACCCAGTTCCGCTCGCCCTCGTCCGGCTGCGGCGCGGGCGCCGGCGCCGGGCGGGTCACCTGCGGCGGGAACGGACCCGGCCGCGCCGGCTGCTGCTGGACCGGCGCCGGCGACACCGGCGGACGGAACGGCTGCTGCTGCACGGGCGGCGGTGCCTGCCGCGTCAGCTGCACCGGAGGCTGCTGGACCGGCGGCTGCTGCCGCACCAACTGCACGGGCGGCGGTGCCTGCCGCGTCAGCTGCACCGGCGGCTGCTGCCGGACGAGCTGCACCGGCGGCGGCTGCATCGGCGGGCGGTTCATCCCCGGGGACACCGGCACCGCCGACACCGGCCGCTGCTGCTGAGGCTGCTGCGGCGGCGGAGGCGTCGTCGTGCGTGGCATCCCGGACGCGCGGGCCGGCGCCGACGGCGCCCCGATGCACAACGCGCCCTCCACGACGACGGTCTCCGGCTGCTCCAGGGTCGTCGGCGCCACCCCCAGCTCCGTGTGGATCAGGTGCGCCGCGAGCGGGATCCGGGACGACCCGCCGACGAGGAAGATCCCGACGAGGTCCTTCGGCTGCAGCCGCGCGGACTCGATCGCCCGCCGCAGACACGACACGGTCCGCTCCAGGTACGGCTTGACGAGCCCTTCCAGCTCCTCCCGCGTCAGGTGCGCGTCCACCTCCAGCGACGGCAGGTGGATGTCCGTCGACGCGGTCCGCGACAGCATCTCCTTCGCGCCGCGGACGTCCTCGTACAGCAGCCGCCGCTGCCGGCGCGCGTTCGCGTCGGACGGGTTCGCGATCGACGCCCACTTCTGCGCGTGGCTTTCGGAGTACACCTTGCCGAGGTGCTCGACGATCGCGTGGTCGAAGTCGAGGCCACCGACGTCGGGCAGGCCGTCCTCGGCGAGGACCTCGAACCCGGCCTGGGTGCGCCGCACGACGGTCGCGTCGAACGTCCCACCACCGAGGTCGTAGATCGCCAGGGACCGACCGACCGGCACCGCCGACCCGAGGACCGCCGTGAAGTACGACGCGGCACCGACCGGCTCCGCGATCAGCCGCGGGTTGCCGAGCCCGGAGATACGGGCCGCCTCGACCAGCGCCGACCGGCGCCGCTCACCCCACCGCGCCGGGTGCGTCATCCGCACCTCGTCCGGGGCGGCGCCGAGCTGCCGGCGGGCCTCGGTGTTGACCAGCGACAGCACGTGCGCGAACAGTCGCGGCACCGGCATCGGATGGTCACCGATGAACACCTCACCGTCGTCGATGCGACGCTTCGGGTTCGGTTCGAACCGGGCCGGGTCGAGGCGCGCGTTGCGCTCGGCATCCCGGCCGACCAGCACTTTCCCGTCGGTGTTGAAGTACAGAGCAGAGGGCAGCAAAGGAGAACCGTCGAACAGCAGCGGCCGCATCCGAGAGTCCGGGGTCCGGACCATCGCGACCGTGTTCGACGTGCCGAAGTCGATGCCGAGCACGCGCATGTGCGTCACCCTACCCGTACAGATCCACACTCCGCGTCGCCCGGCAAGCCTGCCGACAGTCTCGTGTCAGCACGAGGACAGCAACAGGTAACCCGCCGTTACGCAACCGCACCGGAAGATCACCGCATACTGTCGGCGTGGCCTATCTTGACCTGCCCGGACCGCTCGGATTCGCGCACCGCGGCGGCGCCGCCGCCGGTGACGAGAACACGACAGCGGCGTTCGCCCGCGCCGTCGACCTCGGCTACCGGTACATCGAGACCGACACCCACGCCACCGCCGACGGCGTCCCCGTCGTCTTCCACGACGACACGCTGCACCGCATGCTCGGCCGCCCGGGCCGCGTCGCCGACGTCACCTGGGCCGACCTGGCGTCGGTCCGGGTCGGCGGCGCCGCCGCCGTCCCCCGCCTCGACGACGTCCTCGAGGAATGGCCGGACATCCGGTTCAACATCGACTGCAAGACCGACGCGGCGGTCACCCCGACCGTCGACGCGGTCCGCCGCGCCGGCGCCGAGGACCGGGTGCTGCTCGCGTCGTTCTCCTCGGCCCGACTCACCCGCATCCGCCGCGAAGCCGGCCCGCGCGTGGCGACGTCGGTGGGGATGCGGGAGGTCACCGCCCTGTGGGCCGGGTCCATGACCGGCCGGCCCGTCCGGGTCGCCGGCGGTGTCGTCGCCGTGCAGATCCCGCCCCGGTACGGCCGGCTCACCCTCGCCCGTCCCCGCTTCATCGACTACCTGCACCGCCTCGGCCTGCACGTGCACCTGTGGACGATCGACGACCCCGCACAGATCGGGCACTTCCTGGACCTCGGCGTTGATGGCATCATGACCGATCACATCGAGGTGCTCCGCGACGTCTACCACGCCCGCGGCATCTGGAACCCCGCGTCGTAGGAGAGGCCCCCCGTGTCAGCTGTCGACACACCCGAGGCACCGCAGCTCAGCACGAAACGTGAACGGGTCGGCTGGTACTTCTACGACTGGGCGAACTCCGCGTTCTCCACCACCGTCGTCACCGTGTTCCTCGGCCCGTACCTGACGTCGATCGCGGAGAACGCCGCCGGCTGCGACGGCGACGCCTGCGACACCGCCGTCATCCACCCCCTCGGCATCGCGATCGCCCCCGGCGCATTGTTCCCGTACACGGTGAGCCTGTCGGTGTTCCTGACCGTGTTCGTGCTCCCCGTCGTCGGCGCGATCGCGGACCGCTCCCCCCGCAAGAAGCAGCTCCTCGCCCTGTTCGCCTACATCGGCGCGGCCGCGACCGCCGGCATGCTGTTCCTCACCGGCGACCGGTACCTGCTCGGCGCCGGCCTGTTCCTCACCGCGAACATCGCGTTCGGCGCGTCCGTCGTCGTCTACAACTCGTTCCTGCCGCAGATCTCCTCCGAGGAGGACCGCGACCGCGTGTCCAGCTTCGGCTGGGCGTTCGGGTACCTCGGCGGTGGCCTGCTGCTGCTGATCAACGTCATCGCCGTCCTCCAGAAGGACGCCCTCGGCATGTCCACCGGCGACATCGCCCGGTACAGCATCGTGTCCGCCGGCCTGTGGTGGGCCGGGTTCACCACGATCCCGCTGCTCACCCTCCGCAACCGGCCGCTGCTGGAGGCACCGCCGAAGGGCGTGAACCTCCTCACCGACGGATTCCGGCAGCTGTGGCACACCCTGAAGTCGTTGAAGGCGTACCCGCTCACCCTGTTCTTCCTCGTCGCGTACCTCATCTACAACGACGGCATCCAGACCGTGATCGCCCTCGCATCCCAGTACGGCACGAAAGAGCTCCAGCTGTCCGACGACGTCCTCGTCCCGACGATCCTCATGGTGCAGTTCCTCGCGTTCGCCGGGGCGCTGCTGCTCGGCTGGCTCGCCAACCGGTACGGGGCGTGGAAAACCCTCCTCGGCAGCCTCGTCCTCTGGACGGTGATCATCGTCATCGCGTACTTCCTGCCGGCGAAGCAGCCGCTGCTGTTCGTCGCGCTCGGCGGCGGCATCGGCCTCGTCCTCGGCGGCAGCCAGGCACTGTCCCGGTCGCTGTTCTCGCAGCTGATCCCGAAGGGCCGCGAAGGCGAGTACTTCGGCATCTACGAGATCTCCGACAAGGGCACCAGCTGGCTCGGGCCGCTGCTGTTCGGCCTCGCCTACGACACGACCCGCTCCTACCGGGTCGCGATCATCTCACTGCTGGTGTTCTTCGTCGCCGGGTTCATCGCCCTGCTCGCCGTCCCGATCCGCAAGGCCATCGAACAAGCCGGGAACACCCCACCGGCCCGCCTGTAACCACCCCGCCACCTGCACTACATTCACTTCCGTGCGATTCCGGCTCCTCGGCCCCCTCGCCGTCACCGTCGCCGACCGGCCGGTCGACGTGCCCGGCGGCCGGGACCGGGTGCTGCTGACGATGCTGCTGCTGCACCCGGGCCGGGTCGTCACCGTCGACCAGCTCGTCGACGCCGTCTGGGGCGACACCGCACCGGCGACCGCGCGGGCGCAGCTGCAGACGTGCGTGTCCCGGCTGCGCCGGCTCCTGCCGGACCTGATCCACACCGACACCGCCGGGTACCGCGCCACCGTCACCGACGACGACCTCGACACCGCCACGTTCACCGCGCTCGCCGCCGCCGGCCGTGCCGCCGCCGCGGCCGGGGACCTGCCGGAAGCGAGGACGCGGCTGCGGGCCGCCCTGGACCTGTGGCGCGGCCCGGCACTCGCCGGCGTCGACAGCGCCGCGGTCCGCGCGTACGCGGTCGCGTTCGACGAACGCCGCGACGCCGCCCTGGAGGACTGCGTCGACGTGGAGCTGCGCCTCGGCCTGCACGCGTCGCTGATCGGGCAGCTGACCGGGCTGGTGGAGCAGCACCCGCTGCGGGAACGGCTGACGGGGCAGCTGATGACGGCCCTGACCCGCGCCGGCCGGACCGCGGACGCGCTCGCCGTGTACCGGCGGCTGCGGGACACCCTCGACGACGAGCTGGGCCTGCCGCCGAGCGAGGCGCTGCAGCGCCTCCACGAGGATCTGCTGCGATCCTCTCCGGACGAGGTCCGCGCCGCCGCGCCGCCGCCGGTTCAGCCGGCGGCGGCGCGGCCGTGGACGCTGCCCCGGGACGTCGCCGACTACTCCGGCCGCGACGAGGTCGTCGCCGCCCTCGTCGCCGCCGGTCGTGATCACCGTCGACGGGATGGCCGGCGTCGGCAAGACCAGCCTCGCCGTCCACGTCGCGCACCGCGTCGCCGGCGGCTACCCCGACGGGCGGCTGCTACTGGACCTGCGCGCCCACAGCGACCGGCCGCCGCTGCCACCGCACGAAGCCCTCGGCAGGCTCCTCACCCACCTCGGCGCCGCCCGTATCCCCGACGACCCCGACGACCGCGCCGCCCGGTGGCGCACCGAAACCGCCGGCCGGCGGCTCCTCATCGTCCTCGACGACGCCGCCGACGCCGCGCAGGTGACCCAGCTGCTGCCCGGCGCGTCGGCGTCGCTGGTCATCGTCACCAGCCGGCGCCGCCTCGCCGGCCTCGACGGGGTCCGGCCGGTGTCCCTGGACGTGCTCACCCCGGCCGAGTCGCACCGGCTCATCACCGGGGTCGTCGGTGCCCGGGCCGCCGCCGACCCGGCCGCGACCGCTGACGTCGCCGACCTGTGCGGGCACCTGCCGCTCGCGCTGCGGCTCGCCGCGGCCCGGCTCGCGCACCGCCCGTCGTGGAGCGTCGCCGACCTCGCCGACCGGCTCCGCCGCGCGCACCCCGCCCCCGTCGGCCTCGCCGTCGACGGCCGGTCCCCGCACGCCGCGTTCGAGCTGTCGTACCGGCAGCTGCCGCCGGCCGCGCAGCGGCTGTTCCGGCTCCTCGGCCTGCACCCCGCCGGGGAACTGTCCCTGCGCGCCGCCGCCACGATCGCCGGCACCGACACCGACGTCGCTGAGGACCTGCTCGCCCACCTCGTCGACGCGCACCTGCTCAACGAACCCGTCGCCGGCCGGTTCCGCTTCCACGACCTGCTCCGCGAGTACGCCGCCCACCTCGCCGCGACCGACCCGGAACGTGACCCGGCGATCACCCGGATGCTCGACTTCTACCTGCACACCACCGCCGCCGCGACGAACGTGTGGGAGAACATCCCTGACCGGCACCCGATCGACTTCACCGACGTCGGCCCGCACGTCCCCACATTCACCGGCGTGATCGACACCCGGGCGTGGCTGGACGTCGAATGGGTCAACGTCGCCGCCGTCACGCACCTCGCCGACCGGCTCCACCGGCACCGGCACACCGTCCTGCTCACCCGCGCCCTGTGGGCGTACCTGTTCCGCAACTCGATCAACGACGTGTCCCTGGACCTGCACCGCCGCGCCCTCACCGCCGCCGAAGCCCTCCACGACCCGGACCTCGTCGCGATGGTCCACAACTACCTCGCGTCCGCGCAGGGCCGCAGCGGCCACCTCACCGCCGCCGCCGAGCACCTGCAACGCGTCATCGATGACCCCCGGTGGGGCGCCCGCGCCAATGTGAATCTCGCCCTCGTGTACCTCCACGGCGGCCGGCTGCGCGAGGCCCTCACCCTCACCGAACGGGCCCTCGCCACCAGCGAGGACTGGGAGCAGGTCACCTACCGGTCGACGCCGCTGGCCAGGGTGCTGCGGCTGCTCGGCCGCTACGACGAGTCGGTCCACGTCGCGCAACGGTTCCTCGCCTGGTTCCGCAGCAGCGGCGGTGGCGGCAGCACCTGGCCGGCCGCCGTCGGCGCGATCGAGCTCGGCGCGGCCCGCGCCCGCCAAGGCCGGCACCGGCAGGCGGTGCTGGTGTTGTCCTGGGCGCGGCGGCAGCTCGGCTACGGCACCGGTTCCGGCACCGGCATGGAGATCGAGGCCCGCGCCGTCATGGGCGCCAGCCTCGTCGCCCTCGGCGACCAGGACCGTGGCCTGCAACTGCTGCGCAGCGCGCACGACGACGACCAGCACCTCAACCCGACCACCGCAGGCTTCGCCGGCAACACCTACGGCGAGGTGCTGCGCACGATCGGCCGGCCGGCCGACGCCGAATCCGTCCACGGGTGGGTCCTGGACCAGGCGACCCGCACCCAGCACCGGTACGAACAGGCCCGCGCCCACCGGGGCCTCGGCATGTGCAGCAGTGACCCGGACGTCGCCCGGGAACACCTGACGGAGGCGCTGCGCCTGTTCGACGCGATGGGCACCCCCGAACGGCACGAGGTCCGCGCCACCCTCCAGCGGCTGGGTGGCCCGCCACCGGCCCAGTAGGCTGCCTCCCCGTGACGTCCTCCACCCACACCCTCGACGAAGACCCGTCCGCGTGCGTCGCCGCCGGTGACAGCCGGCTGCGCCGCGGCGGCTCCCTGAAGTTCTTCTACGGCCCGATGGACTGCGGCAAGTCGACCCTCGCCCTGCAGATGGACTACAACCACGCCCGGCAGGGCCGCCGCGGCCTGGTCCTCACCACCATCGACCGGGCCGGCCCGGGCCGCCTCTCCACCCGCATCGGCCTCGGCAAGGAAGCCGTCGACGTCGGCGCCGACCTCGACATCCGCGGCCTCGTCCGGCAACGGTGGGCGCAGGGCATCCGCGTCGACTACCTCATCTGCGACGAGGCGAGCTTCTACACCGTCGCCCAGATCGAGCAGCTCGCCGACCTCGTCGACACCTCCGACGTCGACGTGTACGCGTTCGGGCTCGCCACCGACTTCCGCACCAGCCTGTTCCCGGCGGCGCAGCGGCTGTTCGAACTCGCCGACGAGGTGACCCGGGTGCAGGTGGAGGTGCTGTGCTGGTGCGGCCGGCCGGGGCTGCTCAACGCCCGGGTCGTCAACGGCGGCATCGCCCGCGAAGGCGACCAGGTCGTCATCGGCGACACCGACACCGACCAGGGCTCTCCTGAGGTCACCGACGTCCGCTACCAGGTGCTGTGCCGCCGCCACCACCGCGTCGGCGACCTCGGCCCGGCCGCCCGAGCCGAGGGCCAGCTCCGGCTCGTCTGAGCATCCCCCTGGAGCGTCCCTGACCACTCTCCCCCCGACGATTACCGGACGGTAACCTTCGGGGTATGACGCGTTTCGTGCAGACCGGGCCGGCGTTGCGGGACCCGTACACCAGCGACTGGCAGCTGCAGGGCTGGCTGGACCGGCTCCTCGGCCCCGACGGGCACGCCGCCGCGAAGGCCCGCCTCGCCGCCGTGTCCGCCGACGTCCTCGGCCCGCTCCGCGCCGCCCACCACGACGCCGAAACCCACCCGCCGACCCTCACCCGGTTCGACCCGTGGGGCGCCCGCATCGACCGCGTCGACACCGCCGCCGGCTGGCAGACCCTCCGCGCGTCCGCGGCCCGGCACGCGGTCGTCGCCCTGCCGTACACCAGCGACGCCCGCACCACGTGGGGCGCCGGCACCCGCGTCGTGCAGCACGCCCTGCTGCACCTGTGGGGGCCGGAGTCCGCGACGTTCTCCTGCCCGGTCGCGATGGCCGACGGCGCCGCCGCCCTCCTCACCGCCGCCGACCCCACGTCACCGTGGCTGGCCCGCCTCACCAGCACCGACCCGGACGTCGCCGTCACCAGCGGCCAGTGGATGACCGAGTCGCAGGGCGGCTCCGACATCGCCCGCTCCACGACCACCGCCCGCCACGTCGACGGCCGGTGGGTCCTGACCGGCGACAAATGGTTCTGCTCCGCGATCGACTCGGCGATGGCGATCGCCCTCGCCCGCCCCGAAGGCGCCGGCCCCGGCAGCCGGAACCTCGCACCGTTCCTCGTGCCCCGCTACGCCCCCGGCAGCGACCTGCCCGCCGACGGCCTGCAGGTCCTCCGGCTGAAGGACAAGCTCGGCACCCGCGCCGTCCCGACCGGCGAGGTCCGCCTCGACGACGTCACCGCGATCCCCGTCGGCGACCCGGCCGTCCCCGGCCTCGCCCGCATGATGACCCTGGTCGTCGTCACCCGCCTGCACAACGCCGCGGCCGCCGCCGGCGGGATGCGCCGCGGCCTGGAGTACGCCCTCAGCCACGCCACGAACCGGCAGGTTGCCGGCGGGCCCCTCGCCGGCAACCCGCTGCACCGCGCCACCCTCGGCGGCCTCGCCGTCGACGCCGCCGGCGCCTACGCCCTCGCCGCGCACGCGTTCTCCCTCCTCGGCACCGCCACCTCCGACCCTGCCGGCGCCACTGCCGGCGCCTCGGCTGCTTCGGCTGCTTCGGCGGCTGAGGAGCTGCGGCTCGTCGCGCCGCTCGCGAAACTCCTCACCGGCCGGCTCGCCGTCGCCTCCGCCAGCGAATACCTGGAGGCGTTCGGCGGCGCCGGCTACGTCGAGGACACCGGCATCCCCAGGCTGCTGCGCGACGCGCAGGTCCTGCCGATCTGGGAAGGCACCACCAACGTCCTGTCCGTCGACGTGCTCCGCGCCCTCACGGCCGGCGACGGCGCCCGGCCGCTGCTGCACCGCGCGGAGGTCGCCGCCGACGCCGCCGCGCCCCGGCTCGCCGGCGTCACCGACACGGTCATCGCCGCGACCCGCCGCCTCGCCACCGACGTGGAGACCGCCGCCGCCGACCCCCGCAGCGCCCGGGTCGTCGCCGGCGCGCGGGAACTGGCGCTGCGGCTCGGCAACACCCTCACCGCCGCGCTGCTGCTCGAGCACGCCGCGTGGGCCGCGGAACGCGGCGACGACCGGCCGGGACTGCTGGCGTCGCTGTGGACCCTGCGCCGGCTCGGCGGCGCGGACGTGTCAGCGGACCTGCACACCCACTTCGACCAGCTCATCTGACCCGTCCAACCGCAGCTTCAGGCTCAGGCTCAGCTGATGTGCGCGTCCGGCCACACGATGCGGTGCTTGCGCGGGGCGCCGCGCAACCGGGCCGGCACCCCACCCGCCGACGCCACCACGGCGGTCCCCGCGTGCACACCACCACGAGCGGCGTAGAACCGCTGCGCCGCCGTGTTCTGCTCGAGCACCCACAGGTACAGCTTCGGCGACGCCGCCTGCTCGCGGACGGCGCCGGCGGCGGCCCGCAGCAGGCGGGTGCCGACACCACCGTGCCGGCGGGCGTCCGCGACGTGCAGGTTGTCGACGAGACTGCCCCACTCCACGTCGTCGTCCAGCTTCACGTGCACGAACCCGACCAGCTCACCGTCGTCGTCCGCGACGAACGTCACCGTCCCGCCACGGGCCGCGAACCGGTCCCGCCACACCGACAACCGGTCCGCGACCACATCACCGTCCAGGAACGCGTCGCTGTACGCACCCCGGTAATGCCGCCGCCAGCTGTCCGCGTGCAACCTCGCGATCCCGTCCACGTCGCCGTCCGTCGCCACCCGGATCCTCACGAACCGCCGTCTCCCCGCCGGGCCCGCGCCGCCGCGATCATGTACGCCGGGTCCCGGTCCAGGTTGTGCCGGTCCCGGTCATACCGGCGGGTCGTCCGCGGATCCGCGTGCCCCATCGCGTCCTGCACATCCTCGAGCGGGACACCCTCGTCCCGGGCCGCGGTCGCGAACGCGTGCCGCAGCGAATGCGGCGACAGCCGCTCCCACGCCGGCACCCCCGCCTCCCTCGCCAGCCGCCGCACCAGCCGGAACACCGCGTGCCGGTCCACCCGCGCCCCGGTCGCCGTCGTGAACAGCGGCCCCTCCCCGCCCGTACCGACGCCGACATAACCATCCAGAGCGGCCGTCACCGCCGGGGTCAGCGCCCGCCGGCGCGGCTTGCCGCCCTTCCCCACGAACCGGACCGTGCGGTGGCCACGCTCCACACCGAGGTCCGCATGGTCCAACGCGACGACCTCACCGACCCGCAACCCCAGATCCGCCAGCAACGCCAGGATCGCCAGGTCCCGCGCCGCCGTCACCCCCGTCTGCCGCGCCGCCGCCGCCAGGATCGCGTCGACCTCACCCGCGGACAACCCCACCGTCGAGGACGTGTCCCGGTCGATCCGCGGCCGGTCCGCACCCCCGACCGGGTTCACCTGCACCGCCTGCAGCCGCAGCAGAAACCCGTACCAGCTCGACAACGCCGACAGCTTCCGCGCCACGCTCGCCGGCGCCAGCAGCTTCCCCGTCCGCGCGTCCACCGTCGACTCCAGATCCCGCGCATACGCGTTCACCTGCAGAAACGACACCCGCAACGGGTCCAGGTCACGACCGGCGCACCAGCCGAGGAACTGGTGCACGTCCCGCCGGTACGCCGCCCGCGTGTGCGCCGACAACCGCCGGTTCGCCAGCCACGCCTCGGTGAAGTCCCCCGACGCCCGCTCCAGCTCGAGCGGCCGGTGCCCAGGCTGCGGCGGTACGGGCCGCGCCGTTCCAGGCTGCGGCTCTACAGGGTCGGCCGCCACACCGTCGTCCGTTTCACCGGCGTGTCCTCCAGCGTCTGCGGCACCGGCACGTCATACACGGCGACGAGCTCCAGATGCTCCTTCGGCAGGTACGCCCGCCCCGGATCCCCGACCAGGCACGCCGCGCCCCGCCGCGTGACCCGCCGCAGGAAGTCCAGGACCTGACCGGTCATCTCCCGGCTGTAGAACACGTCCCCCGCCAGGACGACGTCCGCGTCACCACCGTCACCCGGCAGCACATCCTCCAACCTGGCGTCGACCGTCACGTCGTTCGCGGCCGCGTTCACCGCCATCGCCGTCACCGCCAGCGGGTCGATCTCCACCGCCGTCACGTGCGCCGCACCGGCCTTCACCGCAGCGATCGCGACGAGCCCCGACCCCGCCGCCACATCCAGGACCCGCTTCCCCGCAACAAGGTGCGGATTGTCCAGAATGTACCGGGCGAGCGCCTGACCACCCGCCCACGCGAACGCCCAGAACGGCGGCGGCAACTGCACCCCACCAGCGAACTTCTCCGTGTACTGCCACAGCTCGATCGCCTCATCCGCCAACCGCAACCGGACCTCCGGCACGAGCGGGACCGGGGCGAGGCTGGTGTGCGCCAGAACGAATGCGGTGGACATCGGCTCGGACCCTATGTCACTCGCACGTGCGACGCCCCGCCGGGTCCGACCTCGGTACCGTCACCACCATGGGGGCAGGACCATGGGTCATCCTCGGCACGGCAGTCGTCGTGCTGGTCCTCATCACGCTCTACGTCGCCTCGATGCGCCGCTGACTATCGTCGACCCGGTGACCCTCCCACACATCACCGACGCACAACGCCGCGCCCGCCTGTACTGGCGGCACGGCTTCACCGCCCCCGACCCGGTCGGCGCCGCCACCGACCTCGTCGCACTCCACGCCACCGACCCGGCAACCGTGCACCTCACCGTCGCCGCCCGCACACACAGCACGGTCACCACGATCGAAGACGCGCTCTACGAACAACGGACCCTCCTGCGGATGCTCGGCATGCGCCGCACCATGTACGTCGTCCCCACCACCACCGCACCCGTCATCCACGCCGCAGCGTCCCTCACCATCGCCGCCGAACAACGCCGGCTCCTCACCAAACACCTGACCCAGTGCGGCGCCGGCGACGCCGAATTCCTCACCGACGTCGAAACCGCCACATACGCCGCGCTCGCCGCCCGCGGCGGCGCCGCCACCGCCGCCCAGCTCGCCACCGACGAACCCCGCCTCCGCACCGTGCTCGAATTCCCGCAGGGCAACCAATACATCACCAGCCGCGTCCTGCTCCTCCTCGCCGCCCAGGGCCGCATCATCCGCGGCCGCCCCACCGGCACCTGGACCAGCACCCAGTACACCTGGCACACCCTCGACAGCTGGACCCCCACCCTCGAACCGCTCGACCCCGCCACCGCCCGCACCGAACTCGCCCGGCTATGGCTCGCCCGCTACGGACCCGGCACCCTCAACGACCTCAAATGGTGGACCGGCTGGACCATGACCCACACCCGCGCCGCCGTCAACGCCCTCGACACCTGCACCGTCACCCTCGACGACGGCAGCACCGGCATCGTCCTCGCCGACGACACCGACCCAGTCCCCGAACCCGACCGGTGGGTCGCGCTCCTCCCCGCCCTCGACCCGACCATGATGGGCTGGGCCGGCCGCGACTTCTACCTCGGCCCCCACGCACCCGCCCTCTTCGACCGCACCGGCAACCCCGGCCCCACCATCTGGATCGACGGCCGTGTCGTCGGCGGCTGGGCCCAAACCCCCACCGGACACATCGCCACCGAACTCCTCGAACCCGTCGACGCCACCGGAGTCCGCGACACCGCCGACCAGCTCGCCGACTGGATCGGCGACATCCGCGTCACACCCAGGTTCCGCACACCACTCGAACGGCGCCTCACCGAAACTGTCACACCACCCCGATAACCTGACTGTCGTGTCCCGGATCACCGTCGTCGGCGCCAGACAGAACAACCTGCGCGACATCACCGTCGACATCCCCAAACACGCCATCACCGTCTTCACCGGCGTCTCCGGCTCCGGCAAAACCTCCCTCGTCTTCGACACCATCGCCGCCGAAGCCCAACGCCAGCTCAACGAGACGTTCACCACCTTCGCCCGGCAACCCCGATACGACCGGCCCGACGTCGACGCCATCCACAACCTGTCACCCGCCGTCATCGTCGACCAGAAACGCCTCGGCGGCACCGCCCGATCCACCGTCGGCACCGCCACCGACATCAACCCCACCCTCCGCCACCTCTACGCCAACTTCGCCCACCCCCGACCCGCCAACGCCCGCAGCCTCTCCTTCAACGACCCCCTCGGCATGTGCCCCACCTGCCACGGCCTCGGCTGCCCCACCTGCCACGGCACCCGCCTCAACGACACCGCCCGCGCCAGCCGCATCAACGGCTACTCCATCGCCGACCTCACCGCCATGGAAACCACCGAACTCGACGCCGTCCTCCGCCTCCTCACCGACGACACCAACACCACCCACGTCACCCACATCCGCGACCGCCTCGACCACCTCATCGACATCGGCCTCGGCCACCTCACCCTCGCCCGCCACACCAGCACCCTCTCCGGCGGCGAGTCCCAACGCGTCAAACTCGTCCGCCACCTCGGCAGCAGCCTCGTCGACATGCTCTACATCCTCGACGAACCCAGCATCGGCCTCCACAGCCACGACATCACCCGCCTCCTGGCACTGCTCCGCAGACTCCGCGACAAGGGCAACACCGTCCTCGTCGTCGAACACGACCGCGACGTCATCGAAACCGCCGACTGGATCATCGACCTCGGCCCCGAAGCCGGCACCCACGGCGGCCGCATCGTCTACGAAGGCACCCTCGAAGCGCTCCCATACGCCCGCACCCTCACCGGCCGGCACCTCCGCCACCGCCTCGCCCTCAACACCAACCCCCGCACCCCCACCGGCACCCTCACCATCACCGACGCACACACCAACAACCTCAAACACGTCACCGTCACCATCCCCACCGGCGTCCTCACCGCCATCACCGGCGTCGCCGGCTCCGGCAAAACCACCCTCATCACCCGCGACTTCCTCACCCAACACCCCACCACCACCGTCGTCGACCAGACCGCCCCGACCACATCCAACCGGTCCACCCCCGCCACCTACACCCGGATCATGGACCCCCTCCGCACCCTCTTCGCCCGCGCCACCGGCAAACCCGCCGCCCTGTTCAGCCCCAACTCACAAGGCGCCTGCCCCACCTGCCACGGCACCGGCACCACCCACACCACCCTCGCGTTCCTCGAAACACTCAAAACCACCTGCACCGACTGCCACGGCCACCGGTTCCGCCCCGAAACCCTCCAACACCGGCTCCGCGGCAAGACGATCGCCGACGTCCTCGCCATGACCGTCGAACAGGCCACCGACTTCCTCACCGAAGACACCATCCAACCGACCCTGCACGCACTCACCGACGTCGGCCTCGACTACCTCACCCTCGGCCAGCCACTCAACACCCTCTCCGGCGGCGAATGCCAGCGCCTCAAACTCGCCATCCACCTCAACACCGCCAACACCACCTACGTCCTGGACGAACCAACCACCGGACTGCACATGTCCGACATCACCCACCTGCTCAACCTCATGGACCACCTCGTCGACCACGGCAACACCGTCATCGTCATCGAACACCACCTCGACGTCATCAAAAGCGCCGACTGGGTCATCGACCTCGGTCCCGACGCCGGCCACCACGGCGGCATGGTCATCTTCGAAGGCACCCCCGAACAACTCACCCACGCCACCGGCTCCCACACCGCCGACGCCCTCCGCCGCGACCTCGCCACCTCCTGACCCGCGACGCCTGACCCGCCGCCCGGCGACCCGGCGCCCCTGCGCTCCGGGACCGGCGTGGATGGCGACCGCCCGCACCACGCCGGCACGGCAGGCCACGGCAGGGGATGGCGGTGCGGCAGCACCAGGCAGCACCAGCCGATGGACCGGCCTGGGCTGCTGACCCCCACGTCGAGCGTCAGGCCACCCACGCACGACCGGGCGTGCGCACACGTCACCGGGTCCGCCTCGCACGGGGCGCGAGGGGCGGGAACGATCGGGGTGCGACGCGCCGCCGCCGCCGAGGACGCCGGCGTCCTCGAGCAGTACCTGCACCGCGGCCCGGTCCGTGCCGTGCCGGTCAGGCGAGCCGATGGCAACGCAGCAATGAATGGCCGGACGCCACCACTGACGCCACCGCCCGTACACACCCGAACCTGCCGGCGCAGCCCGCTACCGCACGAGGCGGATGCTCAGCTGCGAACCCAGCTCCACGAACCCGAGCGCCCGCGCCACCCGCCGGGACGCCTCCGGGCGCGCCCGCCACTGCGGCAGCAGACCCGCCTCCAGCGCGGCAGCGACCGCCGCGCCGGCTGCCAGCCGCGCCAGGCCCCGCCCACGCTCGGCCGGAGCCGTCAACACACTCACGTGCGCGACAGCGCCCTCCCACACCCGGTAACCCGCCGCCGCGACAACATCCGGGCCGGCCCGGACCACGAACGCCAGCGACGTGATCTCGTCCAGACCCGCCTCACCGGCATCCGCGGCCGGCACCCGGGCCAGCAACCCGCGCACGCCGTCGTCAGCCGCACCGACCGCCGCGACAGCACCGGCACCGGCACCGGCACCGGCACCACGGAACCGTGCCGCGTCGCAGAACGCCAGCGTCGCCGGGCCCAGCACCGCACCGACCGGCAGCCTGCCCGACACCGCCACCGGATCGGTCAACGCCGACACAGGCAGACCACCCAACGCACGCCGCACCAAACCCGCCGCCCCGTCATCAGGCGCCGTCGCCACCGCCGCACCACCCAACGCGACGACACCCACCCAGCCCGGCGGACACAGCGACGACGACGCGGACACCGCCACATCCAACCCCGACGACGCGAACGTCACCGGAGCACCCGCCAAGGCAGCCCATACCAGCCGGGCACGACCCAGCACCGCGTCATCGGTCACCCCCGCAGGATCGCAACCCGGCGCCCAGACCCGCCACCCGAATCAGAGCGCCGGACAGCAGAAAGACGTGCGACGCACGCAGCAGGCAGAATCGCCTGATGGACTGGCCCGAACTGCTGATGCACGTCGAACACCGGCTCGGCATGTACGTCGGGCTCCCGACGTACGACCGGGCATGCGCACTGATCACCGGATTCGAGCTCGCACGAGGGCGCGGCGAACTCACAGCGTTCCAGCGGTGGATGGCCGGACGCCACCACGGAAGCAATCTCACATTCTCCGCGCTGATCCTCGTCGAAGCCCTCGGCGGCGAACCAGGCATGACCCAGCCAGTCACCGACGAAGAGCACCAGGCCGCCGTCCGCCACCTCTGCCTGCGGCTGCACGAGTTCCTCGACCTCGACCCAGCAGACCCGCCTCCACCAGCACCACTGACAGCCGGCTGACCCCGCCCACGATCCACTGCCCGACCCACGAACATCGCCGGGGGCGGCGCCGCACCCAACCGCAACACCCGGCACGGCAACCGAGGCTGCCAGGGCCGGCCGCAAACCAACCGGCCGGCCCTGGCAACCGGCCGCTCAGATCGCCGGACGGTAGAAGAACGTGCGACGCGCGCTGATCCGGCCGTCACGGAACTCGAACCAGTCCGCGAACGTCTCCACCAACGGCACACCGGCGTGCGACATACCCTCGAACCGTCCCCAGCAGAACGCCTGATCCGGCAGCTCCACACACCGCTGCACCGCATGCCGACCCGACATCACAATGCACCGGCGCTCATAGAACTCCACGAACGCCGCGACACCCTCGACCGGAGGACACCCCGGCCGGTGGTACACCACATCGTCCGTCACCAGATCCACCAGGCCGGCCCAGTCCCGCCGGTCGATCACCGTCAGCAACGACGAGACCAACCCCGACCGCACCGACCACTCTGTCAGCACCGCGTCAATTCCCATACACCCATGGAAATCCGCCGACCACCCACCGTCAACACACCACGACACCTTCTTACAGCCGGAAACCAGACCGTAACCCCCATCAACCCATCCGCGCCGCCACCGACGTACCGAACCGATCAGCCACCAAACGCTTCAAACCATGCGGAAACGCCGACTTCGCCGCCACATGCACCGCCGTCAACCGCAACTGCGCCGCGGCGTCACCCTCCCACGCCGCCACACAATCCTCCGGCGCCACATTCGCCACCGCCAGAATCGCACCCGCCGCACCCAGCATCCCCGCCGTCGACACCAACGCCGACGAACCCACATACACCGCCCCGTCCCACTCCGACAACAACCGCAGCAACCGCTCCGGATCCCCCGTCGAATCCTTCATCCCCGCCACCGGCAACGACGGCAGCACCTCCAACGGCACCGCACCACCCGCCACACCCGGGAAGTGATACGCCAGCACCGGCCGGCGATCCGCGGCCGCGACCACCCGCTCATAGAACGCTCGCAGATCCCCCACCCGCCGCGGCGGCGCCACCAGCACCGCATCCGCACCCACCGCCACCGACGCCGCCGTCAGCTCCGCCGCCGGACCCGCCCAAGCACCACTCGCACCCGCCACCACCGGCACCCCCGGACACGCCCGACGCACCGCCGACACCAACGCCACCCGCTCACCGTCACTGAGCGCGTCCGCCTCACCCGTCGAACCAGCGACCAGCACAGCTCGTACACCCGCCGCCACCAACCGCTCCGCATGCTCCGCGGTGCCGGTGACATCCACCGAACCGTCCTCCGCGAACAGCGTCACCAACGCCACCGCGACACCCCGCCACAACACCACCGGCTCCTGAGTCATACCAGAACCCTAAGCTGGATCCGGGTGCGCGGGCCGTCGGCGTGCCAGCGCACCCGCCCCGCACAACAAGAAAGCGCCGCCGGCCTCGGTCAGCCGGCGGCGCACGTCTCAAGCGGGGCGGACACCCCGGCGATGGAAGCGACCCGCCACCCACCGCATCGTGACCCGCTCGCGACCGCCGGTCTCCTGCGCCACCCACTGCGCCCGCAACCGCACCGTCGTCGCGAACACGCCACCACGAACACCGGACATCGTCAACTCCAACCGTCGCACCAGGTCACCTACACCCAGCACCACGGCGCGCCCGGCACCCGCGTTCACGCCCGCACGAAAGCCGACAAGCGCGCTACACCGTCACGTCGACATGCTCGACGCCGGTCACGTCCTTCGACGACGCTTCGTCCTCCACCGGCTGGCCCGCCGTCCGCGACGCCGCGAACGCCATGATGAACGACCACGGCGGCATCCCACCGACGTTCGTCACCGCTCCCGTCGGCGACAGGTCATACCCCGTCAACCCCGAGATCGCCGCGCGATCCCCCGGCGTCAGCCGGCTCAACACCTGTTGAGACCCCGGCAACCCGCCTTTCGGAGGCGGCGCGACCGGCTCGACCGCGTGTGGGTTCGTCGCCTTGGCCGGCACGGCGGCGTGCGCGGCCGGCGACAACTGTCGAATCTCCATGTGGTGCCTCCCGAAGCGTCCGTGCTCCACGCTTGATCCTCCCGTACATGACAGCATCACCGCAGGTGAACAGGCAGCCCGTTGACCGCAGGGACAAGTCCGGCCGATCGGATGACGCGACTCCCAACCACCACTCCAGCCCCGCCTCCCCTGTCGCAGACAGGGGTTTCAAAGGCGTGCCGTCAGGCACGTCGCCTAAGGCGTCCTAGGATGCTAGGATTTGAGGGTGGAAGCGCTAGAGGCACCGGACGAGACGACGACGCTGCGCGTACTGCGCGAAATCCGGCCCGACCTGGTCGACCCCTACGTGCGGGCGCTGCCCGCGGCACGCGCCGGCGTGATGCGCCGACTGTTGGGCGCCCTGTGGCGGGAGGGCATCGTCGACCCGCGGCGGCTGAGCGCGTCGCCGCAGCGGCAGCTGTACAGCACCGCGCCCACCACGGTCACCGCGGACGGCGTCGCGCACACCCATCCCGCCCGGCTCCTGGAGGCGCTGCGCCCAACCGGCCACACCGACCGGCTCGTCCGCGAGCTCGACAACAGCGTCGCCAACCTCGCCCTGGGCCTCGCCAACACATCCGCCAACACATCGGCCAACGGTGCGGCCCACGACCTCGTCGCCCTGGAGCAGTCCGTCGTGGACGGGCATCCGCTGCACCCGTGCTGCCGCACCAGGATCGGCATGAGCACCGCCGACGTGCTCGCGTACGCGCCGGAGCACCACCCGACCGTCCGGCTCCGCATCGTCGAGGTCGACCCCGCCAGGTGGCGCACGGCCGGCGCTCCCCGCCCGCCGCTGCTGCCAGTGCACCCGTGGCAGCTCGACCGGGCCCTCGCCACCGGCCTCGTCCGCGACACCGGCCGCGACCTGCCCGCCGCCCCCCTCATGTCGCTGCGGACCCTCGCCCCGCACGACACCCCCGGCGAGCACCTGAAGACCGCGGTCGAGGTCCAGATGACCAGCGCCGTCCGCACCCTGTCCGCGGCCGCCGTCCACAACGGGCCGCTCGCCTCCGACCTCGTCGCCACCCTCGCCGCCCGTACCGCCGGCCTGCGGGTGCTGGGCGAGACCACCACCGCGACCGTCCTCGACGACCACGGCGACCCGCAGCGCGCCCTCGGTGCCGTCTGGCGGCAGGCCCCGCCGCCAGACGCGTTCGTCGTGCCCCTCGCCGTCCTGCCCCACCGCCCCGACCTGCTCACCCCCGCCTTCTTCGGCCGGCTGGTCCGGCTGTTGCTGCCCCCGCTGTTCGCCCTGCTCCGCGACGGCGTCGCCCTCGAGGCCCACGGCCAGAACACCCTCGTCGAGCTCCGCGACGGCCGCCCCACCACCATCTGGTACCGCGACCTCGGCGGCCTGCACGTCCACCAGCCCCGCCTCGAGGGTGCCGGCCTCCCCATGCCGCCGCTCATCGGCGCCCTCCCCACCGACGACGAGGACGAGCTGCGCACCAAGCTCTTCGCCGCCGCCCTGTCCACCGTCCTCACCGAGCTCGTCCACGCCCTCGCCCCCGAGCACACCACCACCGCCTGGGACACCGTCGCCGCGACCCTCCACACCACCGTCACCGACCCCGACGACCGCAAGGCATGCTTCGCCGACACCTGGCCCCTGAAAGCGACCACCGCGATGCGCCTCGCCGACGACCCCCTCGACGACCTCTGGTGCCACATCCCCAACCCCCTCCGCTGAGACACCGCCGGGCCCCTACTCGTCGCGGGGGAAGAACGGCAGCTCGACGTGGACGCGGTCGGCGGCCGCGAGGATCTTCGCGGCGTCGTCGACCGCCGGGTGGGTGCGCCGGACGCGGGCCGACTTCAGCACGTCGCAGGACGTCCGAGCGGCCGGCGCGCAACCACACCTCCTGCGTCACGTCCTCGGCCTCGGCCACGGAGCCCAGGATGCGGTAGGCCGCCCCGAAGACCCCGGGGCGATGCGATGCCCAGTCGGCGTCCGGCACGCCCCTCAATCAGCGAACCGGCCGACGCTACTTCGGTAGCTCGGCCTGCAGCAGCGGGGTGAGCAGCTTGACGTAGCTGCTCGTGACGTGGCTACCGTCGCGGTACACGAGGGCGTTGCCGACGATGACCGGGCAGACCGTGTCGGTGCAGAACCAGGTGGTGGGGTCGATGACCGTGAAGCCGGCCGTCTTGGCGGCGTCGGCGTTGGCGGTCCTGCGGGTGGCGTAGATCGCGGTGGTGACCTTCAGCGCGCACTGCTGGACCGCGGCGGGGTGGGCGGCGACGCAGTCGGGGACGCTGGTGCCCCGCGGGTCCGGGGTGTCCTGCATGATGACCGGCTTCGCGCCCAGCTGCTGGATGCGCTTCGCGGAGCGGATCAGCGCGGCGGACCACAGGTCGTCGGCCTCCGCCTTGTCCCCGGCCGGCGCACCGGCCTTGTCGACGGGCGGGTCGGAGTAGGTGCGGGTCGACAGCAGTACCAACGCCGGCTTGAGCTCTTTGATCTTCGTGAACGCCTCCTCGCGCCACGTCGCGCACTCCGTGAACGCCCGCCGCGAGTTGATCTTGATCGTGTACGCGTCGGCGGGCGTGCACCCCGACTTCGTGAGCACCACGAGCCGCCAGTGCCGCTTCTTCGCGACCGCGTCGACCGCGTCGAACCACTGCTCGGTGTGCGAGTCGCCGAACAGCACCATCGTCGCCTTGCCCCGCGGGTCACCGTGCTGGTCGCAGTGCTGGTTCATGGCTGTCTTGATCGTCGTCTCGTCGAGCGACGCGAGGCAGCCCTTCGACCCTTCCGGGCGGTCGTTGGCGGCGGCGGTGACGGGCGGCGTCAGGTTCTGCGGCATCGCGGTCACGGCCGCGCTGGTCGTGATCAGGTCGAGCAGCTTCTTGCGCGCGTCGGCCAGCTGCTGCGCCTCGGACACCGCGGACGGCTGCGCCAGGGCCTTCGCCGTGTCCTGCGCGGTGCCCTTGCCCTTCACCTCGTTCGGCAGCCCGAGGAAGATCGCCGCGGCGCCGAAGGTCAGCGCGGTGAGGGTGGCACCGAGACCGAGCCCCCGCCCAGGGCGGCGCTTGAACACCGGGTTGAACCGGACCCGGTTCTCCACCAGCCGCAGCGACAGCCAGGCGGGGATCAGGCTGCCGGCCGCGACCGCCGCCTTCACCCACGTGCCGAGCTCCTGACCCGCGACGTGCGGGGCGAGCATCAGCGCCGGCCAGTGCCACAGGTACCAGCTGTAGGAGAGCTTGCCGATCGCCTGCATCGGCGCGGTTCCCAGGACCGCGACCGCGCCGTGCCTGGGCCGCGCGGCGCCACCGGCGATGACGAGCACCGCTCCGGCGACCGGGAGCAGCGCGGCCATGCCGGGGAACCTGGTGGTCTCGTCGAACATGACCGCGGCCGCGACGATGGCGGCGACACCCAGCCACGTCGCCACGGCGGCCCCAGGCACCGCCTTGAGGCGCTCCGCCGCGAGAGCGATCAGCGCGCCGGCGGCCAGCTCCCACGCGCGGGCCTGGATCCCGAAGTACGCCCAAGGCTGCGAGTGCCCGGTCTGCCACACGCACACCGCGAACGACACCAGGCCGAGCCCCGTGAGCGCGACCGCGGCCCGCCGCCGGCTCGCCGTCCTGCCGGCCGCGGCGAGCAGCAGCAGCGGCCAGATGAAGTAGAACTGCTCCTCGACCGCGAGGGACCAGAAGTGCTGCAGCGGCGACGGCTCCAGCTCCGCGGACAGGTAGTCGGTGCCAAGGACCGCGAGCCGCACGTTGATCCCGTACGCGGCCGCGGACAGCGCGTCGAACACCACGGCCTTCGCCTGCACCGGCGACATCCACGTCCAGGCGGCCGCGACCGTGGCGATGACCACGACGGTCGACGCCGGCAGCAGTCGCACGATCCGCCGCCCGTAGAACGCCCCGAACCGGATCCGCCCGGTCTGCTGCAGCTCCCGGAACAAGTGCAGCGTGATCAGGAACCCGGAGATGACGAAGAAGACGTCGACGCCCACGTACCCGCCGTGCACGAGCCCCAGGCCGGCGTGGTTGGCGACCACCAGCAGCACCGCGACGGCGCGGAGCCCCTCGATGTCGGGGCGGAACCGGTCCGCGGCCGGCGCCTGCGGCCTCCCCTGCGAGCGCTGCGGGTTGACGTCCGCGGATCGCCGTTGCGCTTGATAGGTGGTCAACAACCCCTCCCGCGGTTCGGCACCGGCACACGGTAGCGGGTCCCTCCAGGCGCCTGCCTGTCAGGTGAGCCGGCTCACCGCAGCGGTTCCCTCGTACCGGTGACGCTGCGGTAGCCCACGTCACAATCCGTAGTACGTGCTGGTAGCCGCTCGTACCGTCGATGGAGTTGACGCGTTCTCATCTTCCGGAGGTTGCCTCATGCGTCCGTACGACCACCCCGAATGGTGCGCCAGGGGTCACCGGTGCGGCCTCGGGGAGCACCGCGCCCACCCGGTCGTCATGGAGGTCGACGGCGTCGGCAAGGTCCTGGTGACCCGCGTCCTCGGCACCAACGGGCGCGAACGGATGGAGCTGACGGGCTCCGCATACGTCACCGGCAAGGGCCAGGCCGCCCGCCGCCAGGTCGACCGCACGCTGCGCGGATTCGCCGACGTCCTGTCCCACGAGGCCGCCCTGGCCCGCGCGTAATCAGTCCTACCTCTGGCTCGTGCCCACGAGGCCGCCCTGGCCCGCGCGTAATCAGTCCTACCTCTGGCTCGTGGCCCAGGCTTCCAGCCGCTACCGGGGCCAGGCTTTCAGCCGTTGCCGCAGCTCGGCGACGCGGTCCGGGGTCAGCCCGTAGTAGGCGAACCGGCCGTCGTCGAGCCGGTCCAGGTAACGGCCGGCCGCGGACACGTCCTCGTCCTCCAGCCCCGGGTCCTGCCGCCGGGCCAGCTCGAGCAGCTGCGGCACGGAGTAGTGCTGCAGCGCCGCGGCCACGTCGATGTAGTCCCGCACCTCCCGCCGGTTCACCAGCGCCGCCACCTTCGTGGCGATGAGGTCGTCACGGTGCATGACCGGCCCCACGTCCATCATCACTGGGCTCTCGCTCCGGTCGAGCCGGCTCAACGTCAGCCGCACCGTCCTGGCGCCGTCGCCGACGGTGAACTCCCGCTGGTCGAACCCGGCGAACAGGTCGAGAAGGTCATCGGCCTCCTCCTCCTGCACCGTGTACCCCGCGTCCCGCAACGCCCGGCACACCGCGTCGGCGGCCCGCCCGGCCCCGCCGTCGGTGTCGGTGAACAGGTCGACGTCCTCGGTCGGCCGCGACACGAGCCCGCTCATCAACCACGCGAACCCGCCCCCGAGCACGAACCCGTGCCGCTCCCCCACCGCGAGGGCGATCCTGGCAACCTCGGTGTAGAACGGGTCGGTCGTGCTCACCTCAGCCGCAACGGCTGATGGCGGGCCTCCCACGCCAGCCGGACCCCACGCGGCAGGTTCAGCTCCGGCCACACCCTGACCAGCCGCCGCCCGTTGACCCAGCGCCGCAGCTCCTCGACGCGGATCGCCTCGCGCAGCACGTTCTCATACATCCACAGCAGCAGGTCAGGGTTGTCCAGGTCGAAGTCCCGCCGCGGATTCCACATCAACCGCTGCGGCAGCTCGACGACTCCACGGACCGGTCCCCGCAGCTCAGTCAGGGTCCGCGAGACAAGCGCCGGCCGATGCGGCCGCGCGAGAAACGCGAGGCGCCCCGGATCCGTCTCGTCCTGCATCGTCCGGCCCTTCCATGGGTGGTAGGCGGCCAGTGTACCGCCGCGACGCTGTACTTCCGCCTCACCGCTCCCGCGGCGGGTCCCGGCGGGGACCCGCGGTGTGACGTCGCACCCTCCGCCTAACCTTCCTAGGATACTAGGTGGAAGGTGCGGACTCACCGTCCGCCGCCTACCAACGGCTCGGTCTCCGGTAGGCAAGGCCGAGCTTTTCGGCCGCGTCCTTGCTGCCACCGATCATCTCTGCGACGGATTTCGGGTCGGTGTCCTTCATCGACTCGATGAGCTCGCCGGCCAGCACGTCCGGGGCTTGACCACGAATCTCGACCACGAGGCCGAACTGTATGAACGGGTCGTCGAACGAACCGGTGCTGGCCGGATAGTTGAACGTCAGGCGGGCGAGGCCGTACTCCTTCAAATAGGCTGTGCACCAGCCGGGGGCGCAGTCCCACCGACCCAGGATCGTCGGATCAGCGCGGAGGCGCTCGGCGACCCGCCGGGCCAGCGTCCTGGCCGGCCACTCCCAGACGTGGTCCTGCTCGGCCCGGGTGATCTCCCGGTCGTATTGCGTCGCGTCGAACCGCATGTCCGGTGGCGGGTCACCCGGCGTGGAGGAGCGCCAGTCCCTCCAGACCACGTCGGATCCGTCGCGCACGATCGTGACGTACAGCCCGCCGCAGCACCCCTCGGTGCAGTACGCCTCGGCGAGCCGGACATCCCTGGGTTCGGCCGTGGCCCTGAGCCGCCCGCTGTAGATCAGCCGCTCTGGTTCCTCTGCGGGCCCTTTGTCGAAGGCGCTCGCGACGATCGGCAGCCCGTCGATGACGATCCTTGCCTCGACGCGCGGGAATCCGGCCGGATCCGGGTCGGGCACCACGAACCGGATGGCGAATCGCTCCTCGGGGATGCCGCTGCGGGCCGTCCGGTGGACGACCCAGGCCGCCCGCCTGCCCTCGACCGGATCGCCCGCACCCGCGCAACGGCGCAGCGCGTCGGTCCACGGCGCAGAGGTCAGCACCTTGTTGATCTGGTCGATGAGGCCTTCGCGGAGGTCGCCGGCCACCGGTGCGGCCGGCCCGGTGCAGAGGTCCTCAGCGATCATGGTCATGAGGGCCGCCCGTTCCAGCGTCGCCGGTCTCGTGCCGGCGAGCGCGACCCACCGCTGGTACGCGGCGGCCGCCTGGTCGTATCGGTTGATCTCGTATCGGTAGTTGCGGGTGCTGGTCATCGCGAGCAGGAGGTTTCCCGCCTGGTCCCACGTGACGTCGTCCACGGCGGGGCGGCCGAGCATCTCCGCCAGCGAACACCTTTCGGCGATCTGCCGTGCGACGTCGCTGGACAGCAGGCCCCGCGGCGTCGACAGCACCCACTGACGCACCGCCGGGTCGGCATGACCGGCCAGCGCGACGGCGGCGATGACCCGGGAATGGTTCCGCGACCGCTCGGCGAGCCAGATGAGGTCCCGTGCCGCGGCGGGGATCTTCGCCAGTGCCTCGACGGCCGGCCGTTCCGCGAAGTACAGCAGCCCGACGGTCCTGATCGAGGCGGCGTCGCGCTGTTCGGCGTTGCCGTCCAACAGCCCCAGCCCGAGCAGCACCGCCCGCCGGTCCGTGCCGTTCACGACGAGCCACCGGGCAGTCTGCAGAAGCCGTGGCGAACGTTCAGGTCCCAGCTCTTGCAGCGCTCGACGAACGTCCCCCTTGGCGCCGAACGCCAGATGGATGCACTGCCCGTGTAGGTCTTGCGCCGACAGCGTCTCGTTGCTGATGTACTCCTGCAGGACGGTCAGCAAGGCCCGCCTGCGTTCGGGGCTCGGGGTGTCCGAATGCTCGCCGCTGTACGGAAGGGGCCGTCCTCCGTCAGGCAGTGGCCCATTCGGGGTCAGCCGATGCAGCCGCTGGGCATGCTCGAACAGGGACACCGGGTGATCGAGCGCGCTGCGCTCGCCGGCCACGCTCACCGGACCGGGGAAGACTCGATTCTCTTCGTCATGTCCGCAACAGTACCGGCTCGATGATATTGACGGCGACCGGCTTTCTGTACTTCAGCGATCTCGCCTCTTGCTCGCGACGTCAGCCAGATGCGACCGCAGCACAGGCAGCGCGACGCACGCACCACGACCGCCATCGCGCCGTCCAGTCTGCTTCCGCCCCGCTGTCCCCATCGTGCGACGGCGGGTGGCAAGTGGGCGCTGCAGGGCGCGCCCATTGACCGACAGGTGCCCCGTGTCACCGTGCCACACCATCCCGCGACCGCCGCCTGCCGTCACCGAGCCGGCCCAGCCACATGCCGCCCCGCTCCGCCGTCGGCGCCGGGCGAGAACCATGGCGGCAAGGTCAGTGAGCGTGGCGAGGCCGCACCTCGCCGTGGGCGACCTCGTGCTCAGCCTCATGGGCACCGGCCGCGCGGCGCGGAGCATGGTCAGGGTACTGGTCAGCAGTGCCCTCGGCGGCGTGAGCGCCCGTCGCCGAGCCACCCCACCGCCACCGGAGCCGGGGCCGGGGCCGGGGCCGGACCATGGCGGCCGGGTCGGCGGGCAGCTGCGCAGCAGGCGACAGGTCAATGACCGTGGCCGGGCTGCGCCGTGCTGCGGGTGACCTCGCCAGCGGCCTCATGCGCGCCGCCCCTGTGGTGCGGAGCATGGTCAGGGCATGGATCGGCGACGCCCTCAGCGACGTGCGCGCCCGTCGCCGAGGCCTTGACGTCGGCGCATCCACCGGAATCCGGTGGCCGTGGCGTCGCCAAACCACCGGCCGGCAAGACAGGGCCGGCCCGCCGCCGCCAGCCGGGTGAGGGCGCGACGGCGGCGACGTCAGCGGACGGACGGGAAGCAGGCGGCAAGGTCAGCCGGCGTGGCGGGGCTGCGCTGTGGGTGGCCTCGCCGTCAGCCTCGTAGGCACTGGCCGCATGCTGCGGGGCGTGGTCGGGGTTTGGGTCGGCGACGCCCTCGGCGGTGTGCATGCCCGTCGCCGAGGCGTTGACGTCAGCGCATCCACCCGAGTCCGCTGGCCGCCGTCGCCAAGCCCAGTCACCTGCCGCCCATGACATCCGTTGCCGACGGAGCGGATAGCACGTCTGCCCGGCACCGCCGCGTCGGGACACCTGCCGGCGAGACGGGGCCGCCCCACCGCCGCCAGCCGGGTAAGGGCGCGACGGTGGCGACGTCAGCGGACGGGTCAGAAGCAGGCGGCGAGGTCAGCTGGCGTGGCGGGCTACACCCAGCCATGGGTGGCCTCGCCGTCAGCCTCATGGACGCCGTCACCGAGCCGCCCCGCCGCCGGGGTCGGGCAAGGACCACGGCGGCGAGGCCAGCGGGCGGACAGTTCAGCGGGCGTGGCGGGGCTGCACCTCGGTGCGAGTGGACTCGCCGTCCGCCTCGTGGGCGCCGGCGGCGTGGTGTGGAGCGTGGTCGGGGTGCGGGTCGGCGACGCCGTCGGCGGCGTGGGCGCCTGTCGACGAGGCCCTGACGTTGGTGGTGCGGCTCGAGCCGTTGGCGTCCCACGCGGCCGCCGGCCGGCCGTTGCCGGACAGGGCCGAGGTGGAAGCAGCGGACGAAGCGTCGGCGGCGGCGGGCGAAGGGCCACCGGCGGCGGCGGAGGCAGCGTCCTCGGCGGCGCGTTGCTGGGCGGCGGACTGGGAGCGGAGCGGGATCTCGGGCAGGAAGAGGATGACGATGAAGCCGACGACCATGATGCCGGCGGCCACCATGAACACGACGCTCATGGCGTCGGAGAAGCCGACCTTGAAGGGGTGGGAGAGGGCGTCGGCGAGCCGGTTGACGAACGAGGTGTCGTTGAAGGCGCTGGCGCTGCCCGCCGTGCCGGTCTGCCTGATGGCCTCGAGCTGGTCGGGGTGGGCGCGGGCGGCGGCCTGGAACTCGGGCGTGGTCTGGGCGGCGGTGAAAGCGGACTTGATCTTGTCCGGCAGGAGGCTGAAGAGGACGGAGAGGAAGACGGCCGCGCCGAGGGTGCCGCCCATGGAGCGGAAGAACGTGACGGTGGAGGTGGCGACGCCGATCTCGCGGGGGTTCGCCGCGTTCTGGGCGGCGGTGATCACGGGCTGCATGTTGCCGCCGAGGCCGAGGCCCATCAGGGCCATGACCAGCATGGTCTGCCACAGCGGGGTGTCGGCGCCGATGCGGGAGAACAGGGCGAGGGCGGCGACCATCAGCAACGAGCCGATGATCGGGAACTTGCGGTACTTGCCGGTGCGGGCGATGACCTGGCCGGAGATGATCGACCCGCTCATGATGCCCAGGACGAGCGGCAGGAGCATGAGGCCGGCCTCGGTGGGCGTGGCGCCCTTCACGATCTGCAGGTAGAGCGGGAGGGTGAGCAGGCCGCCGAACATGGCCATGCCGAGGATGAAGCTGCCCGTCGAGGCGACCGAGAACGTGCGGCCGCGGAACAGGCGCAGCGGCAGCAGGGCCTCGTCCTTGTAGGACCACTCGGCGACGAGGAACAGGGCAAGGCCGACGGCGCCGATGGCGAAGCAGAGCACGGAGCGGCCGGAGCCCCAGCCCCACTCGCGGCCCTGCTCGGCGACGGTGAGCAGGGGCACGAGGCAGACGATCAGCGCGACCGCGCCCGGCCAGTCGATGCGGTGGTCCTGCCGGCGGTGCGGGATGTGCAGCACGCGCATGACGACGAGGAACGCGGCGAGGGCGATCGGCACGTTGATGTAGAAGATCCAGCGCCAGCCGGTGACGCCGAGGATCTCGTCGGTGCCGGCGAAGAAGCCGCCGAGGACCGGGCCGAGGACGCTGGACGTGCCGAAGACGGCCAGGAAGTAGCCCTGGTACTTGGCGCGCTCCCGGGGCGGGACGATGTCTCCGATGATCGCGAACGCGAGGGAGAACAGGCCGCCGGCGCCGATGCCCTGCACGGCGCGGTAGGCGGCCAGCTGGTAGATCGACCCGGCGATGCCGCACAGCACGGAGCCGAGGATGAAGATGCCGATGGCGAAGAGGATGAACGGCTTGCGGCCGTAGATGTCCGACAGCTTCCCGTAGAGCGGGGTCGCGATCGTCGACGTGATCAGGAACGCCGTGGTCGCCCACGCCTGGATGGAGAAGCCGCCCAGGTCGTCGGCGATGGTGCGCATGGCCGTGGACACGATGGTCTGGTCGAGCGCGGCCAGGAACATCGCCATCATGAGCCCGCCGAGGATCGTCAGGATCTGGCGGTGCGTCAGCGTGTCTTCGCCTGTCGTCGAGCTCAAGGCGGTCCCCCAATATACGTTACGAGCCGATGGCGTTCCGGAAATCAGGCTACTCCCGCCTACCCAGTGACGCGCACTGAGACACAATATGCGCGGGGTACGACAGAAACTGCGGAGGTAACTGGTGAGCGCCACGCTGGTGGTGAAGGAGCTCGCGGCCGGTCACGGCGATCGGGCGTTGTTCTCCGGGCTCGATCTCGTCGTCGCGCCCGGCGACGTGATCGGCCTGGTCGGGGCCAACGGGGCGGGCAAGTCGACACTGCTGCGCACACTCGCCGGGCTGCTGCCGACCGAGGCGGGCGGCTTCACCCTCAACCCGCCGACCGCGATCATCGGTTACCTGCCGCAGGAGCCCGACCGCCGCGAGGGTGAGACGCTGCTGCAGTTCCTGGCCCGGCGCACCGGGGTCGCCGACGCGCAGCGGCGGATGGACGCCGCCGCGGAGCGGATCGAACAGGACCCGGACGAGTACTCCGACGCCCTGGAGCGCTGGCTGGCCCTCGGCGGCGCCGACCTCGACGAGCGCGCCGGAGCCGTCGCGGCGGACCTCGGGCTCGCCGTGGACCTCGACCTGCCGATGACGGCGCTGTCCGGCGGGCAGGCGGCCCGGGCCGGGATGGCGTCGCTGCTGCTGTCGCGGTACGACGTCTTCCTGCTGGACGAGCCGACCAACGACCTCGATCTCGACGGCCTGGAGCGGCTCGAACGGTTCGTCCAGGGCCTCAAGGCCGGCGCCGTGATCGTCAGCCACGACCGGGAGTTCCTGGCCCGCACCGCCACCGGGGTGCTGGAGCTGGACCTCGCCCAGCAGCAGGTCAACTTCTTCGGCGGCGGCTACGCGGCGTACCTGGAGGAGAAGGCGATCGCGAGGAGGCGCGCCCGGGAGGCGTACGACGAGTACGCCGACACGAAGGCCGACCTCGAGGCGCGGGCGCGGATGCAGCGCGCGTGGATGGAGAAGGGCGTCAAGAACGCCCGCCGCAAGCAGTCCGACAACGACAAGATCGGCAAGGGCAAGAAGATCGAGTCGACGGAGAAGCAGGCGTCGAAGGCCCGCCAGACCGACCGGCTGATCGAGCGCCTCGAGGTGGTGGAGGAGCCGCGCAAGGAGTGGCAGCTGCGGATGGAGATCGCCGCCGCGCCGCGCGCCGGGGCGGTCGTCGCGACGCTCAACCGGGCGGTCGTGACCCGCGGCGAGTTCACGCTCGGGCCGGTGGACCTGCAGGTCGACTGGGCGGACCGGGTCGCGATCACCGGTGCGAACGGCGCGGGCAAGTCCACGCTGCTCGCCGCGCTGCTCAAGCGGGCCCCGCTGACCAGCGGCACCGCGGCGCTCGGCCCGGGCGTCGTCGTCGGCGAGGTCGACCAGGCCCGCGGCCTGTTCGTCGGGGCGAGACCGCTGCTGGACGCGTTCTGCGAGGCCGTGCCCGACCAGCAGCCCGCCGACGTGCGGACGCTGCTGGCGAAGTTCGGGCTCAAGGCGCACCACGTGCTGCGGCCCGCTGCGAGCCTGTCCCCCGGCGAGCGGACCCGGGCGGCCCTGGCGCTGCTGCAGGGGCGCGGCGTCAACCTGCTCGTGCTCGACGAGCCGACGAACCACCTGGACCTGCCGGCGATCGAGCAGCTGGAGTCGGCGCTGGACGGCTACCCCGGCACGCTGCTGCTGGTGACCCACGACCGGCGGATGCTGGAGGCGGTCCGCACGACCCGCCACATCGACGTGCACGACGGAAAGGTCACGGTCAGGTGAGCGGGGAGTTCTGGACCGAACGGCACCTGTGCACGGTCACGACGATCCGCAGGGACGGCACCCCGCACGTCGCGCCCGTCGGCGCCACCTACGACGAGACGACCGGCATCGCCCGGATCATCACGTCGGGCACGTCGCAGAAGGTCCGCAACGTCCGCGCCAACCCGCGGGTCGCGATCTGCCAGGTCGACGGGCGTCGCTGGACGACCCTGGAGGGCACCGCCGTCATCGACGACGACCCGGCGGCCGTCGCGGACGCCGAGCGGCGCTACGCCGACCGGTACCGGACGCCGCGCCCCAACCCGGCGCGGGTCGTCATCGTCGTGACGGTGACCCGGGTGCTGGGGACGGTCCGGGTAGGTTCGCCGCATGGGGCTTCCTGACCACATCCGGACCATGCGCGCACATCGGGCACGACCTGCTGCTCCTGCCCGGGGTCGGCGGGATCGCCGTGGACGACCGGAGCCGGCTGCTGCTCGCCCGCCGCAGCGACACGGGCGGGTGGGCCGTCCTGGCCGGCATGGTCGAGCCCGGCGAGCAGCCGGGCGACACGGTCGTGCGCGAGGTCCGGGAGGCCGTCAGTTCTGCGGGGGCCACGCCGGCGGCGGGTTCTGCGGGTAGCCGGCCGGCGGGTCCGAGTTTGGCGGGCCGCTGACCGGCGGCGACACCGGCTGCGACGGCACCTGCGGCGCGGGGCCGCCCGCGCCGGGGACCGTCCACGGCTGCGGGATCACGCCCGGGTACTGCTGCGGCGGCCCGCTCGCCGGCGGCTGGCTGGGGTACGCCGGCTGCCCGAACACGGGTCCGCCCGAGGTCGGTGCCGGCGGTGCGGGAAAGCCGGTCGACTGCGCAGGAATTCCCGACGGCCCGGACGGTCCGGACAGCGGCGGGCTCACGTCGTACACCGGCGGCGGCGCGAAACCAGGAGCGGCCGGCGGCGCGAAACCAGGAGCGGCCGGCGGCGGCACGAGATCAGAAGCGGCCGGTGCCGCCGCCAGTGGTGCCACCCGGCGCCCCACCAGCTCCAGCAGCCACACCGCGAGCAGCCCCACCACCGCGAGCAGCCCGGTCGTGAGCAGCGTCGTCGCCGCAGGCACCCCCTCGATCAGCTGCCAGCGGCGCACCCCGTCGACGATGAACACGCCGAGGACCACACCGAACACGCCCGCCCGGCGGCCGAACACGCTGACCCCGCCGAGCAGCACCGCGGCGAGCGCAAACGGCAGCTGCCCCGACTCGGTGAACACGGCCGCGCTGGTCAGCCGGGTCGACAGCACCCCCGCGACCCCGGCGAGCGCCGCCGAGCCGGCCACCCCGACCAGCGCGCCGGTGAGCTTCGCCGGCCGCCAGCGCGCGGGGTCCTCCGCTCCCGAGGGGCGGTTCGCGGTGAGCCCGCGGCGGGCGGCCGGCAGCGCGAACAGGACGGCGCCCGCGATCGATCCGGCGACGAAGACGGTGACCCACCAGCCGAAGCCGCCGGACGCGTGGGCGCCGGTGACCTGGAGCAGCCGGCCCTCGGTGACCTTGAGCAGCACGGCGGAGACGACGAACCCGCCGCCGAGCGTCACCGCCCACGCGGGCAGCGCGGTCAGGCCGGTGAGGAGGGCGAGCACGACGCCGACGCCGAACGCGGCGAGGACCGCGACCAGGAACGCGGCCGGCACGGGCGTGCCGTCGTTCACCCGGCCGGCGTACACCCAGCCGGCGAGGACCGCGATCGAGCCGATCGCCAGGTTCGGGGTGGCGGTGCGCAGCGACAGGGCCAGGCCGCAGGCGGCGAAGCCGAGGATCGCGATGCCCGGCCACGACTGGCCCCGGCTGAAGACGGCGGCGTGGGCGTTGAGCAGACCGGCGGCGACGGCACCGGCGGCGAGCAGGAGCACCGCCTCCCAGACCAGGTGCGGTGCGAGCTCACGCATGGGTCGGGCCTCGGTCATGCGGCGACGCTACCGCGCATCGACGACCGGCGCTGCCCACACGCCGCCCGGCGTCATCCGTTCGGCGTGCTCTACTCTCCGCGGGTGGCCGACGATGTCGAAGATCCGGTGGCGCAGGCGCACGGTGAGCTGTCCCTGGCGCGGGTGGCGCTCGCCGAGGACGACCTCGAGCACGCCGCCAACCACATCGCCGGCGCGATCGCGTGGGCGCCCGGGCTGCCGGAGGTCCATGAGCTGCTCGCGGCGCTGACCGTCAGGGCCGGCGGTGAGGTCGCCGAGCTGTTCCCGCTGCGGGAGCCGGCGTTCATCGGCACGGTCGTGGCGCGGGCGCACGTGACGGCGCAGGCCGACCCGATCGGGGCGCTGCGGATGCTGGCGCAGGCGACCGGGTTCGACCCGGAGCAGCCGTGGGCGGACGTCAGCTGGGTGCGGGCCGCCGACCCGGCCGGCCTGGACCCCGACGACCTCGCCCGGCTCTTCGTCGGGGTGATGCAGCGGCTCGGCGACCCGGCGCCGCCGCCGGTGGCGAAGGCCAACGAGGTGTGGCTGGACCTCGCCCGCCGGTCGCTGCGCGCCCACCCCGGCCACGCGCTGCTGCACGGGGCCGCGGCCGGGCTCGGCCGCCGGTTCGGTGACACGGCGGAGGCCGTCCGCTGGGGCGCCCGCGGGCACCGGCTGCACCCGGACAAGCTGACGTCGGTCTGGTACGCGTACGCCCTGCGCGCCGACGGCCGCCTCGACGCGGCGCTGAAGGTGATGCGCGCGGCGTGGCGGGCGGCGCCGCAGGAGGTGGACCTGTGCGCCGACATGGCCAACTGGCTCGCCGACTCCGGCCGCGTCGACGAGGCGATCGAGCTGCTGGAGGAGGGGATGCGCCGCCGGTCGGACTACGACTGCGCCGTGCACACCGCGCACCGGCTGCGGTTCCAGCGCGACGGCGACGCGAACCACCTGGTGGCGCTCGCCGACTTCATCCGTGAGCACCCCGTCGTCAGCCACGAGCACTCCGACCTGGCGCAGGCGTGCGAGCGGCTCGCGTGGCTCGGCCGGGTCACCGGCCCGACGGAGGCGTGCGTGAACACGCTGCACCGGATCCCGGCCGCCGAGCGGGCCACGATGGACGGCGGGATGTCGCTGTCGGCGCTCGAGGTGCCCAGCGCCCTCGCCGTGCTGCGCCGCCAGGTGCCGGGCGTCACCGTGCGGGTGGAGGGCGCCCCGGCCCCCGACCTGGTGCGGCCGCTGAAGGAGGTGCGGGTGCTGTGGCGGTACGACGGGACCACCGCCTATCCGACGGTCGAGCCCGCCTCCGCGGCCGGCCAGGCCCTCCTCGCGGGGATCGCCGGTCCGGTGTGGCCGCACCCGGTCGCCGCCTACGACCACGCGATGCCCCTCGGCGAGCTGCCGGTCGAGCAGCTGCTGTCGCTGCTGGTGCACCCTCCGGCGCGGCCCGAACGGTTCGCGGACCTGCCCGACGGCTGGTGGGAGCGTTCGGCGCAGGTGTTCGCGTGCCTCGGCCTGCTGCACTGCGGCGAGCTGCGCAACCCGGCCGACCCCGGGGACACGGCCGCGCAGCGGCGGCTGCTGACCGACATCGCGTGGGGCGTGGAGGACTGGACGACGGAGGCGGCGCTCTTCGCGCTGACGGTCGCGGCGTGGCTGGACCCGGCGTGCCGGGTGGAGGTCTGTGACACGGTCGGCCGCCGGTTCCTGGCGGCGGTGCGGGCGTCGCGGACCAGGGCGGTGACGATCAAGGACTCCCTGGCGGCGCTGGTGCGGATCGTCCCCGGCATGGTCCCGGACATGCTGGCCCTGGCCGCTGAGGTGTCGGGTGTACCGGCGGCTCCCGCCCGCGCGGAGAAGCCGGCCTCCCCGTCACGGTTCGGCCGGCTCTTCCGGCGGCGTCAGCGGTAGCGCCGCGCACCGGTGGCGCGGTGCGTCGCGCCGGCGCTCCCGGCGTCAGCAGTAGCGGTACACGTCGGTGGCGCGGTTCATGGCGCTGCCGACGTAGGCGATCGAGCGGTAGCCGACGCCGACGGTGAACAGGCCGGTGCCGTAGTCGAAGAACTGCACGGCGCCCCGGTCGAGGTTGTAGTACGCGGACTCGACGCGGTCCTGCCAGTCGTACGTGGCGAGGCTCTGCCAGGAGCAGGACGACAGCTTGCCGCGGGGGTAGCCGAAGTCCGGGCGGTCGTAGAAGCAGAACCACCCCTTCGGGCAGTCGACGTAGGCGGTCGTGTGCTGCGGGTCCTGGACCGGCGGCTGGACGGGCGGCGTCAGGGTGACGACGAACCTGCCGCCGTCGTAGCTGATCTCGTTCGGGGCGACGATGGTCCCGCCCGGGTGTCCGGTGAGGTACGACGCGGTGCCCGGCGAGACGGGCGCGGCCGCCGCGGGCGCGGCGGCGGTGGTGACGGCGGCGGTGACGAGGCAGGCGAGTGTCAGGGCACGGAGCATGGCTGAACCCCCACGTTTCAGCGGACCGGGACGTGCTGCGGTGACCGCGTGTCACCTCGCGGATCCCCCCGGACCGGTCGTGGTGCACGCCGTCGCGGCGACGGTATGCGCGACGCTGCGTGGTCACCATCCTCACGTGCAGACTGTGGCATGAATGAATATGTGCCAGCTCTGCCCGGCTGTTCGGGTTGGCCGAATTCTCCACGATTTCTCCGCCGATCGTACGGACCGTAACGGCGGCGGGCGTGGGGCCCGACCTGCGCGGGTGCCGTGACGAAGGGCGGTGTGGCTGACGCACCGTGACGAACGGCCGGCCACTTCGAGGGCGGCCGGCCGTTTCTGCAAGTTGCAGTGCCGGTCAGTCCCGCAGGTCGTCCCAGGTCGACCGCAGGTAGATCACCCGCCGGGCGAGCAGGTAGGTCCGGTCCGCCTGCCGGCGAAGGGTCTCGTGCGACAGCACCCGCCCGTCGCGCTGGTCGAAGACCAGGGTCTCCCGGACGCCGTCGGCGGTATCCGCGCTGAACGCCTTGCCGGGCAGGCCGAGCTTCTCCACCGTGGTCTTGCCGGTGTACTGGAGATCGGGTGCGGCGCGCAGCATGCGCAGGACCGCGATGCGCTCGGCCTGTCGCAGCGGGTACGTGTCGCACAGGTCGGCGACGCCGAGCAGGAGCACGGTCACGCCGCCCGGCTTGCGGAGCCCTTCCAGGACGTGCTGCAGCTGGGCCGGGTCGGTGCTCGGCGGGCCGGCGGCGTACCGGGGCGGGCCGGGCGGCAGCGGGTCCGGGTTCGCCGGCGCCCCGGTGCCGGTGACGACGCGGCGCCCGGGGCCGTTCGGCGACCAGTCGAGCTCCTCGGTGACCTCGCTGACGATCCCGTCGTAGGTGGGTGCCGGGCCGAACGTGGTGAGGACGAAGTCGACGTGGGCGGTGCCGCCGGTGGTGTCCTGTGCCAGTTCCGCGGCGGCGATGAGGGCGTCGAGCTCGACCGCGGCGGGTCCGCCGGCGGGCGGGCTGATCGGCGGCGGTGAGGTGCCGGTCGCGCCGCGGCCCGGAAGGCCGCCTGTCCGCGCGCCGTCCTCGCCGGCGCCGAGCACGTACCCGCCTGCGGCCAAGCCGGCGCCGATGAGCACGGCCGCGCCCGCCAGCAGCGCCGTGCGGCGGGGCACCGGCGGTTTCCGCGCCGCCGGCGGCGGTGCCGGGTGCGGCTCCGGTGGCAGCCGGTCGAGGTGGGACCTCCAGTGCAGCACGTCGTCGGGGCTGCAGCCGCCGAGGTAGACGCGCCAGAGCAGCGCGGCGTCGGTGCACGCCTCGGCGAGCAGGTCCTCGTCGCACGGCACGGGGCCGGGCAGCTCCTTCGGCACCGGGTGCTGCGCGGCGTCGGCGCGGCGCTGCAGGAGCACCTGGTCAGTGACGCCGTCGGCGGCGAGCGCCGCGGCGGCCGCCGCCCGCAGCGCGGGGCGGTCCTTGACGCCGGCGAGGTCGGGGCGGAAGAGCGCCGCGCGCCGCTCGTATTCGGCGTGGTCGGCGCACCAGTTGGTGATCGGCGTGCCGTTCTGCTTGACGCTGGTGAGGAACGCGGCGCACTGCTGGGCGGTGGGGAGCCGCTTGGCGGGGCTGGCGATCTCGCACGCCTGGCTCTCACTCATCTGCGCGCCCTTGCCGACGACCTTGTACGACGGGCTGCCGGCGGCCACCCTGGCCTGGCGGAGCCGGCGGGCGTGTTGTGCGATGGGTCCGTAGCTGAGGATGGGAGCCTCACGCCGGCCGCGTCTCCTCCCCTCGTCCGGCGGGGGCTGGGCATGGTTGTTCGCGCCTCGGGGGTCGGTCATGACTTCCGTTTCCGGTGCGTGTGACTTCTCGAGTTCGGTGTCGTCCGGCGGGGACGCCCTACTGAGGGCTGGTAGGGCGTCGCCTCACCGGATCAGCGATCTTCAGGGGCGCGGGATGCGTCAATGTGCCGCCGTTTGCAGCCGTACGGCACGCTTCCCGACTCGCGGCAGTTTGCCACCAGGACTGTGGTGTTCGCCACTCATGCGACCACCCGGATAACCGACACATAGTCCGGGTTCGATTGCATGGGCGGCCGTCGGACCGTCAGCGCCGGATTGGCCGGGCGGTGGAGACGGACCGGCCCGTACGGCGCCGACCAGCGGCGACAGGTCCGGCGCCGCCGACCGCATCGGCGGTCGTCACTGGCCCGACCTCGGAGTGAACCGCGCCGTCCGACCCTGGCTGCGTTGACAACAATGAGGTAACGTCGCCGCATTCGGTAACGCCACGGTCACGCGACCTGCATTCAGGTGCGTCGCGGGGGCCGTTGAGCTCCCGGTCGGACCTTCTCGAGGGTTCAGCGATCTGGGGACGGGGGTCTTCCGTTGCAGCGGGAGGCCCCCACTGCCGTCCCGGTGCCCGGCCCCGCTGCCGCCGCTTCGGTGCCGCGCGGCGGCGCCGGATGAGCCGTTCGGCGGCGGTGGCGCAGGCCACGACGAGCGCGGTGACTTCCGCCGGTCCGGCGCCCCGGACGACGGTGAGCGCCGCGAGCCCGAAGACCGCGGTGAGCGCGGCGACGGTGATCACGGCGCCGGAGCGGTCCTCGGCGTGCCGGTCTTCGTGCGGGTCTTCCGCGTCCGATGTTCCCATGTGATCCTCCTGATGGGGGTGCCCCGCATGGTCTTCAGGCGAGGTGAACCAACATCATCGGAGGCTCGGGATGATCAAAAACAGAGATCAATCTCCGGGATTTCGCCGACGTCCAGCCCGGTTTCCGGTGCCATTCGCATCCGAATGAATCGGCGACGGATCCACAGGTGGATCCGGTTGTCCGCGGGACCGCAATGGAGAACGCGCGGAGAACTCTGGAGAACTCCAAGGCCTGCACGGCCTGCGCTCGTCACTATACCGCCTTATGGGCATAGCGACAAGGACCCGGAGACGCCGATGGCCGGCGGGGAGACCGCCGGCCATCGGATCGTGTGTGAGGGGGCTACCAATAATGACGGCGCCCGGCGAGCGGGCGGCCGACGGCGCCCAGGATCCACAGCACCGCGCCCACGATCAGCAGCACGATGCCGATCGTCTCCAGGATGCCGACGTGCAGGAAGAGCCCGAGCAGGAACAGGATCAGGCCTAGGACGATCATCTTCAGCTCCCGGGGAGGAGGGGGTATTGCATGGACGTTCTCCAGGTACCCCTCCCCCTCGACTTCTGAAACACGGTTCACCCGCGGCGGCCCCGGCGGGCGCGAATGTAGTCGGACACGACGTATTTGCCCAGGTCATCAGCGTCCGGAGTGAAAACCCGCCCGCCGCTGCGCCGGGCGACGGCGTCGACGAAGCGGCGCAGGCCGGGATCCTCGCCGAGCATGAACACATTGAGCACCGCGCCGTACCGGGTGAGCTGGTCGACCTCGTGCACGGTCGCGGTGACCGTCTCGCGGGTCGACGGCCAGCGGAAGTACGACGTGCCGTCCTCGAGCAGGTGCGCGGTCGGCTCGCCGTCGGTGACGACGAGGACGACCGGGTCGGAGCCCGGGTGCCGGCGCAGGTGCCGGCCCGCGAGCATGAGCGCGTGCTGCAGGTTGGTGCCCTGCACGTAGTCGGGCTCGACGGCGGCCAGCTCCTCGACGGACAGTTTCGTCGCGTACCGGCCGAACCCGACGATCTGGAGGGCGTCCTGCGGGAAGCGGGTCGCGACGAGGTGGGACAGTGCCAGCGCGGCCTGTTTCATCGGGCCCCACCGGCCGTCGGCCATCATCGAGAAGGACAGGTCGACGCAGAGCGCGACGGCGGCGGACACCCGCCGCTCGGTCTCGGCGATCTCGAAGTCCTCGACGTCCAGCCTGATCGGCAGGACGGCGGTGCCGCCGGTGGCCTGGCGGCGCACGGCGTTGCCGATGGTGCGCACGACGTCGATCGGCTGCTCGTCGCCGTACTGCCAGCGCCGTGACGCCCCGGTGAGCTCGCCCGCCGCTCCGGCGTCGCGCAGGTCGTGCTGCCCGCGCCGGCCGGCGGTGAGGTCGGCGAAGACGGTGCGCAGGGCGGTGCCGCCCAGCCGGCGCAGCGCCTTGGGGCTGAGCGTGAGCCCGTCGGCGCCGCGGGTGACCCAGCCCTGCCGGCGCAGCTGCTGCTCCAGCTCCCGCAGCCGGCGCAGGTCGTCGGCGGCGGAGCGGCCCAGCTGCCGTTCGACGGCCTCGACGTCGACGTCGTCCAGCGTGGCGCCGGGGTGCTCCTGGCCGAGCTGGTCGATGAGGTCGTCGAGGTCGCCGATCTCCTCCAGGGCGCCGGCGGCCTCGCCGTAGCCGAGGTCGCGGTCGCCGCGGACCCGCTCGCCACGACCCCAGTTCAGGTCGGGGCGCAGCGCGCGCAGGTTGTCGGTGAGGGCGGCCATCTCCCCGGCGAGGCCGCCGAGGGACTGCTCCATCAGCGACTGCAGCTCGGCGCGCTGCTGCGGGCTGAGCGAGCGCATGAGCCGCTCCCCCGCGGCGGCGCGGCGGGCGAGCGCGTCGACGAGCTCTTCCACCGATCCGGGCTGCTCGGGGAAGAAGTCGCCGTGCTGCGCCATGAACTGCGCGAACGCGTCGTCGGTGTTCTCCCCGCGGGCGTGCTTGGCGAGCAGCCCGTTGAGGTCCTGCAGCATGTCCCGCATCCGCGCGGCCATCGCCGGGTCCTGCAGCGCCTCCTTCATGCCCTGGAAGCGCTGGCCCAGGACCTCGTCGCGCAGCTGGTCGAGGATCTGGTCGTACAGTGCCTTCGCTTCCGGCGACGTCCACTGATATTCGGACAGTTCCGACACCGCCCGCGACGTGGAGCGCGGCAGGTTGGCCAGCTGCGCCTCCGCGAACCGGGCATCGTCGGAGTCGATCGCCGCCAGGGCGTCGCGCTCGGTGGCGACGGCCTGGTCGAGGAGCTGCTGGGCGCGGGTCACGGCGCCGTCGAGGTCGCCGCGGCGCATGGCCTCGCGCCGCAGCCGCCGCGCCCTGGCGAGGAGGTCGTCGAGGCCACGGCCGCCGTCAGGCCCGTTGCGCAGCAGGTTGCGCAGGGCGTCGCGGAGGCTGCCGCCGTCCAGGACCTCGGCGCCGACCTGGTCGACGGCGGCGCGCACGTCGTACGGCGGGGCGAGCGGGTCGGGCCCGCCTCGCCACGCCCCGTACCGGAACCTGTTGTGACGCACGCGCTCAGCCTCCGTAGACGGTGCGGCCGTCCTCGGTGAGGTCCTTGGACAGCCGTCTGGTGAGGTGCAGGCCCTCCAGGACGAACTCGATGCCGGCGGCGGCCTCGCCGCGGCTGGGCGCGTCGCCGAGCCCGAGCCGCTCGAGGACCTTCGCCAGGCCGGGCACGGTGCCGACCTGCTGCAGGATGTCGTCGGCGCCGGCGAGCTCGCCGGTCTCGATGACCTGCCCCTCGGCGACGAGGTCGGTGAAGCCGGACAGGTCCAGCCCGGCGAGCCGGGACCGGAACGTGTCGGCGGTCGCGGTGCGCAGCAGGTGCGCGAGGATCTCGATCTCGCGACCCTCCTCGCCGCTGTCGAACTCGACCTTGCCGCGCAGGGTGCTGGTGACGCTCACCGTGTCCCCGACCCGGGCGACGGGCTTGTCGTCGCCGAGCAGCCCGCCGCGGCGCAGCGCGGACGCGGCCACGGTCTCGGCGGCGGCGATGGCGAAGCGGGCGGACACGCCGGAGCGGGAGTCGACGGCCGGCGACTCGCGCACCGCCCGGGTGAACCGGGCCAGCACCTCGATCACATGGCTGGGGACCTGCGCCGTCAGCGAGGCCTCCTGCTGGATCAGGTCGATCTCCAGCTCGAGGTCCAGGGGGTAGTGGGTGCGGATCTCGGCGCCGAAGCGGTCCTTGAGCGGCGTGATGATCCGGCCGCGGTTGGTGTAGTCCTCCGGGTTGGCGCTGGCGACGAGCAGCACGTCCAGCGGCAGGCGCAGCTGGTAGCCGCGGACCTGGATGTCGCGCTCCTCCAGCACGTTGAGCAGCGAGACCTGGATGCGCTCGGCGAGGTCGGGCAGCTCGTTGACGGCGAAGATGCCGCGGTTGGTGCGCGGGACGAGTCCGAAGTGGATGGTCTCCGGGTCGCCGAGGGTCCGGCCCTGCGCGACCCGGATCGGGTCGACGTCGCCGATCAGGTCGCCGACCGACGTGTCCGGGGTGGCGAGCTTCTCCCCGTACCGCAGCGAACGGTGCAGCCAGTCGACCGGCAGCGCCTCGCCGGCCTCGGTCGCGAGGCGCCGCGACGCGGGCGTGATCGGCGCATACGGGTGCTCGTTGAGCTCCGACCCCGCGATGACCGGGGTCCACTCGTCCAGCAGCGACACGAGGCCGCGGATGACGCGGGTCTTGCCCTGGCCGCGCTCGCCGAGCAGGACCAGGTCGTGGCCGGCCAGGATGGCCCGCTCGAGCTCGGGCAGGACGGTGTCGTCGTAGCCGACGACGCCGGGGAAGCGGGGCTCGCCGCTGCGGAGCTTGGCGAGCAGGTTGTCGCGCAGTTCTTCCTTGACGGTGCGGAACCGGTGGCCGCTGGCGCGCAGCTCGCCCACGGTGCGGGGCAGGTCCAAAGGCTGGGTCACCGCTCGAACCTAGCGCGGCAACATTTCGGTTGGCGAAACGCCACGGAACGTGGCCAGCAGGCGGGTGCGGACCGCCGCCGCGCCGGGGGTGAGCGGACCGTCACGGTGGGCGAGGAACAGCGTGTTCAGCGGCGGCACCGGCGGGTCGTGCAGCAGCACCAGGCGGCCCGCCTCGAGGTCCGCCCGGACCAGGTACTCGGGGAGCACGCTGCAGCCGGCGCCCGCCAGGACGAGGGCGCGGACGGCGTGCAGGTTGGGCACGACCACGTCGGCGGTGCGGTGCTGCCGCTGGTCGAAGACGCTGCGCCAGTACCGGCGGATGATCGGCAGCTCCTCGGCGTAGCTGACCAGCGGGGTGGTCGCGGCGTCGCGGGCGGTCGCGGCGACGAGCACGAACTCCTCGTCGTAGAGCGGCTCGGCGCGCAGCTGGCGGCGGCGCGGGCGGCTGGTGAGGACGGCCAGGTCGAGGGCGCCGGTGCCGAGCGCGTCGGCGAGGTCGTCGGACAGGCCGAGCGTGACGCGCAGCTTGAGGCCGCCGGCGACGAGCCCGGCGAGCGCGGGCAGGACGAGGTCGGTGAGGAACTCGGCGGCGCCGCCGAGCCGGACGGTGCCCTCCTCGGGGCGTTCGGCGACGCCGGCGAGGTCGTCGAGCGGGCCGGCGACCTGCCGGGCGAGGAGGTCCGCGGCCGGGGTCGGGGTGACGCCGCGGGGCTGCCGCACGAAGAGCGGCCGGCCGAGCGCCGCCTCGAGGGCCTGGAGCTGGGCGGTGACGGTCGGCTGCGACAGGGCGAGGCGGCGGGCGGCGCCGGTGACGGAGCCCTCCCGGTGCACGGCGAGGAACGTGCGGAGCAGGTCCAGCGAGATCGCCATAGGATTTCCTATGGTACTGCCCGCCTGAGGCTATTGGCGCCGATGGCACTCGGCGGCCGAAGCTGTCCGCATGACAGCGACCCTGATCGTCCTGACCAGCCACGCGACCCTCGGCGACACCGGCCGGAGCACCGGCTTCTACGTGTCGGAGGCGGCCCACCCGTGGGAGGTGTTCACCAAGGCCGGGCACGCCGTGACGGTGGCGTCGGTGCTCGGCGGCGACCCGCCCCGCGACGGCGGCACCGACGGCCACGAGGACTTCCTCGCCGCCCTCGGCCACGACACCCCGGCCGTCGCCGACGTCGACCCGGCCGCGTTCGACGCGGTGTTCCTGGCCGGCGGGCACGGCACGATGTGGGACTTCCCCGGCAGCACGGCGCTGCGGTCGCTGGTGCGGCAGGTGTACGAGCGGGGCGGCGTCGTCGGTGCGGTCTGCCACGGGCCTGCCGGGCTGACCGGCGTCACCCTCACCGGCGGCGGGCACCTCCTCGCGGGCCGGGACGTCGCCGGGTTCACCGACGAGGAGGAGGCGGCGGTCGGGCTGACCGAGGTGGTGCCGTTCTCGCTGCAGCAGCGCCTCGAGGCGGTCGGCGCGCGGCACACCGGCGCGGCGCCGTGGCAGCCGCACGTGGTCCGCGACGGCCGCCTCGTCACAGGCCAGAACCCGGCCAGCGCGACCGGCGTGGCGGAGGCGATGCTCGACGCCCTCGCCGGGTAGTCAGCGGGTGCTGGCGGTCCAGCCGCTGAACCCGGTCCAGGCGTTGTCAGGCCCCTGGTAGTGGTAGTAGTCGTGCGCGGCATCCCGGCCGAGCAGCACGAACGCGGCGGTCAGCGCCACCAGCACGCCGGTGACCGCGGTCGAGGACAGCACCGAGAACCACAGCGGCAGCACCTTGTACAGGTGGGCCTCCTCGGCCGCGCCGTAGGCGAGCAGGGCGTTGTCGGGGTTGATGGCGACACCGAACAGCAGCACGACCCCGCTGAGCAGGGCGGCGGACCCGACAACGAAGCGGGTGCCGATGTGCCGGCGCGGGATCGCCGTCGCGGCGCCGACGAGCAGCAGGGCCATCCCGGCGCCGAGCACGACGGTGAGCGCCAGGCGGATGCGCATACTGTCGATCTGTTCCTGCTCGCGGATGCTCCACGGCGCGTGGGCGGCGTAGGCCGCGCCGAACCGGCCGAGCAGCACCGCCGCCGCGGCGGTCTGCCCGCCGAGCAGCCCGATCGCGCCCACCACCAGCCAGAACGCCCGCCGCACGGGGGCGGCCGGGCGCCGGCGCGGGGCGGGGTCGGCGGCCATCCCGTCCAGCGTAAGCCTCGGCAGGTGGGCGCTCATCAGCCGCGGCGGAGGAGATCCAGCCAGGAACCGTAGCCACCCCACCGGGCGCCCGGGTCGTAGTCCTGGCAGTACCCGGCCGCCGCCGGGCGGCCCATCCGGACGAACGCGATGCCGAACAGCGCCGCCACCCCGAACACCACCACCGCGGACAGCGTCTGGAACCAGGCGGGGATCAGCGTCTCGAGCCACGCGAGGGAGGCGGCGTCATCGGGGGTGACCGCGCTCTCGGGGCTGAACACCACGCCAAGGACGAGCGCGACGCCGGCGAGGAGCGCGAGGGCTCCGACGACGCTGCGGCTGGTGTCGGCGCGCCGGGCGACGGCGGCCGCGGCGAGGCCGAGCATGAGCGTCAGGACGGCGCCGACCAGCACGGCGACGGTGAGCCGCAGCTCGATGCCGTCGGCGACCTCGTCGCCGACGTCGAACGGGTTCGAGGGCTTGATGGCCTGGTAGGTGTCGTCGAAGCCGGCCAGGAGCACCGCGCTGGCCACGGTCTTGGCGAGGATCAGCAGGAGCCCGATGGCGGCGAGCCAGAACGCCTGCCGGACGGCGGCGGGCGGCGGGTCGAGCCGGAAGTCGTCGTTCATCGCCGTCAGCGTAAGGACCGCCGCCGCACCGGGCGACCCCGTTCACCAAGCCGTGATCACCGGTTGACGATGTCGTGCCAGGACGTGAACCCGCGCCAGCGCGTCGGCGGGCGGTGGTGCTGGTAGTACTCGACGGCGGCGTCGCGGCCCATCCGCAGCAGCGCGGCGCCGAGCAGGACGACGACGCCGGTGACGACGCCCGACGACAGCGCCGAGAACCACACCGGCAGCAGCCGCTCCAGGTCGGCGAGCTCCGCGGCGCCGGCGGCGAGGACGGCGTTGTCGGCGGCGAGGATGACGCCGAGCAGCAGCGCGGTCCCGGCGAAGGCGGCGGCGCCCCCGACGGCGGTGCGGGTGCGGGTGGTGCGGCGCGGGACGGCGAGCGCCGCGCCGGCGAGCAGGACGGCGATCCCGGCGCCGAGGACGACGGCGACGGCGAGGCGGGCGTGGACGCTGTCGGCCTGGGCCTGCTCGGCGACCGACCACGGCCCGTGCGCCCGGTGGACGGCGCCGAACCTGGCGAGGAGGACCGCGGCCGCGACCGCCTGCGTCGCGGCCAGCCCGAGTGCGCCGATGACCAGCCAGTACGCTTGCCGCACCGGCGCGCATGGGCGCTTGCCGTCCGTCATCGACTTCAATGTACGGCGTGCCCTCCGCCTCATCCAAGGGCTGTTTGCGGGGTGGTCGCGCGCCACACGGCAGCGCGTACGGCAGGATGGACGCTGCAATGTACTGCAGCAACCATCCCGCCGAGGAGTTATCGCATGGCGCTCAGCAAGCCCGACGTGACCCTGCCCGACGGCCCGCCGCCCGCCGACCTGGTGATCGAGGACATCACCGTCGGTGACGGCGCGGAGGCCCGCCCGGGTCAGCAGGTCAGCGTCCACTATGTGGGCGTGTCCCTGTCGACGGGCAAGGAGTTCGACGCGTCGTGGAACCGTGGCGGCACGTTCGACTTCGGTCTCGGCCAGGGCCAGGTCATCCCCGGCTGGGACCAGGGCGTGGCCGGCATGAAGGTCGGCGGCCGGCGCAAGCTGGTCATCCCGCCGCACCTGGGCTACGGCAGCCGTGGCGCCGCCGGCGTGATCAAGCCCAACGAGACGCTCGTCTTCGTGGTGGACCTGCTCGGCACCCGGTAGGTCCGGTTACCTGTCCATGGGTCCGGTATTCCGTGCCGGACCCATGGATCGCAATGTGGAAATTCACAGCTGACACACAGCCCGCACCGCACATCCAGGTGCGATATTGGACCATCGGCGTCGGCCGGCACTCGATCTCACCTGTCACAGAGCCATGAAAGGGTGTGCAGATGACAATGCAGTCGGCGGCACCGCGCGCCAAGCGGATCCTGATGATCGGCGCACCGGGAGCCGGCAAGGGCACCCAGGCGCAGCTCATCGCCCAGCAGTTCGGCATCACCCACATCGCCAGCGGCGACCTGCTGCGCGAGAACATCGCGGCGGGCACGAAGATCGGCCGCACGGTCGAGGAGCTGGTCAACAAGGGTGAGCTGGTCCCCGACTCGATCATCATGGACATGCTCCGCAAGCCGGTCCTCGCGGCGAACACCGGCGGCGGCTACGTCCTGGACGGCTTCCCGCGCACCGTCGAGCAGGCCGAGGCGGCGTACCGCACCGCCGGTGCCCTCGGCGTCGGCGTGCAGATCGCCGTCCACCTCGACGTCCCTGAGGACGAGCTGACCCGCCGGATGCTGGCCCGGGCCCGCGGCGCCGACGACACCGTCGACGTGATCAAGCACCGCATCAAGGTGTACGAGGAGAAGACCCGCCCGCTGCTGGACTACTACCAGCAGCGTGAGCTGCTCATCCAGGTCAACGGCGCCCGCCCGGTCAGCGAGGTGACGTGGTCGATCGTGGTGCAGCTGCAGCGGGCGTTCAAGCAGCGCCCGGCCGCGGCCCGCGCCGCCTGATCCGCCGTCGCGAAAGGCCCGGCCGCTGCTGCGGCCGGGCCTTGCTGTTGCGCGGGCCCGGTCTTCCCCGGCCCTGCTCGGTCAGCCTGACAGCGCGGCGGACACGACGCCGCGGGCCTCCTGCTGGATGCGCTCCAGGTGCTCCGGGCCCTGGAACGACTCGGCGTACACCTTGTACACGTCCTCGGTCCCGGACGGCCGCGCCGCGAACCAGCCGGACGCGGTGACGACCTTCAGCCCGCCGATCGCGGCGCCGTTGCCGGGCGCGGCGGTCAGCTTCGCCGTGATCGGCTCACCGGCCAGCTCGGTCGCCGTCACCTGCTCCGGCGAGAGCTTGCCCAGCACCGCCTTCTCCTCCCGGGTGGAGGCGACGTCGATCCGCGCGTACGCCGGGGCGCCGTGCCGCGCGACGAGGTCGGCGTAGTGCTCGCTGGGCGACCGCCCCGTCGTGGCGATGATCTCGGCGGCGAGCAGGCACAGCAGCAGGCCGTCCTTGTCCGTCGTCCACACCTGGCCGTCGCGGCGCAGGAACGACGCGCCGGCGCTCTCCTCGCCGCCGAACCCGACGGAGCCGTCCAGCAGCCCCGGCACGAACCACTTGAACCCGACGGGGACCTCGACGAGGGTCCGGCCGAGGTCCGCCGCGACCCGGTCGATCATCGACGACGACACGAGCGTCTTGCCGATGGCGGCGTCGCCGCGCCAGCCGTCGCGGGCCTTGAACAGGTACTGGATGGCGACGGCGAGGAAGTGGTTGGGGTTCATCAGGCCCGCGTCGGGGGTGACGATCCCGTGCCGGTCGGCGTCGGCGTCGTTGCCGGTCGCGACCTGGTAGTCGGCGCGCTTGCCGATCAGCGACGCCATCGCGTTCGGCGACGAGCAGTCCATCCGGATCTTGCCGTCCCAGTCGAGGGTCATGAAGCCGAACGTCGGGTCGACGTCGGGGTTGACCACGGTCAGGTCCAGCTTGTGCCGTTCGGCGATGGCGCCCCAGTACGCGACGCTGGCCCCGCCGAGCGGATCCGCGCCGATGCGGACACCGGCACCGGCGATCGCCGCGAGGTCGATGACGGACGGCAGGTCGTCGACGTACGCGGCGAGGAAGTCGAACCGTCCGGTGGTGTCGGCGCTCTTCGCCCGCGCGTACGGGATCCGCCTGACGCCGTCGAGCTTGGCCGCGAGCAGCGCGTTGGCCCGGTCCTGGATCCACTTCGTGACGTCGGTGTCGGCGGGCCCGCCGTGCGGCGGGTTGTACTTGAAGCCGCCGTCCTCCGGCGGGTTGTGTGACGGGGTGACCACGACCCCGTCCGCCCCGAGGTGCCGGTGGGTGAGGATCGCGTGCGACAGCGCCGGCGTCGGCGTGTACCCGTCGCGGCTGTCGACGAGCACCTGCACCCCGTTGGCGGCGAACACCTCGAGGGCGCTGACCGTCGCGGGCTCCGACAGGGCGTGCGTGTCCTTGCCGAGGAACAGCGGCCCGGTGTACCCCTGGGCCGCCCGGTACTCGCAGATCGCCTGGCTGACGGCGACGATGTGATCTTCGTTGAACGAGCGGCGCAGGCTCGAACCGCGGTGCCCGGACGTGCCGAACGCGACCTGCTGCGCGGGGTCCTCGACGTCTGGGTGCTCGGCGTAGTAGCTGGTGATGAGTCGCGGGACGTCGACGAGGTCGGAGCGCTGCGCCTGAGCTCCGGCGCGGGGATGGACGGACATACCGCATACGTTGCCACGTCACCGTTCCCGCTGCGACACGACTCGGTCATCGCCCGGAACAATCCGTGGCTGCACTGCCGCCCGTCGATGCCCGTTCACCCCGGTGAGGCGATGACGACGACCGCGGTTTCCAGGTACGCCTGGGTCGGCGGCGGGCCGGCCATCAGGCACGTCGTCGACCAGCTGTACACGTGGATCCTCGCCGCCGCCGAGGACACCCTCCTCGCGGTGCGGCCGGACGTCCTCGGCTGAGCTCCCGCGTGGCATGATCCGTCCATGACCTGGACCGCGCCTGAGCCGCCACCGTTCGGGGGTTCGCTCGTCGCCGACGAGCGGACCCTCCTCGAAGGATTCCTCGACTGGCAACGCGCCGTCCTCGTGGGCAAGTGCACCGGCCTGACCGGCGAGGAGCTGGCGCAGCGCTCCTGTCCCCCGTCGACGCTGTCGCTGCTCGGCCTGCTGCGCCACGTCACCGACGTCGAGCGCGAATGGTTCCACACCCGCTTCCGCGGCACGCCCGTGCCGTTCCTGTACCGCCGCGCCGACGCGAAGGACGCCGCCTTCGACGAGGCCGACGGCGCTTCGGCGGAGGCGGACTACGACCGGCTCGTCGCCCAGTGGCAGTCGTCCCGGGCCGCGGTCGCCGACGCCTCCCTCGACGACGCCTTCGAGGACGAGCTGCGCGGCCCCATGTCCCTGCGCGCCGTCCACCTCCACCTGATCCAGGAGTACGCCCGCCACAACGGCCACGCCGACCTCCTCCGGCAGCGCATCGACGGCGAAACCGGCTGAGCCGCCGCATGCGGCAGCGGCGCGCGTCGAGCGCCGAACGGAGGGCGTGGACGTCACCGCATCCGCTCGATCACGTCCTCGATCGGGGCGGGAGTATGCGTCAGGGTTGAAGGGTCGACTTCGATCGCCGTCTCCCACCACACCGGCACCCACCCGCTGGCGTGCAGGTAGCACCGGCACGAGCTGCACCATTGCCACTGGCTCCCCTGCCCCCACCATGGCAGGCCGGCGATGATCCGCGGGTCGGCTCGATGGCGGTCGAACCAGCGATGCAACGTCGTCGCGCCGCACACCGGGCAGGGGGCCGACAGTGTCTCGCCTTCCTGGGAGGCGTCGAACACGTCTCCCCAGGCGCTCATCAGCGCATCCGGCACGCTACGCCATTGGCGGTCACCGTCACCGGCAGCCACGGACACGCTGCCTCAGGTCCCGGTGAGCGCGAGGCGCCGCTCGGCCTCGTCCTGTGCCAGCCACGGCAGTCCGTCCAGACTTGCCTTCTTCGTGTTGTACGCGGAGACCCACAGGCCCTCGGCCCAGATGCCTGGCACGTCGTGGTCCCAGGCGGTCCACGCGGGTGCCGGCGTGAGTGGGCCGGCCGCCTCCGGTCGCGGTGCGAGGGTGACGAGCCGGGCGAACAGCGCCGCGAACCGCCGCGCGGGCTCGGTGGCGGGCGCTGCCGCTCCCCCGGGCACGAGCGCCTCGGCGCTCACCGCGACGCCGTCCTCGACGACCGGACCGGCGAGGGGTTCGGGTGCGGGGAAGCCCGCCCGCCACAGCGACCGCTGCACCGCCGCGCACGCGTCGAGCCGTGGCGACGCCGGCCGCGTCTTGACGGCCACCGTGCGGGCGTCGGCGAGGCGGACGCCGTACACACGCGACAGATGCCCACCGCTGGACATGACCTCCACGACGGGTGCGCCGAGGTGCCGGCGGCACCATCGGTCGACGTCGAACGGCATCCACCCAAGATACGCGGACGGCAATCTTAAATCTTCCGATCATCTGGAGAGAAAGTTCGGGGATCGGCAGCGAAACATCTAGACATGAGAATGAAAGCCTCATAGATTGGCCGCGCCAGGCATCGGCGTGCCAGGCAACCCGCAGGACATCGACAGTGATGCCCGCCCGTTGCCCGAGTGCCGTCGTCGGCGGCCTGCCGCGCCCCGGGTGGAGCATCCCGCTCTCCCTGGAGGAACCGTGCCCGTCCCGCCCCGGCGCATGCGCATCCCGATCATGGGTGCGCTCGCCTCCACCCTCGTCGCCACGGCGCTGGTCCTGCCCTCGGCCGGCGCCGCCGCCGCGCCGCCGCCACAGGAGCCCGGCGTCACGATGCGCACCTTCGACCTGCAGACGCCGCTGAGCAACCTCTGCACGCTGAAGGCCGCGCAGACGCCGAACGTCGACAAGCTCATGCCGACCGTCGACTGGACCACCTCGGCCCAGTTCGGCCTGGAGGACAACTTCCTCACGCAGGTCATCGGCAACATCAACATCGCCACGGCCGGCAACTACACGTTCCGGCTGATCAGCGACGACGGCTCGCGTCTCGTGGTCGATGACAACGTTGTCACCAACCACGACGGGCTGCACGGCGCGACCGCCAAGGACGGCGCCGTCCAGCTGGGCACCGGCTACCACTCCCTGCGGATCGACTTCTTCGAGGCCGGCGGCGGGCAGCAGCTCACGCTGCAGTGGCAGACGCCGGGCTCGTCGTCGTTCGTGACCGTGCCGAACTCGGTGCTCAGCACCGACGCCGGGGTCGTGCGGGTCACCGCGCCCGGGCGCAAGGAGTGCGAGACGGCCGGCGACTCCCCCGGCGACGGCCTGCCGCTGACCTCGGTCCACCCGAACTTCACGCTGACGAACCTGCGGCCCAGCGGGTTCGAGCCGAAGGTCACCGGCATGGACTGGCTGCCCGACGGGCGCATGGTCATCTCGACCTGGGGCGGCAACGACCAGTCCGGCACCTCCCAGGCGGGCGAGGTCTGGATCCTCGGCAACACGGGCGGGGCGACCTCGCCGGGCAACGTCACCACGAAGCGCATCGGCAGCAACCTCAAGGAGCCGATGGGCCTGAAGGTCGTCGACGGCGTCGTGTACGTGTCGGAGAAGGCGCGGCTCACCCGGCTCGTCGACACCACCGGCGACGAGGTCGCCGACCAGTACCAGACCGTCGCGACCTGGCCGTACGACGGCAACTTCCACGAGTTCGCGTTCGGCCTGCTGTACCAGGACGGCTTCTTCTACGTGAACCTGTCGGTGTCCATCGACTACGGCGGCGCGACGACGAACCCGCAGGGCATCGCCAACCGCGGCACCACGATCAAGATCAACGCCAGCAACGGCCAGGTCACCTACGTCGCGGGCGGGCTGCGCACGCCGCACGGCATCGGCTGGGGGCCGGAGAACAGCATCTTCGTCACCGACAACCAGGGCGGCTACCAGCCCGCGTCGAAGCTGCTGCAGATCAAGCAGGGCCGCTTCTACAACCACTTCCTCAACCCGCAGGGCCCCTTCGACAACGCGCCGATCAGCCAGCCGGTGCTGTGGCTGCCGCAGAACGAGATCGGCAACTCCCCCAGCACCCCGATGCTGATGCAGAGCGGCCTGTACGCCGGGCAGTTCCTCATCGGTGACGTCACGTACGGCGGCCTGCAGCGCGCCTACGTGGAGAAGGTCAACGGCGAGTACCAGGGCGCCCTGTTCCGGCTCACCCAGGGCCTCGAGGCCGGCGTCTCCGAGGTCAACGTCGGCCCGGACGGCGCGGTCTACGTCGGCGGTCTCGGCGCCGGCGGCAACTGGGGGCAGTCCGGCAAGCTGCTGTACGGCCTGCAGAAGCTGACCCCGAACGGCAACAACGTCTTCGACATCCTCGCCACCCGGGCCACGCCGAACGGGTTCGAGCTCGAGTACACGCAGCCCCTGTCGGCCGCCACCGCCACCGCCCTGGCCGGCAAGTACCGGGTGAAGCAGTGGCGCTACGTGCCGACCGCCGCCTACGGCGGCCCGAAGATCGACGAGGAGACCCTGACGGTCTCCTCGGCGACGCTGTCCGCCGACGGCAAGAAGGTCACCCTGGTCGTCAACGGGCTGAAGGCCGGTCGCGTCGTGCACATCCGCTCGCCGAAGCCGTTCGCCGCCGCCAACGGCCAGTCGCTGTGGAGCACCGAGGTCTGGTACACGCTCAACGCGATCCCCGGCCAGGTCCCGCCGGTCAACCTCGCGCTGGGCAAGGCAGCCACCGCCGACAGCTCCTGCGGCACGTCGGAGAACCCGCAGCGGGCCGTCAACGGCACCACCACCAACGGCAACCTCGACAAGTGGTGCTCGCAGGGCGCCACGAAGTGGCTGCAGGTCGACCTCGGCGCGAACCAGAGCGTCAACAAAGTCGTGCTGCAGCACGCCGGTACCGGCGGCGAGAACACGGCGTGGAACACCCGCGACTTCAACGTCCAGGTGAGCACCAACGGCACGGCGTGGACCACGGTCGCGACCGTCACCGGCAACACCGCGAGCACCACCACGCACACCTTCGCCGCGACGCAGGCACGCTACATCCGGCTCAACGTCACCACCCCGGCCAGCGACGGCAACGCCGCGGCACGGATCTACGAGCTGGAGGCGTACGGCGGCACGGCACCGCCGGTGACCGGGAACCTGGCGCTGGGCAAGGCCGCCACGGCCGACAGCTCGTGCGCGACGACGGAGGCCGCGGACAAGGCGGTCAACGGCAGCGTGAACGGCGGCAACGCCGACAAGTGGTGCTCGCTCGGCGCCACGAAGTGGCTGCAGGTCGACCTCGGCGCGAACCAGAGCGTCGGCCGGATCGTGCTCAAGCACGCCGGCGCCGGCGGCGAGAACGGCGCCTGGAACACCCGCGACTTCAACCTGCAGGTGAGCACCAACGGCACCGCGTGGACCACGGTCGCGACGGTCACCGGCAACACCCTCGGCTCCACGACGCACGACTTCACCGCCGTGCAGGCGCGGTACCTCCGGCTGAACATCACGACCCCGGCCAGCGACGGCAACGGCGCCGCACGGATCTACGAGTTCGAGGCGTACGCGTCCGGCGGCGCCAACCCCGGCCGGGTGGTGCTGTTCGACGGCTCGAACATGAACAACTTCGAGGGCTCCGGCGGCGCCGCGGTGACGTGGCCGCTGGGCAACGGCGGGGTCGAGGTGCTCGGCGGCGACATCCGCAGTAAGGAGAGCTTCGGCGACTTCCGGCTGCACGTCGAGTTCTGGCTGCCCGCGCTGCCGCCCGAGGTGACCGGGCAGCAGCGCGCCAACAGCGGCATCTACCTGCAGGACCGCTACGAGCTGCAGGTGCTCGACTCGTTCGGTGACCCGAGCATCGGCATCGACGAGTGTGCGTCGATCTACAACAAGATCGCGCCGACCAGCAACGCCGCGACCGCCCCGCAGACGTGGCAGACGTACGACGTCACGTTCCGCGCGGCCCGGTTCGGCGCGTCGGGCACGAAGACGGAGAACGCCCGGGTCACGGTGGTGTGGAACGGCGTGACCGTGCACAACAACGTGGCGATCGACGGGCCGACCGGCAACGGCGCCGCCGAGGGCCCGTCCGCCGGCAAGATCCGCCTGCAGGACCACGGCGACCCCGGCGCGAACCTGTTCTACCGCAACATCTGGGTCGAGCCCATCGCCTGACCCCGCTCATGCACGAAGGGGGCGGCCCGGTGCCGCCCCCTTCTCATGTCGCCGTGAACACCACCGCGCGGCCCGCCGCGGCGGCGCGGTGGTAGAACGTACGGTCCGGTTGACGCAACCATGTGATTGCTATACGTTTGACGCAACTGAGTGGTTGCTACATGGAGGCGGACATGACATTCCCCGACCGGATCGAGCGCACCCTGCGGCTGGCCCACCCGCCGGAGAAGGTGTGGGCGGCGCTGACGACCGCCGAGGGCCTCGGCACCTGGTTCGGCAACCGGGCCGAGGTCGACCTGCGCGTCGGCGGCACGGCCAGGCTCATCTGGGACAGCGGCGACACCGCCACCCTCACGATCACGCGCGTCGACCCGCCGCACGTCTTCGCCTACACCTGGCCCATCTACGGCCTGCCCCAGGACGATCCGCGCCGCAACCAGGTGGAGTTCACGCTCACGCCCACCGCGGACGGCACCACGTTGACGATGGTCGAGAGCGGCTTCGCGCAGGTGCCGGACGAGACCGTGCACAACACCGCGTACACCGGCAACACCAAGGGCTGGACCAGCGAGCTCGGCGAGCTCGTCGCGTACCTCGATGGACAGGCCTGATCCGGAGGCGGTGGCACAGGAGGTCTTCGTCGCCCTGGCCGACCCGAGCCGGCGGGGGATCCTCGCCGCGCTCGCGGCCGGGGGGCCGGCCACCGCCACCCAGCTCGCCGGGCAGCTGCCGATCACCCGGCAGGCGATCGCCAAGCACCTGGGCCTGCTGGCCGAGGCGGGGCTGGTGGTCGCCGAGCCGGGCGAGCGGCGGCGGGTCCGGTTCCGCCTCGACTCGGCGTCGATGAAGGTGGCCCAGCAGTTCCTCGCCGCCCTGGCGCGGGACTGGGACGGGCCGCTCCTGGCCCTGCGCGACCGGCTCGACGACTGAGCGCCCCACCGGACAAAGACCACATTCGGCACCGAACGGCTTGGGTCGGAATCGTCCCCGGCCATGCGTGCGGGTGACTGGTAACGTCCAGACGTGGATCTGCTACGGGTGGAACACCGTCACGTGGAATTGGCCGATGTTGACTTCTCGGGCCGTTCGTTCGACACGTTCGGTGCCTATGGCGGAACTTTTCTTCGATGTAACTTCTCGGAAACTTCCTTTGAAACGTTCAGCGTCGGCCATCAGAGCCAGACGCGATTCGTCGACTGCGTGTTCCGGCGCACGAGGTTCCCGCTGGGCAACACGTACCTCGGCGACGTGCGCTTCGAGCGCTGCCTGTTCGACAACGCCCGGATCCGGGAGCTTAACACCGAATGCGCGGAGTTCGTGGAATGCGTGTTCCGCGGCCGGGTGTGGCACACCGTATTCAACGGCGCCACCGGCGCCATGGCCGGCACCCCTGGCCGCAGCCGCAACGAATGGCGCGGCAATGACTTCACCGACGCCGAGCTCGTCGACGTGGACTTCCGCGACATTGACCTGCGTGCGCAGCGCTGGCCCGCCGACGGGGCCGAGTACGCGCTGATCGACGACGTCGACTCGCGGGCCGCGGCGGCCGTCGCCGCCATCCAGGCCGCACCCGACGGCACGTGGCCGGAGCCGGCGCTCGCCGTGCAGGCGATCGAGTTCGTGTGCACCGGGCGCCCGCGCGACCCGAACGGGTTCGTGCTGGTGCGGCGCAAGGAGCTCGGCCACCGGCTGCCGCCGAAGGTCCGCGAGCAGCTGTGGACCCTGCTGGTGTCCGGCGCGCCGGGCGTGTCCGGCGTGTCCGGCCGCGCGGACGGCCAGCTCGGGTCCGGCCGCACGGACCAGCTCGGGTCCGGCCGCGCGGACGACCAGCTCGTGTCCGGCTACGCCGACGACCAGGAGTAGAGCGAGCGTCCCTGCGCGACCGCGGACCTGGCCAGCCCGGCGAGCGCGACGAGCCGCGCGGCCTCCCAGTCCTCCAGCAGGTACCGGTCCGCGTAGCCACGGATCTGCCCCTCCTCCAGCCGGGTGAGGGTGTCGACGAGCTCCGCGTTGATCCGCACCGTCCACGGCCCCAGGAACTCCGGGTCGTCGGCCCGGCGCAGCGGCTCGTCCCGGCCGAACTCGCTCGGGTCCCGCCCGTCGATCTCCGCGGCGAACTCCTCGACCTCGAGGATCCAGCCTTTGCAGTCGACGTACGGCCAGTCGTTGCCGGCCGGACCCAGCTCGAGGTCCAGCGCCGCCAGCTCCTGCTCGGTCGCGGCGAAGTAGTCCATCATCACGCCCACGGACCGACATTATCGCGGCCCGTCGATCCCGGCAGCGCTCGGCGCCGCTCACCCGCGAGCTATCCTGCCGGCATGGACGCGCTGCGGCTGCACCATGCGGAGCTGGAGAAGCTGGCCGGCGGGGAGGAGCTGCGGGCCGCCGTCCACTGCCGGACGGCGTTCGGCGGCGAGCGGCCGCGGCGCTCGCGGCACGAGCTGGAGCAGCTGGTGGCCGGCGCCCCGGCCGAGGTGCGGGACGCGGCGGTGGCGGCCCTGCGGGACACGCCGGACGCCGAGCCGGAGCAGGCGTGGGAGCGGGTCGTCGCGGTGCTCGTCGGCGCCGACTCGGTCATCCGGGTCGAGGTCGACAAGGCGATCGGCGGGTATGCGGTCACCGGGCCCGCCGACTCGTGCGCGGTGCAGCTGGACCGGAGCATCGGGGACGCGTCGATGGTCCACTGTGTCGTCACGGACCGGCGGCTGGTCCTCGCCGACATGGACGACGACCTGCGCGGCTTCCGGCTGCGGGCGGCAGTGCCGCGCACCGCGGTCCTGCGGGCCCGGCGCGACGGCAGGTTCCTCCAGCGCGGCCGGGTCGTCGTCGACTTCGCCGACCTGTCACAGCTGGCGCTGCTCACCGGCGTGTTCGGCACAGGCCGCGCCGACGCGCTCGTGGCCGCGCTCGCCGGATAGGGCCGGCCGCCACCAGGCGGAGGCCGCCGCGCATCCGGCGCGACGTCTCGTCCGGATGCCTGCTGCCGGTCGGCGGCGGATGGCGACGGTCGGGCCGAGCACGCGCACGCGGCAGCCGCGCCGGCTCGCAGGACGGCGCCGCCGCCGACAAGCACCACCCACGGGCGTCCACGCGGCATCCCGGGTCACGGGGCAGCAGCGGCAAGGCATCGGCTGCTATAAATGCGGCGTGAAGCGACGGCACATGGGGCTACTCGTCCGGATCGTCCTGGCGGGCGTCCTCCTGCTCGCCGGATGGCAGATGGTGGCGGCCGGCACGAGCACCGCCGCGCAGCGGCAGCAGGAGTCGGCGCAGCGCATCGCGGACTACACGCCGACCTGCGACGGCAAGACGATGCGGCCGCTCGACACGTGCCTGGTCTACGGCGGCACCCGTGACGATGGCGGCACCTACCAGCAGATGGTCGACCGGTACGCGAAGGAGAACTCCCCGGAGGCGATCGCCGGGCAGGACCGGGCGTGGCGGATCCTCGGGTCCGCGGCGCTGCTGCTCGGCGGGCTCGCCCTGCTGTTCTTCGTGCTGTCGCTGGTCGAGGTGGTCCGGTTCGGCGCCGACGAGCCGCTGGCGGTGATCGCCCCCTACCAGACCCGATGCTTCATCTTCGTCGTCGCCGGCGTGATCGCGGCGATCGCGTGGGGCGTGGCGTTCACCTCCGGTGGCACCGGCTCCTGGATCACGGGCGGGGTCGGCACGCTGTTCTGCCTGTTCGCCGGCGCCGGGGTCGTGTCGTCGCTGCGGACGCGCATCGGCCGGAAGCGGTGGGCGAAGCGGCGCGGCTACACGTTCGAGCGGTCCGACCCGGTCCTGGCGCTGCGGCTCGGCTGGTCGCAGTTGCAGCCGGCCGCGGGCGCCGTCGTCACCGGCACGTTCCGCGACCGGGCGTTCCACGTGTTCGACTTCGTCGAGAAGGACCGCCGGCACACGGCGCTCGTGCTCGCCCTGCCGGGTGAGGTGCCGAGCCTCTCGGTGCAGCCGAGGAACTCGGCCGGCGCGCGGCTGACCGGCGCCACCGGTCAGCACTGGGCGGATCACGGTCCGCAGGTCGCTGCCGCCGCGGACAAGCACTACCCGTGGGCGTTCACGGCGAACGGCAGGCTCATCCGGGCGAAGTACGCCGAGTTCCTCAGCCCGACCGGCGCGTCCCTCGACCGGCGGCTCGACGGCCTGCACAAGGTGGGTACCGATCTCGCCGCCCTCACCCCACCGAGAACTTGATCACCCTTGCGCCGGCCGCCGGCCACGCTGACCAGCGGCGCGGCGCGCGATTCTCGTGCCCGAATCGGCCGTTCGATTGACACGCTGGTACGCCGTCCGTACCGTCCGAAACGTACACGTGACAGTGAACGGAAGCCGGTGCAAGCCCGGCACGGTCGCGCCGCTGTAACCACGCAGGTGGGAGTCAGACCCGGGCACGGTCACGACAACGCTCGATGGGACGCGAAATCCCGCAGGAGGCTGCATCATGGCATCGATCTCGGCTCTTCCCACCCCGGCCACCGCACCGGCCCCGATCCCGCTGCGGCAGATCCTGCCGTGGGCCACGTTCGGCGTCGTGCTCGCCGTCGTGCTGCTGTACTTCGTCGGCGCCGAGCAGGGCATCACCTCGGTCGTGTCGGGTTCGACGGTGCACGAGTTCGTCCACGACGGCCGGCACCTGCTCGGCTTCCCCTGCCACTGAGCCGGGGCGCCAGCATGTTGAATGCGCGGACGCTCCTGGTCCGCGGCATGATCACCGGCCTGGTCGCCGGTGTGGCCGCGTTCCTGTTCGCCTACCTGTTCGGCGAGGGCCCGATCAACGACGCGATCGCGTTCGAGGAGGCCCACGCCGCCGACCATGAGCACGGGCCGGTCAGCCGGACCGTGCAGAGCACGCTCGGCCTGGCCACCGCGTCGGTCGTGTACGGCGTCGCGCTCGGCGGCCTGTTCGCCATCGCGGTCGCGGTCACGATCGGGCGCATCGGCCGGCTCAGCGCCCGCGCCACGGCCGCTGTCGTCGCCCTCGCCGGGTTCGTCGGGGTGGCGCTCGTGCCGTTCCTGAAGTACCCGGCCAACCCGCCCGCGACCGGCAACGCGGACACCCTGCAGCAGCGGACCGGCCTGTACTTCCTGATGATCGTCATCGGGGTCGCCGCCGTGCTCGGCGCGATCGTCGTCAGCCGGTCGCTGCAGCCGCGCTTCGGCACGTGGAACGCGACGACCCTCGCGGTCGTCGGCGCCGCGGCCGTCGTGGGGGTCGCGATCGCCCTGCTGCCGGCGGTCAACGAGGTGCCCGACGGGTTCTCCCCGGTGCTGCTGTGGCGGTTCCGGCTCGCGTCGCTCGGCACCCAGGCGGTCACCTGGGCCACGCTCGGCCTGCTGTTCGGCTACCTCACCGAGCGCAGCCAGCGCCCGGTCGTGTCGGACGCGCACCCGGTGGCTGTCTGACCGATTCGGTTCCTTGAAGGCGGCGGAGCGGTGTTCCGTCGCCTTCACCGTTTCCCAGGCCCGCGGCGTCAGCTCTCCCTTCGCCGAGGATGACCCGCACCGGCTCCTGTCAGCGGGCCACTGCGACGCCGCCGCCTCACCCGTTTCGCGGCGGCTTCCGGTGTGCGCGCGGATCCTCCGTCGCCGACGCCCCGATCAACCGGTCGACGGCCACCTTGAAGCAACCTTCGCGGGACAGCGGTAGGCCCGGCGCTGGGCGGCGCCTCCCGGCCTCGGGCCGCGACAGCCCGCTCGCGGATACGCCCGTCCGCGGCGGCAGCGGCTCTCTGGTCAGCCCTCGGCGGCGGCGCACTCCCGCGGCCGCGTGCCGGCCCCGTCGATGAGCCGCTCCACCTCGGCGCGGCGCACGCCCGACCACGGCCGTCGCTGGTGCACACCCGATTGCCGACTTCCGGTCGCCAGTTGCCGGTAGCCCACGAACCAGGCCGCCACGCCGCCGTTCAGCGGCCGTGCGCAAGGGCAGCCCTCGCGTGACCCACCCCACCACCGATCGCTGGTCCTTCCCAAACCAGCCGCACGCCCCCGCCCTCAGCGGCCGCATGCATGGGCGACCTTCGCGGTGCGTGCCTGGTTACCGATTGCCGGATTGCTGGCAATCGGTAAAGAATTCCTGGTCGTGATCGATGCGTCGGCGGTGCCGGCAGAGCACCGACGGGTCCGTGGCCGGCTGGGCTTCAGTGGATGTTGCCGGGGTCCACGTCGCGGGAGGTGCCGCAGGCGGTGCACTGGACGGTGTGCTTCACCCGCAGCGGGATCAGCGGGATGAAGAACAGCGACAGCTTCAGGACGCGCTTGTAGAGCGGGTGGGCGGCGGTGTTGCCGCAGTGAGGGCAGCGCAGGGTCAGGGTGCGCAGGTGGGTCGCGCGCCAGCCCCAGCCGAAGATCAGCACACGGCCATCGTAGCGGCGCGGCGTCGGGTCGTGACGGCGGCGGCCGTGAGGGTGAGGGCGGACAGGCAGGCGAGGAAGAGCATCGCCACGTATGGGTCCTGGACCTCGATGCGGCTGTTCGCGAGGTCGTCCGCGGGGGTCAGGGCGGCCGGGACGAGGTCGGGGATGAGACGGGGCGGGCCGTACACCGACAGCAGCACGACACCGCTGAACACCAGCAGCGGGGCGAGCACGCCGACGGACAGGGCCGCGAGGACGCCGCCGCGGGCGAGGAGGGTGGCGGCGACGCCGCAGCCGATCGTGAACAGGGCGCCGCCGAGGTTGGTGGGCAGCGGCGGGAACGCGACCTGCAGCGCCAGCCAGACCCCGGCGGCGGCGCACGCGGCGGCGACGCCGGCGGACAGGGCGCGGCCGGTGACGGCGGTGCGGGCGGCGGTCAGGGCGAGGAACCCGATCAGGTAGCTGGTCAGGAGCACCGCGAAGACCGGCACGACGGTGCGGGCCTGCTCGTCGGGTGGGCCGTGGTGGCCCGCGGCGGCGGCGAACATCGCGGTCATCGCGGCGACCAGCAGGCAGCCACCGGCCCGGACGGCGCGGGCGGTCCGGCCGGCGGCGACCGGGCCGAGCGCGCGGGCCGCCAGGGCGACGGCGAGCAGCAGCGCGATGACGCCGACGACGCCCCACCGCAGCGGCTGGTACGCGATGCCGGCCGACCACCGCAGCACCCCGGCGAGGACGGTGACCGCCGCGAGCGGGTGGGCGAGCGTCCGCAGCACCGCCGGCTGGCGGAGGACGGCGGCCGCGCACCCGAGGGCGTGGCCGCGCCGGTCGGGGCCGGGCGGGATCGCGGCGGACTCGGCCAGCATGGCGCGGCCCCAGTCGCGGCGGGACGCGGGCAGCAGCCGCACGACGATCGCGAGCAGGGCGGTGCTCACCAGGCGGCCCTCGGCTCGGTCCGGGCAGGCCGGACGGGCGCCGTGGAGGGCGCCGGTTCGAGCGAAGCGGCGGCCGTCACGCCCGCGCCGGTCAGCCGGTACAGGTGGCGCGGCGGCCGTCCGTGCGGCGGGTCGCTCTCCCAGGACGCCTCGAGCAGGCCACGGTCGGAGAGCCTGATGAGGATCGGGTAGAGGGAGCCGGCTTTGAGCCCGACCTCCTGGCCGAGCTCGTAGCCATACCGCCACTGGGCGGGGTCCGCGGCCAGCGCGCGCAGCACCGCCGCGGTCTGTGGGGATGGGCGCCTGGCTCGCTGCACGAGCTAACTCTACCTATGTAGTCAAGCGGCCGCGCGGGCCCGCCGTTCGGCGGCGTGGATCAGGACGGAGCACCACATCCGGTACGGCCTCCAGGCATCCGTCACGCGGGCCAGGTCCTCGTCGGTCGGGGCGGCCGGCAGGTCGTACCGGCGACGCATCCCGGACAGGGTCATCTCGTCGCCCGGCAGCGCGTCCACGAGCCCCGCGCCGCGCATCACGATCGCCGTGGCGAAGAAGTCGCCGACGCCGCGCAGCCGCCGCACGTCGGCGAGCGCCTGCCGGACGGGGAGGCTGCGCAGCCTGGCCCGGTCGAGCAGCCCGTCGAGGGCCGCCGCCGCGACGCCGTGCAGCCGCCGCAGCTTCTCGCCGTCGATGCCCGGGACCTCGGTGATGCGCAGCAGCCGCTGCGGCGACGGGAACGCGTGCACGGTGACGCCGCCGATCTCGAACGCCTCGCCGTGCTCGCGCGCCATCCGCTGCCGGATCGCGCGGCCCTGCTCGATGCGCATCCGGTGGGCGATGATGAACGCGCAGGCGGCCTCGTAGGGTGAGTGGAAGAGCACGGGGCGCAGGTGGGCGTGCTGCCGCTGCAGGGCGCCGATGACCGGGTCGCGCTCGCCGACCTGCGGGTAGCCGCTGCCGTCGACGTCCAGGGACAGCACGACGAGCGCCTGCCGCCACGCCTGCTCGGGCCCCCGCACCTCGCCCTCGACCCTGTCGGGTGCCGTCTGCCGCAGGAGCACGGCGGCGGAGTGGGTCCAGCCCTCGACGGGGAACGCCATGACGATCGTGCGGTCGTCGCCGACCGGCTGGGTCCATCCGCCGAAGTACTGGTTCTGCCTGGCCAGCTCGTAGGGGCCGGTGATGTCTGCGTGCATGCCGCTGAGGTTGCGCCCTTGAACCGGACACATGTTGTCATGTTTCGGCGGATATTCTCGGGCGGTGCGCGCCGATCGGCTGTTGTCCCTGGTCCTGCTGCTGCAGGCCCGCCCGTCCTCTGCGGCGCCGGAGCTGGCCGCGCGGCTCGGCGTGTCCGTGCGCACCGTCCTGCGCGACGTCGCGGCGCTCAGTTCCGCGGGGATTCCGGTGTACGCGGAGCGCGGGCGCGGCGGAGGGATCCGCATGCTGCCGACGTACCGGACGGGCCTCGCGCACCTGAACGCCGCGGAGGGCACCGGACTGGCGGTCGGGCAGTCACGCCTCGCCGGTGAGCTGGGCCTCGGCGACGCCCTCGACACCGCCATCGAGAAGATCATCGGGGCCGGTGGGCAGGCGCTGCGCGGCGGCCTGGCCCAGGGCCGCCGGCACGTGATCGTCGACGTCGACCCGTGGATGCGCTCCGGCGAGGCGGTGCCGCTGCTGCCCGCGATCCACGACGGCCTGCTCCGCGGGCGCTGCCTGTCGCTGGACTACCAGGACAGCGACGGCGCCCGCTCGCAGCGGTCAGTGATCCCCGCCGGCCTGGTGGCGAAGGCGGGCATCTGGTACCTGGTCACGTCGGAGCCGGCGCTGGTACGGGTGTCGCGCGTGCACGCGTGCACGGTGCTGCCCTCACCGGCGGTGCTGCCCGCGGGCTTCGACCTGGACGCGGCCTGGGCCCGGCTGCGCGACCGGGTCGAGGCGCGCCCTCGCCCGCTGGAGGTGCTGGTGTCGGTGTCGCCGGCCGCGGTCGCGCTGGTGCGCCGGGTGCTCGCCCGCCACCTGACCCCCTCCCCCGCGGACTCGCCGGAGCTGCTGCGGCTCGCGTTCGCCGGCGTGCCGCACGCGGTCGGCAGTCTGCTCGGCTTCGGCGCGCAGCTGACGGTGGTGGACCCGCCGGCGGTCCGCACCGCGATGCGGACCGCCGCGCAGGCCGTCGTTGCGCTGTACTCCGACCCTTAGTCCTGGACCGGCAGCTCGCTCAGCAGCGTGAACTCGTACTCGATCTGGCCCGCGTCCGCCCCGTCCTCGGACGCGGCGAGGTAGGACTCGACGCGGAAGCCGAGGTTGAGCACCTCCGCTGCCCGGATGCGCTCGACGAGGTCCTCGGCCGCCGTGAAGTACGTGGTGTAGATGACCGACGGGCCGTCGCTCGGCTCCTCGGCGGTCTCCTCGCTGGTGTCGTCGGCGAGGTCCTCGACGTCGGTGTATGTGTCGGCGGTCGCTGCTTCTGGGGTGATGTCGATGGTCACGGGCGGGAGCCTACGCGCCGCTGTGGTGAGTCTCATCTCGAGCGGAAAAATGTCAGAGGTCGCCTCTATGCTCTGCTCGCTTTGTCACCTCACTGGGGAGCACGACCCACCATGCAGTTGCGCCGCGCCATCCTTGCCCTGGCCCTGTCCACGGCGGTCGCCCTGACCGCTGCCTGCTCCTCCGAGGAGCCCTCGCCCGCCGGCCAGGGCTCGACGGCCGCCGCCGCTTCGGCCGCCGCAGGCTCCGCCGCCGCGGGTTCCACCGGCGCCACCACCGCCGCGGCCGCGCCGTCACAGTCCGTCGACCTGAAGGCCAACACGGAGGCTGTGTGCAAGGGGGTCGTCGCGGCGTACGACAAGGAGAAGGAAGCGGTCGTCACCGTCCTCACCGAGCTGCTCACCGCCGCCGCCAAGGACGACGCGGCCGCGATGGCCACCGCGAAGTCGAAGGGCAAGGTGGTCTTCGACCGGCTGACCGCCTCGGTCAACGCCGAGCTCGACAAGGCCGCCGACCCGCAGGCGAAGGCCGCCCTGCAGAACTTCGTGAAGGCCTTCTCGAAGGTCCTCGAGTCCGACAACCTGGAGAGCGACGCCTTCCAGGCCGAGATGGACAAGGCCGCCGCCGAGGCCACGAAGTACTGCCCCGCCCTGGACGCCTGACGGTCCCCTCCTCCGACCTGGTCCGGCTCCGCCGCGCGGCGCCACCGCTGGCCCCGGCCGGGGCGCCGCACGGCCGGGGCGCCGCACGGCCGGGGCGCCGCACGGCCGGGGCGCCGCACGGCCGGGGCGCCGCACGGCCGGGGCGCCGCACGGCCGGGGCGCATTCCTGACAGCCCCCGATTCGGGCAGCGCCCCGCGCGGAGCAGCCCCTGCGCGGGGCTGTTGTCTTGCCTGCTGAGCGGACGATACCCACCCATTCCGGGCAGCGTTCCGAGCGGCGCCGCCGCTGAACCCGGGCGGCGCCGCCGCTGGAGGCCGGGGCGGCACTGCTACCCGGATGGCGGGCGTCGCCGCCGGGTGTTGTCTCCGGCAGCCAGCCGGACGTTGTCTCAGGCACGAGGCGTCACGTCGCCATCGCGCACGAGTTCCGGCCGATGCGGATCGCTCGTGAGCACTCGACGCACTCACCCCGCTACCGCTCACGCCTCCCTGACTGCGGAGCGCGCCGCGCGGCGTCCGGTGGCCCGCTGGCCTCTGCGCGTGGCGGGCGTGCCGTCGGCAAAGATCGAAGGACGGATCCGGTCGTGGTGGCAGCCACCACTGTCCTTCGATCATGGTGGTCGCGGCACGGTGAGCACGAGCGGCGGGCCGGGGGCGGCGATGAGCATGGCGATGTGGGAGGCTCGGGGCGTGTCGGCTTCGAGAGGGCCTGCGGCATGGTCGATCACGACGTAGCGCTGGCGGCGTTCGCGGAGGAGTTGCGGGCGCTCGGGTGGGTCACTGAACTGCTGGTCGGCGGGTCGCTGGCGACGGGTGACTACGTGGCAGGGGTCAGCGACCTCGACCTCGTCGCAGTCGCTGACGGGCCCGTCGATGACGAGCGGCAGGCCCAGCTGACGGAGCTGCACCGGCGCCTGGATGCCACGGTGGCCGCGGGACTTGATCTCGGTTGTGCCTACGTCGACAGCGGCCGGCGCGAGGACGTCGCCGTCCAGCACCCGACGTGGACGCACGGGATGCTGGTGCAGCGCATCCTGTCGCTGGTGTCCAGGGCCGAACTGGCGCTTCACGGGTTCGCCGTGTTCGGGCGGGCGCCGCAGGCGTTGTTTCCCGCGGTGACCGGGGACGACGTACGGGAGGCAGCCCGTGCGGAGCTGCTCGGCTACTGGTCGTGGGCGTCGCGGCGGCCGTGGATCTTTCTGCAACGAGACATGGTCGACCTGGGGCTGACGTCGATGGCGCGGGGGCGGCACGCGGTGCGGACCGGTGAGCTGTTGACGAAGACCCTGGCGGTGGAGCGGGTGGCGGCGCCGGCGTGGCTGGCCGGGCAGGTGCGGGCCCGTCGCCGCGGGGACGTCGTCGCGTCGCCCCGGCTCCGGGCGGCCTGGCACGCCTGGCGGGACACCCGCCGCACCACCAACACCACCACCGCCGGGTAGCCGTCCTCCAGCAGGGCCTGTCGAGAGGCCTCCGCCGACGCTGTGGTGGCGAACGACGGCTCCTGGTAGCAATGGCTGGTCGGCCCGGCGACGGTCTTCAGGTCAGTGACGGTGGCGGCGCCGGCCAGTGCAGGTTCGGCGCGTCGCCCAGCGGGGCCAGCGTGACTGGGCGGCGCGCCGGGCCACAGGGTGAGGGTCCGCAGGGCCGGGTGAGCCGATCCGGATGGGTGCGATGGTCAGCGTGGTCGTGCCGTTGCTCGCGAGGGCGGCGGGATCCAGCCGGGGCGGCCCGTGGCGCGGCGTACCGTGTCGAACCGTTCGGCGTCGAACACGACCCGGTCCCAGCCGGTCGCCCAGGCGCCCGGCACCGACGCCGAGGTGAGGTCGGCGTTGCCGAGTTCCGCCGGCGTCAGCCACCGCAGGCCGTCCATGACGTCGCCGCCGCCGCCCGCGGCGCCGTACGGGGCGCGCAGGTCGGGAGGCAGCGGGAGCCGAGGGCCGCCTCCGCCGGCCCGTCCGTCCGGTGGGTCATCGACGGCTGGTGGATGCCGGTGCCGTCCGCACCGAAGTAGCGGACCCCTTCGCCGCCGTGGCCGTCGCGCGCGATGGCGGCCGACAGGACCGCTGTGTGCCTGCCGTCGGGCGCCTGCTCGTACATGCGGCGCGCGAACCGCTCGAACGTCGAAGCCCCGCCGGTCGCCCCGGCCGCCGCCATGGCACGAGGTTGTAGGGCTCCACCCGTCCGGGAAGGCGCCGGTCAGCTGTCGGGGTCGAACGCGCCGTCGAACTCGAACGCCGGGTTGGTCACGTCGTTGCCGCGGGTGTCGGTGATGGTGGCCAGGCCGACCAGCTTGGACGGGCCGCCGGCGACGTAGGTGGCGTCGGCGTTGGCCGTGACCTCGAACTTGCCCTCCTGGCGCTGGCCGGCGTCGTCGGTGAACGTGATCATGCAAATCCAGTTGGCGCCGGGCCCGGCGTCGGGCACCTTCGGGCCGCCGCGGTCGCAGGCGGCGTGCGCGTCGGTCGATGCGGCGGTGACGCCGGTCTTGCCGAGGATCGCGGAGCGCTGGACGTACAGGTTGGCGAACGTCGGGGCGATCGCGCGTTCGAGGCGGGCCTTGGTGATGTCCTCGCCGCCGCGGCCGGCGGTGGCCGCGAACACCGCGGCGACGGCGAGCACGGCGGCGGCCGGGGCGGCGAAGCGGGAGCGGATACGGATCATTGCGGTCAGCCTCCGGTGATGTCGCGGCGGCGCAGCGCCAGGTGGCCGATGAGCAGGCACACGGCTGCCCAGCCGGCGGCGACCGCTCCGGCCTGCACGATCGGGCCGGTGAACCGCTGCTGTGTGAACAGGCCGTGCCAGGCCTCGAAGCCCGTGGTGAGCAGCAGCCGCCGGGCCAGGTCGAGGCCGCCGAGCGTGGACAGCAGCTGCATGGCGAAGCCGAGCACGACCGGCGCGGCGACCCCGGCGGTGGGGTTCCGCGTCAGTACCGACAGCAGCAGGGCCAGCGCGGTGAAGCCGAGCAGCGGCGCGATCGCCGTCCCCCAGGCGGCGGCGACCAGGGGCAGCGCGGTCCCGGCCGGGATGAGCTGGCCGGACAGCCCGGGCAGCGGCTGGGTGCCGACGATGAGCAGGCTCCCCGCGATCGTGCTGGCCGCGAGGACGAGCAGCGCGAGGAGGTTGAACCCGGCGGCGGCGAGCGTCTTGGCGGCGAAGATCTGGCCGCGGCTCGCCGAGCGGGTCAGGATGGTCTTCCAGGTGCCGTGGCCGTCCTCGCCGGCGAAGATGTCCCCGGCGACCAGCGAGGCCATCAGCGGCAGCAGCCACTGGTGGGCGAAGGCGAGGATGAGCAGCGCGTCGGCGAAGCCGCTCGCGTGGATGTGCCGGCCGTAGATGGTGTCCGTCGGCGGCTGCTGGCCGGTGAACACGGCCACGACGACCGGCGGGACGACCAGGCAGCCCAGCAGAAGGTACCGGGCGCGGGCCTGCGCGGCGAGCTTCGCGACCTCCCAGCGCAGCACGGTCAGGACGCCGGGCCGGCGGGCCCGCGCATGGTGGCCGGCGGCGTGCGTCGCGATGGCGGCGGTGGGGGTCATCGGCGGGCTCCGGAGATGGCGGCGGCGCGGCTCAGGCCGGCGGTGGGCGCGTCGGGTGCGTGCTCGGTGAGCATGAAGAACAGCGCCTCCAGGGGCGTCTCGGACATGGCCAGGCCGCGCAGCCCGATCCCGGCGCCGACGAGGTCGGCGACGAGCGCGTCGAGCGCGTGCTCGTCGCCGCGGACCGCGAGGCCGCCGGCGGCCGGCTCGACCGCCAGGCCGCGAGCGCTCGCGAGGGCTGCGGCGCGGTCGTCGTCGGTGGTCGTCAGCCGGTGCGCCGGGGCCGGCGCCTGGTCGCGCAGGCCGGCGATGGAGCCGTGGTAGACGACCTGGCCGGCGCGCATGATGGTGACGTCGTCACAGATCTGCTCGACCTCGGCCATGTCGTGGCTGGACAGCAGGACCGTCATGCCGCTTCCGGCGAGGCGTTTGACGAGGGCGCGCATGTCGCGGATGCCGGCGGGATCGAGGCCGTTGGCGGGCTCGTCGAGGACCAGCAGCCGGGGCGCGCGGAGCAGGGCGGCGGCAACGCCGAGGCGCTGGCGCATGCCGAAGGAGTAGCCGCGGACCTTCTCCCGGTCCCGGCCGAGCAGGTCGACGGTGTCGAGGACCTCGTCGACCCGCCGGGTCGCGGCGGCGCCGTCCAGGCCGTCGAGGCCCGCGAGGAGCTGCAGGTTACGCCGTCCGGACAGGCCCGGGTACAGCCTCGGGCTTTCGATGAAGCCGGCCACCCCGTCCAGGGTCCGCACCCCGTCGCGGGGCCAGGAGCGGCCGGCCACGACACCGAGACCCGGTTCACCGGCCCGGACGGGCTGCTCGCCGCGGCCGGCGGCCACTTCGACGCCGTGGTCCTCGACGTGATGCTGCCCGGCCTGGACGGCGTCGCGGTCTGCCGGCGGCTGCGGCAGGCCGGGCACCGGGTGCCGGTGCTGATGCTCACCGCCCGCGGTGAGGTGCCCGACCGGGTGGCCGGCCTCGACGCCGGCGCCGACGACTACCTCACCAAACCGTTCTCGTTCGACGAGCTCCTCGCCCGGCTGCGGGCCCTGCACCGGCGTGCCGCCGACGCGGTCGCGGCCACGCTCACGGCCGGTGACCTCACCCTCGACCCCGCCACCCGGCGGGTCACGCGCGGCGGCACCGAGGTCGAGATGTCGGCCCGGGAGTTCGACATCCTCGCGCTGCTCATGGCGCGGGCCGGGCAGTGCGTCACGCGGTTCCAGATCCTCGACGAGGTGTGGGACGGCGAGGCCGACCTGCGGTCCAACGTCATCGACGTGTACATCGCCACCCTGCGCGGCAAGGTCGACAAGCCGTTCGGGCGGCACGCCATCGAGACCTTGCGCGGCGCCGGCTACCGGCTGCGCCAGGACGGCGGCTGAGATGGCGCCCGGGGCGGTGCGGTGGCGGCGGCTGCCGCTGCGGGTCCGGCTCATCGCCGGGTTCGCGGCGGCCATGCTGGTGGTGCTCACCGGGGCGGGCGCGTTCGTGTACCTGCGGGTGCAGTACGCCCTGGACCGGGGCCTCGACGCCGACCTCGCCGCCGAGAGCACCGCGGTCGCGGCCGCCCTGCACGACGGCACGCTCGGCCCGCGCAACCCCGCGGTCGTCTCCGGCGGCCTCTACGAGATCCTCGACCCTGCCGGCACCGTCCTGCAGGCCAGCCCCGGCCTGGCCGGACGGCCGCTGCTCACCGGTGGGCAGGTCGCGGCCGCGCGGCGCGGGCCGGTCCGCACCGATCACGGCACGCTGCTGCCGATCAGCCGCGAACCGCTGCGCGTCCTGGCCACCCCGCTGTCCACGGACGCGGCGCTGCCGGCCGGGCAGCCGGCCGTCGTGGTGGTCGCCGTGCGCCGGGACCAGCGCGACGAGGCCCTCCGGGAGCTCATCGCCCAGCTCGCGCTCGCGAATCTCGCGGCCCTGGCCGTCGCCTCGTTCGTCGGCTACCGGCTCGCGCGGGCCGCGCTCGACCCGGTCGAGCGGTACCGGGCCCAGGCCGCCCGCATCACCGGCGGCGCCACCGGTGTCCGCCTGGACGTCCCGGCCGGCGACGACGAGCTCACCCGCCTCGGTCGCACCCTCAACGACATGCTCACCGCGCTGGACGCCGCCCTGGAGCGGGAGCGGCGCTTCGTCAGCGACGCCAGCCACGAGCTGCGCACGCCGCTCACCCTGCTCGCCGCCGAGCTTGAGCTCGCTCTCCGGCGGCCGCGCCCCGCCGCCGAGCTGGAGGAGGCGCTGCGCGCCGCCGCAGCGGACACCGCCGGGCTCATCACCCTCGCCGACACTCTCCTGGCCGTCGGCGTCCAGCCCGCGCCCGCGGCGGGCACCCCGCCGACAGACCTCGCCCTCACGGTCGCGCCGATCGTGCAGCGGTACCGCAACGCCGCCGGCCTCACCGACGCCGCGGTGCGCACCGGCCTCAACCCCGCGCCGCCCGTCCGCATCGACCCGGGCCGCGTCGAGCGGATCCTCACCAACCTGCTCGACAACGCCGTGCGCCACGGCGCGACACCGATCACCGTCGCCACCTCCACGGCCGGCGGCTGGGCGCGGCTCACCGTCCACGACACCGGCCCAGGCATGCCCGCCGACTTCCTGCCCCACGCCGCGGAGCGCTTCGCCCGTGCCGACGCCGCCCGCACCACCCCCGGCACCGGCCTCGGCCTGTCCCTCGTCGACGCCATCGTCTCCGCGCACGGCGGCCGGCTGTGGTGGTGCTCCGGCGCCACCCACCACCACCCGCAGCCCACCCCGGTCCCGTGCACCCACCCCGGCACCGGCACCACGATCACCGTGCTGCTCCCCGCGACACCGGAGCCGGGCGTGCACACCTCCTGGCGATCATGATTCGGGTCGCCTGACGTGGGTATGGAACGGGTGTTCGAGAGGAGTAATGTCGTGACCGATCGCAATCCCGAGAAGGACCCCGCGGACTGGGTGACCGGCGACGAGCCGATGACGGGGCCGCAGGAGTCGTACCTGAACACGCTCGCACGCGAGGCCGGCGAGGACGCGCCCGCCGACCTCACGAAGGCCGAGGCGTCGCAGCTGATCGAGGAGCTTCAGGACGCCACCGGCCGCGGCGGACCCGGCCGCAGCTGAGCGCGTCCCTGTCGTTTGTCAGCGGCCGGCGAGGGCGGCCCGGTGGCTGCCGGTGCCGCCCTCACCGCAAGCCCGTGCGCCGGAGCTTGACCGACTGGCCGGCTACGTGAACACGAACACCGGCGGAAAGATCAGCACGACGATCCGCACCCAGGCCGCGCACACCGGCAGGTGGCGGGTCTGCCACAGCTCCAGCGCCGCGAACCGCCCCCGTCACCGCCTTCCCGTTCGACTCGACGTGCCCGGGCCGCTCGAGGCGGTGCAGCGACGGGCACTCGACCGGCGCGGCGGCCAGCGGGGCCGGCCAGATCACCAGACGCCGCCGGGAGGGCGGAGTGCGGTAGCATCGATGACACGCGATGCCATGGGAGCCGGGCAGGTGCTGTTGCACGTCCGTCTTGCCTAGGAAGTGTGCCCTCATGTCGCTGCGTTCCATCATGTACGCCACCCTCGCCGCGTTGCTCGTCGCGGGGTCCTTCATCGTTGCCGGTCCGGCCGTGTCGGCGGCGGCGGCCGTGCGGGTCATGCCGCTCGGCGACTCGATCACCGCCGGGCCGGGGTGCTGGCGGGCCAAGCTGTGGCATCGGCTGCAGACCAGTGGATACACGAACATCGACTTCGTCGGCGGGGTGTCCGACGGCGGCGGGTGCAATCCCGGGTACGCCTACGACTTCGACCACGAAGGGCACGGCGGGTTCTCGGCGACCGGGATCGCCGACAACAACCAGCTGCCGCCGTGGCTGGCCGCGGCCCGGCCCGACGTCGTGCTCATGCACCTCGGCACGAACGACATGTGGGGCGGCTACATCCCGACCGCCACGAAGCTGGCCGCGTTCACGAAGCTGGTCGGCCAGATGCGGGCGCAGAACCCGGCGGTGCGGATCGTGGTCGCGCAGATCATCCCGATGAGCGCGTCGGCGTGCGCGACGTGCCCGGCGGACGTGGTCGCGCTGAACGCGGCGATCCCCGGCTGGGCGGCGGGGCTGACGACCGCCCAGTCGCCGATCGTCGTCGCGGACCTGTGGACCGGGTTCGACGCGGCCACGGACACCGGCGACGGCGTGCACCCCAACGACGCCGGCTTCCAGAAGATGGCCGATCGCTGGTTCCCGGCCGTGACACAGGTCCTCGGGGGCGTCACGGCTTCACCGTCCGCGTCCCGGTCCGCGTCGCCGTCGGCCTCGGCCTCCCGGTCGGTCTCGCCGTCGGCCTCCGGGTCCCGGTCTCCGTCGGCCTCCACCGGTGCTGGGAAGTGCGTCGCCGAGTACAAGCTCGTCTCGCAGTGGAGCGGCGCGTTCCAGGGCGAGGTCACGGTCCGCAACGCGTCCACCGCCGCGTCCACGGGCTGGACGGCCACCCTCACGTTCGGCGCCGGCCAGCAGGTCAGCCAGGCCTGGAACGCCACAGCCACCCAGGTGGGCGCGGTCGCCACGGTACGCGACGCCGCCTACAACGGCGCGCTGCCGGCCGGCGGGTCCGCGTCGTTCGGGTTCATCGCGAGCTGGACCACCACGAACCCCGCCCCGGCGGTCACCTGCGCGCTCGCCTGAGCGGTCCGGCGTCACCAGCGTGCCGGCCCGGGTGTTCCACGGGTCCGGACGAGCCCCCGGGCCGGGCACGCTGCCGGCAGCCGCAGCACCGTCACGGCGATCGAGGAACGGAACCGGAGTTGACGGCCCACCGCTGGGTACCGGAGAGATCATGACCAACAGGAACGACGACTCCGACGTGCGCGCGGAGTTCCGGGACGCGGTCAACATGACGGCCGCCGAGCTGCGCCGCTGGCTCGCCACCGACGAGTCCAGGTCGGTCGGCGTGGCCGGTGGCGGCTCGACGAAGTCCGGCCCGGCCGGCGGCGAGTCGGTCGGGCACGAGTCCGGCACGAGAATCGTCGCGATCCTCGGCAAACGCCAGGCCGACCTCGACGACGAGGACTACGCCCACATGCGCAAGGTGACCGGCTACGTGAAGCGGCACCTGGCGCAGCGCCCGAAGAAGGAGCCCGTCGAGGACTCCCGCTGGCGCCGCTCGCTCATGAACTGGGGGCACGACCCGCTGAAGGACTAACCCGGCCCGCCGATCGTGGGACGTCAGACGTAGGTGAGCGGGCAGCCGTGCCGCAGCGAGTGCTCCGCCGCGTCCCGCGTGCCGTCAGGCCGGGCGGCACGGGAGAGGGTCCCGCCGACGATTCGGAATTGTCCGGTATGCGGCAAGATCTTTCGCGTTCGACCATCGGATGGTCGTGGGCGGCAATACGCTGAACGCGGTGAGAGTGGGTGGCGCGCTCATGGGGTGCGGACCATGGCGCCGCCGGTCACCAGCGGTAGGCCACGTTCACGACGAGCGTGGCCACCACCGTCACGAAGAACACCGCCCAGCCGACGAGCTGCCGCGATCCGACCCGCAGGTGCGCGATCAGCGCTCCGGTGAAGTACAGCACCAGCCCGGCCGCGGCGAGGGTCCCGATGACCGGCACCGCGAACCCCGCGAATAGCCCCAGCGACCCCGCGGCGAGGGTCGCTCCCAGCCGCGGCCCCCACGACCGCGGCAGGCGCTTCATGTCCAGCTGGGCCTTCGGGTAGGCGTGCCCGATGAGGTACGTGACGGCGGCGCTCCCCGAGAAGAGCGCGGCGACGATCGTGAGCGTGACGTAGGTGGCGAACATGCGCTGTCAGACGCGCCGTTGCGCCGGAACGTGACACGCACTGATGTGACCTGCCGCACAGAGGACGACCCCGTGCCGCGTCACACCCGCTGCAGCACCGGCTCCTCGGCGAGCGGATCGGCCTCGGGGACCGGGGGCAGGACCAGGGTGTAGCCGACCTGACGCACGGTGCCGATCATCGACTCGTACTCGCTGCCGAGCTTCGCCCGCAGCCGCCGCACGTGGACGTCGACGGTCCGGTGGCCACCGAAATAGTCGAACCCCCAAACCTCCCGCAGCAACTGGTCCCGCGTGTAGACCCGGCCGGGGTGCCGCGCCAGGAACCGCAGCAGCTCGAACTCCTTGTACGTGAGGTCCAGCGCCCGGCCCTTGAGCTTCGCGGAGTAGGTGTCGGGGTCGATGCGCAGCGCGCCCGCGGCGATCACGCTCGTGGCCGCTTTGGCCGCGACGGCCGCCGCCTGCGTCGCGAGCCGCAGCCGCGCGTCAACCTCGGCCGGGCCGGCGCCTGCCAGCACCACGTCGTCGCAGCCCCAGTCGGCGGCGACGGCGACCAGCCCCGCCTCCTCGACCACGACGATGACCGGCGTCCGCACCCCCGAGCCACGCACCGCCCTGCAGAAGGCCCGCGCCTCCGCCAGCTGCCGACGCGCGTCGACCAGCACCACGTCCGGCTCGGTCCCGGTGACGCACGCCTGCACGTCGTATCCCGCGACCCGCCGCCCGTGCGCCAGCAGGTCCAACGCCGGCAACACCCGCCCCACCGGCTGCATCCCCGTCACCACCAGGATCTCCACGCCCTGCAGCGTCCCCCACCAATGTTTCGGGCCTGTCTCCGAACGCCCGACATGACCGACCCGGGTGTCCGCCGGGTTCTCCCCCGGGGCGACCCGGGCCGTTCCCGCGCGGGCACGACGGCCCGCGCGGCGGAGCCCCTCCGCGGCGGCGGTCGTACGGCCCGTTCCTGACCGTGGTCGGCGCCGCCTGTGGGGAGTGCCCAGACAGGAAGCGCACGGGTAGAGGCATCCGAGCAAGAGGCACCTCCCCAGATGCGCGCAGGTAGAGCGTGCGGGGCCGAGCGTACGGGGGCCGAGCGCGCGGAGTTCCGGAACGTGATTGCCGGTATTGGGAATCCAGTAAGGCCGACGAACGCGGCAGCCGGCAGCGCGACGAAACAGGGCAGCGCGAGGAGCGCGGAGAGGGTGGGTGGGCGCCCGGAACGCATAGACGGATGCGCATGGAGTGTGGAGACTGGACGGGATGGAGCGGATCGGGGTGCGGACCGTCGTCTCGCTGCTCGCGGGCCGTGGGGCGTACCGGGCCGCGCAGCTCGTGGCGACCGTCGCGCTGCTGCCGCTGTGGGGTGCCGAGCGGTACGCGACGTACGCGGGGGCCGTCGCCATCTGTTCGTGGGTCGTCGCGTTGCTCGTCTCCGGGCCTGAGAAGACGGTCCTGAAGTTGCTGCCGCGGGCGCCGCGGACCGGGCCGCTCATCCTCCGCGCCGCCGCCGCGCTGCTGTGGGTGCTGCCGGTGCCGCCGCTCGTCGCGTTCGTGGTCGCCGCGGTCGTGGCGCCGGGCGGGCCGGCCGCGATCTATCTGGGTGTCGCGGCGATGTGCACGATGACCGGGACGTTGCTGCTGCTGGTGGGGCTGCATCGGGCGGTGGGCAGGCCGTGGTACGACGCCCGGGCGTTCTTCCTGATGACCGTCGTGCAGGGCGTGCTGCTCGGCCTGGTCGTGCTCGGGCTCGGGCCGCTCGGGTACGTCGGCGCGATCGTCGGCACCGAGACCGTGCTGTGCGTGCTGCTGCTGGCGCGGCTCGGGCGGCCGGACCTCGCCATCCGGCACCGGCCGGCGTTCCTGCGGCGGATCTGGTGCACGGTGGCGCTGATGGGCGGCCCCGAGGTGTGCATGTACCTGTGCACCAGCGTTCTCGTGGCGCTGCTGACGGTGTCGGCGTGGAGGGAGCAGGTCGGGCCGCTCGTCGCCGTCGACGTCGTCTGGTCCGCCGGGATCAACTTCCTGCTGTACCTGCTGCGCGTCTACACCCCGTGGGCGTCGGTGCGGCTGCTCGGCGCCGGCGGCGCGGCGGGCCGGGACGCGGCCCGGCGGATCACGCGCTGGGTGATCGCCGCCGACCTCGCGTACATCGCCGCCGCGGCGGTACTGGTGTCCGCCACCGACGTCCACCAGGGCGTGGTGCTGTGGGCGGTGCTGTTCGCCGCCCGGACCCCGATGCTGGTGGCGACCATCTTCGCCGGCTACCTGGTGGAGAACTCCGACGCGCGGTCGACCCGGATCACCGGCCTGGCCGCCGCCATGAGCCTGGCCGCGGCGGCGGTCACCGGGCTCTTCGCCGTGCCGTACACCGGCGGCGTCGGCCTGCTGATGGCGCTCGCCGCCGCCGAGATCGCGCAGGCCACGACGATGCACGCCCGGCTGGGCAAGCGCACCCGGGCGGCCAGCCGCCCACCCGTCGAGGAGGACGTCCATGTTGCTGCGTGAGATCGCGTACGTGCCGGTGACACTCCTGCGCCAGTACGGCACCCGTTCAGGCCTGCGGCGGTTCCAGCTGCGCCGGCTGAACCGGTTCCTCGCCCACGCGAACGCGCACGTGCCGTACTACCGTGGCAGGCTGCCGCGGCTCGCCGGCATCGAGGAGCTGGCCGGGGTGCCGTTGCTGACCAAGGCGATCATGCGCGCCACCCCCAACCGGGAGTTCGTCGCGGACGGCGTCGACACGGGCGGGTGCGTGGAGTTCTCCAGCAGCGGCACCACCGGGCAGCGGGTCACGGGCTGGCACGACATGAACGCGCACGACTACCACATGGCCGCGTGCGTCCGGCGGTTCTTCGCGACCCGCCGCTACCTGCCCTGGGACCGGCTCGCGCACCTCAAGCCGTTCCCGATGCCGGGCCGCCTGGTGGAGAAGGTGGGCCTGTTCCGCCGGCACGTCATCCTGACCACGACGCCGCCGGCCGACTGGATCGCCGGGCTGCTGGCGTACCGCCCGAAGGTGCTGATCGGCTACCCGGTGCACCTGCGCGAGCTGGTGCGGACCATGACCGATGAGCAGCGGGCCGCGCTGCGCAAGGACCTGCGGCTGGTGCTGACGGAGTCGGAGCTGCTGGTGCCGGCGTGCCGGGCGCTGCTGGAGGAGCGTCTCGGCGTGCCGGTCCGCGACGAGTACTCCGCGTACGAGACGCTGAACATCTCCTTCGAGTGCCACCGCGGCGGGGCGCACCTGGCCGAGGACCGCGTGCTCGTCGAGATCGTCGGCGAGGACGGCACCGTGCTGCCCGACGGCGAGGAGGGGCAGGTAGTGGTGACCGCGTTCGGCGAGCGCGCGATGCCGCTGGTCCGTTACGCGCTCGGGGACCTCGGCACGATCCAGCCGGACCCGTGCGCGTGCGGCCGCCGGTTCCGCACCTTGAAGCTGACCAGCGGACGGATGAACGACGCCGTGGTCCTGCCGGACGGCCGGAAGGTCTTCGGCGACGTGTTCCTGGCGGTCGCGATGTACGAGCCGGGCGTCGCCGAGATGTTCGTGCGGCAGGACGCGTCCGGGACGATCCGCGTCCATGTGGTGCCGGACGGCACGCGGCCCGCCGACGCCGTGCTGGCCGGCACCGAGCGGACGCTGCGGGAACGGGCCGGCGGCGACCTTCCCCTCCAGATGCGGCTCAGCGACCGGATCCCGCTCACCGCCGGCGGCAAGGGCCAGCTCGTGCAGAGCGACTACGCACCCGCGGTCGCCGTCAACCGGTCGGCCGCGCCCTGACGGAGCGGCACGGGAACCGGCAGCGGCCCTGCGGGCAGCAGCAGGGCATGAACGCACTGACGACCGGGGCGCGGGACGTCTCGCCACCGGATGTGGCGGCCTTGTTCGACGCATACAGTGAGCGTGTCCACCGGTACTGCGCCCACTGGGTCGGCCCGGTCGCCGCCGAGGACCTCGTCGCCGAGGTGTTCCTGGTCGCACACCGGCACCGGGCTCGCCGGCAGCACCTACTCGCTGTGGACGACCACGCTCGTCGACTGAAGCACTTGGCCGGCCGGGGGCCTCGCCGTGAACTCCAGCCGGAGCACGGCGAGGGCCGCGTCCAGGCGGGACCGGGCGGTGGCCAGGTCCGGGCCGGTGACGACGAGGTAGCCGATCTTGTTCGCGGCCTGGTCGAACGGGCGGACGGTCGCACCGGGCTCCGCGTACACCTCGCAGCACGTGACACCGGGCAGCTGCCGGGCCTCGGTGACACCCCCGACCTCGGTGAGGATCGCGTCGCCGGGCAGCGGTGAGGCCAGGATGTGGATGATGCCCGCGTGCCGCTGGGTCGGGGTGAGGTCGAACGGCTCGCCGAGGGCCAGCGAGACCAGGGCGGCGACGGTATCCACGCCGTACATGTGCCGCATCAGCAACGGGAAGGCGTTGCCGCACAGGCGGGCGTTGGCCTCCAGCACCGCGAAGGAGCCGTCGGCGCGGAGGATGACGTCGAAGTTGGCGGGGCCGTCGAGCAGGTCGATCGCGCGGCACAGCCGGCCGGCCGCGGTGACCAGCCGGCCGCGGACGGCGAGGCCGATGGTGGCGGGGGCGGCGTGCCCGCCGACGACGAAGCGCGGGCCGGGCACCATGCGCCTCTCGGTGATGCCGGCGAACGCGACCCGCCCGCCCCGCATGAACACGTCGACGGTGAGGTTGCGGCCCGACACGTACTCCTCGACGAGCAGCGGCCCGCCGGGCGTGGTGAAGCGGGCGGCGTAGTCGAACGCGCCGGGCAGTTCCGAACCGTGTGCGACGAGGGTGATGCCCTTGCTGCCGGAGGTGTCCGGTGGTTTGACGACGACGGGGAAGCCGATGTCGTGCGCGGCGGCGGTCAGGACGGCCCGGTCGGCGCTGCGCCGCCAGCGGTACCCGGGGACGCCGGTGGCCCGCACGACGTCGTGGAAGGCGGCCTTGTCCAGCGACGCGCGGGCCGCGGCGGCGGGGAACCGGAACGGCAGCCCGTAGCGGTGGCTGAGCTCGTGCCAGGTCCACAGGCCGGCCTCACTGGCCGCGGCGACCACAGCGGTCGGGCGGCGCCCGGCGAGCGCGGCGACGATCCCCTCGTGGTCCTTGATGCTGACCGGCAGCCACACGTCGGCGTACGGGTACGCGGGCCGGTCGGTGCGCATGTCGACGCCGATGGTGGGGATGCCGCGGCGGCGGGCCTCGAGGTAGACCGGCAGTTGGTCCTCGCTCGCCCCCAGAATCAGCATCATCACGCGGCCTCCCGTCCAGCGAATCCGGCCACGACGCCGCCGTCGGCCGGACGAGCCGGGGGCGCCGCGGCGTACAGCATGTCTTCCGGTGAGATGGGAATGTTGGCCTCCCGCACGTAGTACAGCGCGGGCCGCACCGAGCCGCGCACCAGACGGTGCACGTAGGCGGCCAGGACCCCGACCGCGGCGAGCAGCACCACCTCCCCCGCCACGACACCCGGCCGCCCCGCGGCGATCACCACCGGCACCGCGCAGGCGACCGCCGCGTACAACCACACCAGGGGCCGCAGCGAGAAGCCGAAGAACAGCTCGGCGCTGTGCGAGAACAGCCGCCACACCGCCCACCGCGACCCGCCGCCCTGCCGCTGCCGGTGCGCGACGTCGACGGTCGCCCAGCGGGCGCCGAGCAGCGGCATCGTGGCGACGAAGTACGGGGTCGCGAGCCGCAGGTCGACGGCGCGGCGGGCGACGGCGGCGCGCACGACGCGGAACACCGACGAGCCGTAGACGAGGTCGACGCCGAAGAGCCGCTGCGCGAGGCGCTGCTGCACAGCGGATGCGAGGCGGCGGAAGAGCGGGTCGTGCCGCTCGCGGCGGATCCCGTACACCACGTCGTAGCCTTCGAGGGCCTTCGCGATGAGCTTCGGCGCCTCGGCCGGCGGTGACTGCAGGTCCGCGTCGAGCTGCACGACCCACTCGCCGCCGGCGTAGCGGAACCCGGCGCCGTGCGCGGCCTCGAGGCCGAAGTTGCGGGAGAAGGACACGTACCGCACCCTCGGGTCCCGCTCGGCGAGGGCCTTCACCTTGGCGAGGGTGCCGTCGGTGGAGCCGTCGTCGACGAACAGGATCTCCAGTCCCGGGTAGCCGGACAGTTCGGCGTCGATGGTCGCGTGGACCTCGTCGACCTGATGCTCCTCGTTGAAGCACGGGATGAACGCGGTCAGCGAAGCGGGTGCCGGCTCACCGGCCCGTTGCCGTGGGATCTCACGCATGCGACCTCCCCGTACACCTCGGACAAGGACCTCAGTCGCGCAGCACGGCCCGCCACGACGGTGGCAGGTTGCGCCGCACCTCGATCGCGTCGAACACCGACGGCTCGCGCGGCCCCTGCCCGCGCACCCACGCCGCCATGGCCGCGAGCCCGGCCTCGAGCGGCACCTCGCCCTCGTCCAGGCCGAAGCACTTGCGCACCTTGGTGTGGTCGGCGTACGCGTGCCGGACCTCGTTGCGGGCGGGCAGGTGCGTGACCCGCAGCGGCACGCCCATCGCGTCGGCGGTGGCGCGGGCGAGGGCGTTGAGCGAGTAGACGCTGTCGCCGCCGATGTTGAACGTCTCGTTGTAGGCGGCCGGGGTGGTCACGGACCGGGCGACGACCGGCGCGACGTCGCTGATGTGGGTGAAGGCGCGGACCTGCTCGCCGTCGCCGAACACGGTGAACGGCTCACCCCGCAGCGCCTGGTTCATGAAGATGCCGATGACGTTGCGGTACCGGTCGCCGATGTTCTGGTGCTCGCCGTAGACGTTGTGCGGCCGGAAGATGACGAACGGCAGCCCGAACATGTCGTGGGTGACCCGCAGCTCCTGCTCGACCGCGAGCTTCGCGATCCCGTACGGGTCCTCCGGCGCCGGCACCAGGTCCTCGCTCATCGGCACCTGGTTGCTGCCGTAGACGGCGATCGACGAGGTGAACACGAAGCAGCGGACGGTGCCGGCGTTGACGGCGGCGTTGATGAGGGTGACGCTGCCGAGCACGTTGTTGGTGTAGTTGAACCGCTTGATGAAGTGGCTGAGCCCTTCGGCGGCGTACGCGGCGAAGTGGAACACGTAGTCGAACCCGAACTCGGCGAACAGCGCGTCGACGACGGCCGGGTCGCAGACGCTGCCGCGCCGGAACACGGCGCCGTCGGGGACGTTGTACGGCGATCCGCCGCTGAGGTCGTCGAGGACGACGACGCGGTGGCCGCCGGCGAGCAGGGAACGGGTCACGTTCGCGCCGATGAACCCGGCGCCCCCGGTGACCAGCGACGTCGCTGTCGCCATGGCACGTCTCCTCACACGCTGGTGGACTGCGTCGCCGGCGCCTGCGCGTCGCCCCTCGCCCGTCCGCGGCGGAACCACCGGTCGGGCGCGGTCAGCACGAGGATCACGAGGACGACGTGGACGGCGATGAAGGCGTACGCCTCGTACTTCGTCGGCGGGTGGCCGAGGAACACCGTCATGTGCGACGCCCAGGTCCACACGTCGGGGATCGTCGCCCACCGCGGGTCGGTGTGGTCGTTGACCGTCAGGAACGCCAGGTCCTCAAGGCCGGAGACCATGATGAGCAGCATCGCGTAGGCGATCCGGCGGGCGTTGCCGGGCGTGCCGCCGCCGAGCCGGTACGCCAGGGTGAGCGCCATGATGACGATCGGCGTCAGCACGAGAATGTGGTAGTAGACGGTCGGGAAGTCGTCCAGGTAGAAGAAGATCTTCGGCACGAAGTAGAGGAAGAACACGCAGAACGCGGCCGGGATCAGGATCCGCACCAGGTGCAGCCGCCGGGCCAGCTCGACGTCGAGCCGGGCGATCGCCTCCGCGGCGAAGACGAACGGCAGCAGCTTGAACAGGAAGATCCCGAGTGACTTGACCTCGCGGTCGTGCGGCAGGACGAACCACACGACGGCGGCGCTGGCGGCGGCGAGCAGCACCAGGACGAGAAACGCCGCATTACGGCGGAGGACCTGAGTCATCGGCGGTTGCTCCCCGGTCGGGTGAGGGACGCGTGGCCCGAACAGCCCGAAGCATACGTGAGCGTCATTGCCGCAGCCGCGATGATATTGACGTAAAACAATGATCGAGGGATCTGGAAAGGGGGTCATGAAACGGGTTAAGGAGCGTTCAGGTGTGCAAAAGCGGCAGCACGACCCGCACGAGGGTGCCGCCGCCGGCGGGGCTGTCGACCCGGATCGTGCCGCCGAGCGCCTCGACGCGGTCGGCGAGCCCGACGAGCCCTGATCCGCGGTCCGGATCCGCGCCGCCGACGCCGTCGTCGCGCACCGTCAGGTCGAGCCGGTCGTCCCGCACCGCCCCCCTCACCTCGATGCGTGTGGCGCGCGCGTGCTTCGCGGCGTTGGCGAGGGCCTCGGCGACCACGTAGTACGCGGCGACCTCCATCGGCGCGGGCAGCCGGTCGGCCAGGTCGAGGTCGAGGTCGACGGGGACCGCCGACCGCCGGGCGAGCGCCTTCAGCGCCGGCCTCAGGCCGCCCTCGGTCAGGATCGCCGGGTGGACACCTCGCGAGATCTCCCGGATGTCGTCCACGGTGCCGTTGATCCCCTCCGCCACCTCCGCCAGCTCCGCGCGCAGCTCGGGCAGCCCCGCCGACACGGTGTGCTGGATCCGGCGGACGTCGAGGCCGAGCGACAGCAGCCGCTGCTGGACGCCGTCGTGCAGGTTGCGTTCGATGCGCCGGCGGGCCTCGTCGGTGGCGAGCACCACCCGCGTCCGCGACGCGGCGAGGTCGTCGTGGGCCTGGGCGTTGGCGACGGCGGTGCCGATGAGGTCGGTGGCCGCCGCGAGGCGCTCCTCGGCGTCCGGCAGCATCTGCTGGTCCCCCAACGCGAACACCGTCACCGCGCCCCACAGGCGGCCGGCGACATTGATCGGGGCGCTGATGGACGCATGCGCACCAAGTTCGCGCGCGTGGACGGCGAGCGGTGCCGTCGCTCCCTCGAAGCTCTTCATCTGGGCGGTCCGCCCGGTGCGCTGGACGACGCCGGTGGCGGTGTCACCCTCCAGGGACACGCGCGTGCCGATCGGCACCTCCGGGTCCGGCCTACCCCAGGCCGCCATGACGGTCGCGGTGCCGTCGGCCTCGAACCGCACGATCCGCGCCGCGCCCGAGCCGACGAGCCGCCCCAGCTCCTCCACGACCGCCGCCAGCACCTCGTCTGGGGTGCCGCCGCGGGCGACGAGGGTGGCGACCCGCCGCAGCGCCGACTGCGTCCCGACGCTGTGCTGCAATGCCTCGGCCATCACGTTGAACGACCGCTCCAGCCGTCCGATCTCCGCCTTGCCGGCCTCCGGCATGCGGGCACCCAGGTCGCCGCCGGCGAGCCGGTCGGCCATCGCGGCGGCCCGGCGGATCGGCTGCACCAGCAGGCGGGTCTGGTAGAACCCGACGAGCGCGATGATGAGCGCCGACCCGGCGATACCCACGATGATCGCGACCATCTCCCGGCTCGCTGTCGTCTCGGCCTTCGCGTCGCTGGCCCTGATGGCGTCCGCCTCCGTCGTCCGCAGCGCGTCGAGGTCGGCGTGGAGCTGCGCGATGCGGCGGTCTCCTTCCAGCAGCACCGGTGCCGCCCTGGCGGCGGCGTCGCCGCGTTGCGCCGCCTCCACTGCGGGCCGCGAGACCTCGTCGGCGAACGCCGTGCTGGTCCGCGCGATCTGCCGGGTCTGCTTCCGCTGGGTCTCGGTGACGGCGAGCCCCTCGAGGCGCTGGTTCGCGTCGACCACGGCGGTGTGCGCCGCCTGCCATCTGGCGAGGAACTGGCCGTCGCCGGACAGCGCGTAGGACTCCTGGGCCGCGCGGAGTTCGATGGTCTGCCGGTTGACCTCATCGGCGGCGGCGAACAGCGCGTGCGACTGCCGGGACACCCGGGCCGTCTCCCGGTGCTCGCCGATCGACACCAGCAGCGTGGCGAACGCTCCGCCGACGAACACCAGCAGCACGCACGTCGCCAGCACCATCCGGCGGATGAGCCCACCCGTCGCCCCACCCATGTCCACTCCTGCCCGCTGCGATGCCCTCCACTCCTGCCCGCTGCGGTGCCGCTCACGCCTTGACGGGCCGGCCAGGTTTACGGGCTGTCACGTGGGTAGGCGACCACCCCGGGAGCACGGCGCGGGCCGCGACAACCGCCTCACCGCGACAACCGCCTCACCGTGACAACCGCTTCACCCGCGATCGACCGGTGAGACGGCTCAGGTGGGGACGTCGATCATGCGCTCGATGACGGCGCCGGCGCCGCCGCGGGCGGCCGCGGTGAAGCCGAGGTTCGACGCGACGAAGTGGCAGCGGGCGGCCGGCGACGCCATGGCGAGGCGGGTGAGCTGGGCCTGCGCGGCCGGGATCAGGTGGTCGGCCAGGTCGGCGAAGTAGCCGCCGAGCACGACCACCCGCGGGTTGAACAGGTTGACCAGGATCGCGCCGCCGTGGCCGAGCCAGCGGCCGATCCCGGCGACCGCCTCCAGGGCCGCCGGGTCGCGCGCGTCGAGCCGGCGGCGCACCTCCGCGATGCGTTCGCGCGGATCCGGGACCGGGCCGTCGCCGAGGCCGTACGCGAACTCGGGCGTGATCCGGCGGACCAGCTCGGCGAGGCCGACCTTGGTCTCCCAGCAGCCGGTCCGGCCGCAGCCGCACGGGTCGCCGACGGGCTCGACGGGCAGGTGGCCGATCTCGCCGGAGAAGCCGTCGGCGCCGCGCAGCAGCCGGCCGTCGACGATCGCCCCGCCGCCGACGCCGACCGAGCCGGTCAGGTAGACGAGGTCGGCGGTGCCTGCGGCGACCCCCCAGGTGTACTCGGCCAGGGCCGCCAGGTTCGCGTCGTTGTCGACCCCGACCTGCAGCGCGGGGTCGAGGCCGGCGGCGAGACGGGACACGATGGGCACGTCGTGCCAGCCGAGGTTCGGCGCCACGACCACCACGCCGCGCGCGACGTCGACGAGGCCCGGGACCGCGACGGTCAGCCCGACCGGGATCACGCCGTGGCCGGCGAGCTCGGCGAGGGTACGGTCGGCGGCCGCGGCCAGGTCGTCCAGGCACCCCTCGACGTCGCGGCGCCGGGCGTCGAACCCGACCCGCCGCTCGACGACGGTCCGGCCGGTGAGGTCGCAGGCGTGGACCGCCAGGTAGTCGACGTTGATCTCGATGCCGACCGCGCCGAGCTCCGGCGACAGCGCCACCACCCGCCCGGGCCGGCCGGCGGTGCCGGAGCGTTCCAGCCCGGTCTCGCGCACCAGCCGCCGGCTCAGCAGCTCCTCCACGAGGCTCGACACGGTCGTCTTGTGCAGCCCGGTGGCCGCGGCGATCGCCGCGCGCGACCGCGGCCCGTTGGCGCGGATGTGGCGCAGCGTCCGGCTCAGGTTGGCGCGGCGCACCGCCAGCTGATCCGTCGTCTCATACGCCGGGCCCACGCCCCCAAGGTCCATGGCCACCATCGTGCCCCACCGGTGCCCAACCGGACCCCCGGGTCGGTGACGGCGCAACCGGAACGGCCGGGCCGCAGAACGGCACTGTCGGTATAGCGTCTGACTACTGTCGACGCATTGACGCTCGTGATTGCGTTCGCGGTGTTCTGTCCATTCCTTTCCCGCCAGGAGGAGGGTCACCATGCGCAGGAAGCCACCCGCCCTGCTCATCGCCCTGGTCACCGCGCTCGCCGCCGTCTTCGGCGCCGTTTCTCCCGCCGCCGCTGCGCTGCCCGACGCCGTCGGGTTCGTGCTGTGGAACGGCGCCGCCACCGTCCCATCGGGCACCTGGCCGGCGGCGACCACCGTCACCCCCGGTCCGGCCGGCGTCTACACGATCAAGTTCCCCGGCCAGGCCGCCAAGGGCGGCGTCGTCCACGTCACCGCGATCAACTCCGGGCCCCGCTTCTGCCAGGCGGTCAAGTGGGGCCCGTCCGGCACCGACGAGATCGTCGTCGTGCTGTGCTCCCAGCCCGGCGGCGCCCTCACACCGACGGCCTTCACCGCCGTGTTCGACAGCAGCTCCGCCCCGGTCAGCAGCGCGATCAACGGCCGGTTCGGCTACGTCGACTGGAACGACGCCACCGGGACCATGGTCGACCAGTTCAACTCCGCCGGCGCCGTCAACGGCGTCACCCCGCTCGGCGGCGGCGTCTACGAGGTCAAGCTGCCCGGCCTCAGCACCGCCGGCCCGATCGACGGCAGCCTCCAGGTGACGGCCGTCAACAGCACCCCGGCGCGGTGCAAGGTGCGCAACTGGACGTCGAGCCCCGCCGGTCAGGTCGCGTACGTCGCCTGCTTCACGTCGACCGGTGCGCCGTTCAAGACCCGGTTCACGCTGTCCTACCAGTACAACCAGTCGCTGTGGGGCGCGGGCTGGCCGCCGCGCTACTTCGGCTACCTGTGGTTCCGCCCGCCGGTCGGCCCGCCGACGACGAACTTCAACTCGCAGGCCGGCCTCGGCGTCAACACGCTCATGGGAGCCGGCGTCGGGCTGTCGCTCGTCACGTTCCCGCGGCTGATCGGGGTGCCGGACACCGTCCAGGTGACGGCGTCCGGCGGCACCTCGGAGTTCTGCAACCTGCTCGCGCCGTGGGTGCACAGCGCCACGGACACGATCGTGCGTGACGTCGCCTGCTACACCAGCGGCGGTGCCCGGGTGGACACCGGCTTCCTCATCAGCGCGAACTCGGCCGTGTGACACGGGGCGCCCGCCCCGGTCGTCGTTCAGGCCGCGGGCGGGGCGGGCGCCAGCCCGGTGCAGCGCCGCAGGTCGGTGAAGCGCTTGGTCGCCGCGGCAGCCGATGTACCGGTGAGCGGCCTCGGCTGGCCGTTGCCGGACACGACGGCGGGGAGCAGGTCGGCGCCGACCACGTCCCGGCCGCGCACCCGCACCTTGAGCACGCCGGTGTCGGCGGACCCCACGTACCAGACGAAGTTCCCGAGCCCGTAGGCGACGTAGGTCCGCCCGAGCCACCCGTCGCCCTGCAGCACGTGGGCGTGCGCCCCGATGATCATGTCGGCGCCGGCCCCGGCGAGCGCGGCGGCGAAGGTCTTCTGGTCGGCGTTCGGGCACGACTCGCGTTCCGTGCCCCAGTGGTTGAACACGACCACGACGTCGGCCCGCTCGCGCGCGGCCTTGACGGCGGCGACGGCCCGCGGCACGTCCCACGCGAGGGCGATCCCGGGCGTCGCGGGCCCCGCCTTCCAGCTCTCCGCGAGGGTGTGGATCTGGCTGAACCCGAGGATCGCCACCCGCACCCCGCGCGCCGTCAGGATCAGCGGCGCGTACGCATCGTCGATCGTCCGCCCGCCCCCGAACACCGGCATCCCCTTGGCGGCGGCGCCGTCCAGCGTGTCCGCGAACCCGACCCTGCCGTAGTCGAGGGCGTGGTTGTTCGCGATCGACACGGCGTCGATCCCGGCGGCCTTGACCGCGTCGTACGCCGTGACGGGCGCCCTGAAGTGGAACTCCTTCGGCTCCGGCGTCCCCCGGGTGGTGACCGCGGTCTCCAGGTTGACCACGGCGAGGTCGGCGGCGGACAGCACCTCGGCCATGGGCCCGACCGCGGTCGCCGGGTCCTTCAGCAGGCCGGCGGTCCGCTCGGTGAAGTGCACGTCCCCGCCGAACGCGAGCGCCAGCTCCACCGGCACCGCCGCCGACCCAGGCGGCGACCCAGGCGGCGACGCGGATGCGGGCCCGGACGGCGACGCCGGCGCGGACTCCCCCGACGGCCCGGGCGACGGCGGCGCGGGCGGCGGTGCCGCGCCGCACCCGGCGAGCAGCACCGACCCGGCGAGCACCGCCGCCACCACGACCACCGCCTTCACGGCGCTCAGCGTACGAGCCCGGCGCCCGCCCCGTCAGCCCGCGACACCGGCCGCTCCCCCGGCGTCGGCGGCGCCCGTCCGGACCGCCGGCGGGACGGTCCACCACTGGTCGGGGCGGTCGACGACGGAGGCTGTGAGGCCGTCGCGCTCGACGCGGGCGAGCCGGAGCAGGAACGCGGCGATGCCGGCCGAGCCCTGCATCCAGGTCGGGTTCGGCGGGAGCAGCGGCGGGTCCTGGCGGTGCTCGATGAAGCGCCAGCAGGCGCCCGTCTCGTCGTGCACGGCGCGCTCCACCAGGGCGTCGGCCATCGTACGGGCGGCGGCGAGCAGCGAGGCGTCGAAGGACTGCGCGGCGTCGAGGAGGATATCGCCGACGCCGGCGGTGCCGCAGCAGCGGCCGTCGTTGTCCCAGAAGCCGGGGCGCAGGCGGGCCGGGACGCCGGAGGCGAGGACGGAGTGCAGGCAGCGGCGGCGCAGATCACCGACCGGAAAGCCGCCGACCTCGGCGACGCCGGCGAGGGCGAGGGCCGGGAAGAGCTGTGAGGTGCCCGCCGGGCCGTGGCACCAGTTGTACGTGACCGGCTCCACCTCGCGCTGCGACGGCGGGATCGTGTGCGGGACGGCGAAGCCGTCGCCGGCCAGATCGGCGATCGCGACCAGGTGCTCCCCGCCCCGCCGCGCCGCGTCGACGAAGTCCGCCCGGCCCAGCGCCCGGCCGGCCACGGCGAGCGCCGCGGCGACACCGGCGGTGCCGTGCGAGAAGTTGGGGCTGCTGGAGCGGTACCCCGGCCACATCCGCCAGTCGAGTCCGTGCGCCGTCGGCTCGGCGGCCCGCAGCAGGGCCTCGCCGCCCGTGGTCATGATCCCGGCGGCCAGGTCACCGCCGGCCCACGCGGCCGCGTGCACGATTCCGGCGGTGCCCATGACGACGTCGGTGAGCGGCGCGCGGGAATCCGGCCTGATGTCGAACGTGGTCTCCCACCCGTCCGGGGTGCGCAGGTGGGTGAGGCGCTCCAGCGCGGCCCGCTCCGAGCCGGGCGCGAGCAGGCGCAGCGCGGCGACGTCGCCGGCCAGGCCGTCGTACAGCGACGGCTCGACCCGGGTCGCGGCGAGTCCCGTCAGGCGGGTGACGATCGCGTCCGCCAGCGCCGTCTCGGCCTCGGTCAGCGGCCGGTGCAGGCGCAGTTCGGCGAGGACCGGCGCCAGGCCGGGCAGGCCCGCGTACACCGTGTCGCGGTCGCTCGCCGGTCCGGGCAGCACCGGACCGTCGTCGTCGGCGCCGACCTGGCCGAGGGTCCAGGCCCAGGCCGCCTCGCCGAGCTCTTGGTAGGAGGTCGGGTAGGAGGTCACGTCACACCGCCAGCGAGTCGATGAGGCGGTCGAGGACCGCGCCGATGTCCGCGCGGGCCCGCACCGGGTCCGCGGCCTGCGACAGGTGGAGCGCCGCCTCGTCGAGGGCGCCGATGAGCACGTGCGACAGCGGCTCCGGTGGCTGCTCGGCGATCCGCCCGACCGAGATCGCGCAGCCGGCCAGGCTCTGCACGAGGCCCATCCCGTGCCGGAGGCTGATCTCCCGCCGGAGCGCCCAGCCGAGGACCGACGGCGCCTCGATCAGCACGATGCGCCGCACCTCGGGCTCGGCGCACGCGTCCAGCCACGTCGCCGCGCCGAGCCGCATGAGCGCTGTGCCATGCACTGAACATATCGCGCGGAGACGCCGTGCCCGCCGTCGAGGTCCCGGGCGGTCGCACGTTCCTGCCCCTCGACGAGCCCGACCTGGTCGCGGCCGAGATCGCCCTCGCCGCCTGACGGCGGTCCTGACGACGATATGGTGCAGCGATGCATCGCACCGCGCTGGTCACCGGGGCATCGTCGGGCATCGGGAAGGCCACCGCCGCCGCCCTCGCGGCGCGCGGCTACCGGGTCATCGGCACCAGCCGTCATCCCTCGTCCGTGCAGGCCCCGGCGGGCGTCGAGGTTCTGCCGCTCGACCTGGAGGACGACGCGTCCATCGAGGCTCTCGCCACCGCCGCCGGCCAGGTCGACGTGCTGGTCAACAACGCCGGGGAGAGCCAGTCCGGCCCGTTCGAGGACCTTCCCACCGACGCGCTGCGCCGGCTGTTCCAGGTCAACGTGCTCGGGCCGGTCCGGCTCACCCAGCTGCTCCTGCCCGGCATGCGGTCGCGCCGGCACGGCCGGGTCGTGATGGTCGGGTCGATGCTCGCGTCGTTCCCCCTGGCGTACCGCTCGTCGTACGTGGCGTCGAAGGCCGCCCTGAAAGGCTTCGCGGAGGGGGCGCGGCACGAGTACTCGCCGTTCGGCGTCTGGGTGACGACCGTCGAGCCCGGCTCGATCAGCACCGGCATCAGCGAGCGCCGCACGAAGTACGTCGCCGACGACTCCCCGCACCGCGCGGACTTCGAGCGGATGCTCGCCGCCCTCGACCGCAACGAACGCAAGGGCACGCCGGCCGGGCAGGTCGCCGCCACCATCGTCAAGGCCGTCGAGGCACCCCGGCCGAAGGCGTTCTACGCGGTCGGCAGCAACGCCCCGGTCGTCTTCCCGCTGCGCCGCCTCCTGCCGTCGTCGCTCGTCTCGAAGGCCACCCACCGCCGCCACGACCTGCGCCGTTAACGCAGCTGCGGCAGCACCTGCAGGGCCAGGCGCTCCACCTGCTCGTCCCGGCCCGGCCCGGGCACCTTCAGGTTGAGCACCGTGAAGCCCATCGCGACGAGCGCCCGCAGCCGGTCTGCGGTGTCGTCGCCGGCCCGCACCTCGACGTTGAGGGCGCAGGTGACGTCCTCGGGTGAACGCCCCGCCCGCTCCGCCGCGGCCAGGACCCGGGCCCGCATGGCGGGCAGCGCGTCGAGCGGGGCGTACCCCAGCGACGGCATCCATCCGTCCGCCAGCCGCCCCGTCACGTCGAGCGCCCTGGGGCCGAACGTCCCGAGCCAGATCGGGATGCGCCGGGCCGGCTTCGGCTCCATCGGCGCCGCGTCGACGTGGTGGATCCGGCCGGTGTACGTCGTGGCGGGCCCGGTCCACAGCCCGCGGATGATCTCGATCGCCTCGGCGAGGCCGTCGACCTTGTCGCGGGGCGACGGCACGTCGATGCCGAACGCGCGGAACTCCTCGTCGGACGCGCCGCCGCCGAGCCCCAGGATCAGCCGGCCGCGGCTGAGCCGGTCAAGGGTCTCGGCCATCTTGGCGACCATGGCGGGCCGCCGGTACGGCACGCCGAGCACCCTGGGCATCACCCCGATCCGCTCGGTGTGCGCCGCCATCCACGCGAGCATCGTCCAGCTCTCGTGGCTCGGATCGGTGCCGCTCGGATGGTCGGACGTGGACACGAAGTCGAACCCGAGCGCCTCGGCTCCGCGGGCCGCCGCGACCGGGTCGACCTCCGTCGACGCCGGCACGTCGACCCCCACCAGAATGCTTGACATGTCATGCACGCTAGCGCGCGTTCGTTTGACACGTCAAGCAGATGACCTAGGCTTGACGCCATGACGGAACCACGCTGGCTCACCGACGCCGAGATGCACACCTGGCGCGGGTACCGCCGGATGCGCGGCCTCCTCGACCTCCAGCTGACCCGCGACCTCGGCGCCGACTCGGGCCTGTCCGACGCCGACTACGACGTGCTCACCGCGGTCTCCGAGGCCCCCGGCCGGCGCCTCCCCCTCGGCGAGCTGGCCGCCTCGATCCGCTGGTCGACGAGCCGCCTGTCACACCAGGTCAGCCGCATGGAGCAGCGCGGCCTGGTCGCCCGCGGCCCCTCCACCGCCGACGGCCGCAGCGCCACCGTCATCCTCACCGACCACGGTTGGTCCACGGTCCAGGCGGCCGCGGTCCATCACGTCGCCTCGGTCCGCCGCCACTTCATCGACGTCCTGGACGAGTCCGACATCGCCGCCCTGGGCCGTATCGCCGACAAGGTCCTCGCCCACCTCACCGAGGCGACTCCGCCGACCCCACCCCGCCGGCGCAGACCCGCCGGCGCAGACCCGCCGGCGGGTCAGCCGCGGAGCCGGGTCCTGAGGGCGGCGAGCCGGCCGGGTGACAGGCCGTGGGCCAGCAGGTAGTTCCCGGCGCCGGACCAGCGGTCGTCGACGAGGTCAAGCACCGCCTGGATCGACTCGGGTTCGCACTCGCCCGGGGAGTTCCAGCACACCGACGAGAACGTGTAGTCGGAGACGATGACGTCGTCGGGCACGCCGGCGACGCGGAGCAGCAGGGCGACGAGCATGCCGGTGCGGTCCTGGCCCGCCTGGCAGTGCACGAGGACCGCGCCGGGTGGCGCGTCGGCGACGGCGGCGACCGCGGTGACGATGCGCCGGGCGTCTCCGGCGATGCGGCAGCGGTACAGCTCGTCGATGCCGGCCAGGTCCGACAGGTCGTCGGCGGGGTCGTCGTCGGGGTCGGTGAACGGGACCAGGCGGTACATCGGGTCCGCGGCCAGGACGTTCGGCCGCAGGGCCGCCTCGTCGGCGCTGCGGAGGTCGATGATGCGGGTGACGCCGTGCGCCCGCAGCGCGGCCACGCCCTCGGGGGTCAGCTCGTGCGGCGAGTCGGCGCGGACCACGGCGCCGTGCCGGACCTGCCCGCCGTCCGCGGTCGGCAGGCCGCCGAGGTCGCGGGCGTTGCGCAGCCCGGGCCACGTCAGCGGAGTGAACCTCATGACGCCAGCGCCACGAGGGCGGCCGCGACGAGCACCAGCAGCGCGGCGGCCGCGAGGAGCCACCGCCGGCGGGCCCGCTGACGGCACCGGCGCCGATTCCGTGCCGCTGCCCTCGCCGCGGCGCGCGACGCGCGCCTCGCGGACGGCCGTGCGGCGGCCTTCCCCGGCGCCGCCTCGGACACGGGGACGGGCACCGGTGCGGCCTCCGGCACCGGCACGACATGCGACACGACCGCGACACCGCCGGGTACCGGCGCAGCCTCGGATATGGATGCGGCTTCGGGTACCGGCGCGACCTCAGGTGCCGGAGCGGGCCGGGGTGCGGGCACGCGGATCGTCTCGGCGTTCGCGCGGGCGATGAGCTTCCCGACGCGGACGCTGGCCGCCCGCAGCCGGGCGGCCCGCTTCGGCGCCAGCTTCCGGCCGGCGATGATGCCGCAGGCCTGGGCGACCGCCACGACGAGGACCGGGTTGCTGATGAGGTCGCGGTGGCCCAGCATCAGCGCCGCGACCATGTTCCGGTCCACCCGCAGCCCCGGTGCGAGCTTGTGGGCGCGGACGACCTCGGCGATGTGCCGGCGCGTGCTCTTCCAACGCCGCCGCCCGCGGGGACGCTTCCGGGCGCTGCGGTCCGCGGTCCGGGCGGCCTCCGCCACCAGGACGGCGACCAGCGAGTGCACCGCCTCGTCGGCCTCCTGCCAGCGCGGCGTCAGCGCCTCGGTCAATCCGCCGTCCGTTGCCGTTGAGTGCTCCTTGGCGCTCATGCGGCAGTCCTGTCTTGCGACTGGACGGTCCCGGTCTGATCCGCTGGTGCGGTGCCGGGTTGACGCTTCTTCGCCTCCTGCCCACCGGGGTGGGTCTTACGGCTGGCTCCACGTCCTGCCACCGGGCCACTCCCGGCGGAGTCCTCCTGCGCCGCCACCATGATGGTGGCATGCGCGGCAAGGTTGCGTGCGGCGTTGACATCCCGGTCCAGAGACGTACCGCAGACAGCACAGGTGAATGTCCGCTCATGGATGGGCAGCTTGGCTTTCACCACACCACACCGTGAACACGTCTTGCTCGACGGAAACCAACGGTCGGCCACAAGCAACCGACCACCATTCCACACCGTCTTGTACGCGAGCTGCCGGCGGATCTCACCGAAGCCGGCATCAGCGATGCGCTGGGCCAGGCGCCGATTCGCCAGCATCCCAACAACGTTGAGGTCCTCCACTACCACCGTGCCGAAAGTTCGGGCCAGCCGGGTGGTGAGCTGGTGCAGGCCGTCCCGGCGCAGGTTCGCCACCCGGGCGTGCGCCCGGCCCAACCGCGCGGACGCCCGCAACCACCGCTTCGACGGCTTCCGCCCGGCCCGCCGGTCCGGTCCCCGCTTCCGGGACAACACCCGACCAAGGGCCCGCAACCGCACCCGCACCGCGTCAAGGTGACGCGGGTTCGCGACGAGTTCACCGGTGGACAGCACCGCCAGATGACGGATGCCGACGTCCACACCCACCACGCTGCCCGGCCGCGCCGGAACCCGTTCAACACGGTCGATGGTGACGGTGAACGCGACGAACCAGCGGCCGCCGTCACGGCGCACGGTCGCCGACATGATCCGCGCGGTGCCGTTGTCGATCCGGCGGGCGAGTTTCCGCGCCGACTCGTGCAGCTTCAACCGGCCCGACCGTGGCAGCACCACGTGCTTACGGTCCGGCTCCACCCGGATCGCACCGGTCGTGAACCGCACCGACGGCGTCGACCGATGCTTCGCCTTGAACCGCGGAAAGCCGACCGGACGCCCGGCACGCACACCACGGCGGGAATCACTCCACTGCTTCAGGCCGCGGGCGAGGGCGTCCAGGCCCGTGTTGAACGCCTCCTTCGACACGTCGCGCCACCACGGCGCCACCAGACCCTTCTCCGCATTCCATACCCTGCGCAACGCCGGCAACGACCAACCCATCGCCGGCGTCAACAGTTCGTCGGCGATGCTGTAGGACCGCTCTGCCGACCGCTGATCCAACACCGCCTTTACCCGGCCGAGGGCCCAGTTGTACGCCTTACGAGCCGCGCCCGCATGATCGAAGAGGGCTCGTTCCTGACCCGGGGTGAGGTCCAGCGCGAACCGGTACGCCTGCACCGTCTGCACCAACCCCACCTTCCGTCCCCGACCGAGTCGCCCGCAGTATTCATCGCGGGTACGACACTTCCGGCGACCCAACGAACGGAATGGCACCCAACGGCACTCAACGAACGCAGTAGGGCATGCAACCGACAATAGTTGACAACCCTAAGTGCGAGCCCGTCGTGGAGTGCAACTTACCCGGTGGCGGCGGCGGGCCAAACGCGGCGGCCGGAGATCCACGTCTGCGTGACGCGGGTCGCGGGGTCGAACGGGTCGCCGTCGCAGATCGCCAGGTCCGCGGTCTCCCCCGCGGCGAGGCCACCGGCGCCGGGCGCGCCGAGCGACGCGGCCGCCGTGACGGTCAGCGCCCGCACCGCCTCCGACGGGGTCAGCGCCTGGGCCGGCTGGATGGGGCGCCGCACCGCGAGCCGGAGGTTGCCGAGCGGGTCCAGCGGCCCCGCCGGGTGGTCGGAGGCGAGGGTCAGCGGCACGCCGGCGTCGAGCAGCGACCGCCCGCCGACGACCGTCAGGAAGCGGTCGGTGCCGCCGTCGACGATCTGCGGGCCGAACGTGGTGAGGAAGCCGGGCTGCACCGTCGCCCACGCCCCGCTCGCCGCGACCAGGTCGACGGCCGCCGGGTCGAGCAGGACCAGGTGGTCGATGACGGCAGCGCCGGCGGGGGCGCCCACGGCGCGCAGGGCGGTCGCGGCCTGACGCACGGCGAGGTTGCCGAGCGCGTGCATCCGCGGCCGCAGACCGGCCGAAAGGTATGCGGACAGCAGGTCGGCGAGCTCCCGGTCCGAGTAGCGCAGATACTCCAGTCGCAGCGTCCGCCCATGTACTGCCGTGCGCCGCCGCATCGCGTCGCGCAGCGGGCCCGGGTGCCGGGCGGCGACGGTCTCCTTGACGGCTTGCCAGGTCAGCCTGCCGAGCGCGCGGGCCGGCATGCACACGGCGCACCGGTCGCCGCCGTCGAGGAACAGCTTCGCCTCGCGCCCGCTCGCCCCGTAGTCGCCGTCCGGCGCGACCGACGGCCCTTCCAGGGGGCTGAGCAGCCCCGCGCCGGCACCGACCGCCCACGACAGCCGCGGCGAGCCGGCGGCCGCGAGGCCCAGCATCCGCTCGTGGTGGTGGGGCGGCACGTACGCCTCGTGCGCGTGCGTGATGCCCAGCGACACGCACCTGTCGAGGGCCAGGCGGGTCAGCGCCGCAGGGTCGCCGGGGGCGGAGGCGAGCGCGCGGGCGAGGGCCTCGCCGTACGCCTGCTCCCAGAGCTCCCCGGTCGGCCGGCCCCGGCGGTCGAGGCTCACGTCGCCGTCCTGGGCCCGCCGGGTGGTGATGCCGAGCGCCCGCATCGCCTGGGAGGAGACGGCGCCGCGGTGGACGTCGACGCCACTGACCAATATCTGACGGCCGGGCGCGACGGCGTCGAGCTCGGCGGCCGTCGGCAGGCGCCGCTGCGGCCACCGGAACGGCCGGGCGTTCCAAACCAGCAGCCAGGGCGCGTGCGGGTCGGCCGCGGCCGCCGCCCCGATCGCGGTGAGCGCCGCGGGCAGCGAGGTCCAGGCGGAGCCGTCGACGCCGAGCGTCTGCCACCCGACAACGGTGGCGTGCAGGTGCGTGTCGACGAACCCGGGCAGAATGTGACACCCTGCGACGTCGATCATGGTGTCCGCCGGCGGGGGTGGCGTGTCCCGCGTGCCCAGGGCGGTGATCCGGTCGCCGGCGACCAGCAGCCAGCCAGGCTGCGGGGTGCAGGTCGGGCCGGCCCAGATCGTCGCTCCGGTCATGAGTGTCCCGGCCATGTGGCAACAATACTTACCCGGATGCGAGTAGGACGGCTCAGGCGCCAGGACGGCCGCCGGCCGAGGATGTAGACGGTTGAGGAGGAAGGGAACAGTCGTGACGTTCGTGCGGCAATGGGTGCTTCGGGTCAGCAGCTTCGGGCTGACCTGGCTGTACGCGATCTACCGGGTGCACCCGGCGGTGTGGCGGCTGATGGCCCGCAACTACCGGCCGTGGATGGCCCGGTTCGCCCGGCTGCACGCGTGGATGACGTGCCAGTTCGCCGCGATCGACGTGCCCGCGTACGGCGACTTCCTGCGCCGCAACGACTGGCAGTTCCGCTGGTTCGACCTGACGTCCTACCCGCCGACCGCGAAGCTGACCTACGTGAAGGCGTACCCGGAGGAGCAGCGCTGCTGGCACGGCCGGATCGAGATCGCCGGCAGCGTCGTCGACGAGTCGTCGGGGTCGTCGGGCCAGCCGTACAACTGGATCCGCAGCAAGAAAGAGCTCGGGACGGTGCACAAGAACCTCGCCGGCTACACCACGCTGGTGTTCCCGTCGAAGCGGCGGTTCGTCATCAACGCCTACTCGATGGGCGCGTGGGCGACCGGCACCAACACCGGCATCGCCATGGCCCGGGTCGCGATGGTGAAGAACACCGGCCCCGACCTCGACAAGATCATCGACACGCTGCGGCACTTCGGGCCCGGTTTCGACTACGTCATCACCGCCTACCCGCCGTTCCTGAAGCACCTGCAGGACAAGATGGACGCGGTCGGCTTCGACTGGGCGCCCTACAAGCTGTCCGCGCTGGTCGGCGGCGAGGGCATGACCGAGGCCCTGCGCGACTACCTGGAGCAGCGCTTCACGAAGGTGCGCTCCGGCTACGGCGCCAGCGACCTGACGATCGGCATGGGCGGCGAGACCGACCTGACGGTGTGGCTGCGCCGCCGGCTGCGCACCGACCAGCGGCTGCGGGACGCGCTGCTCGGCGCCGACGAGCACCGGCTGCCGATGATCTTCCAGTACAACCCGCTCGAGACCTATCTGGAGACCACCGCCGACGGCGAGATCCTGTGCACCATCAACACGACCGCGGTGCTCAACCCGAAGGTGCGCTACAACATCGGCGACGAGGGCAAGCTGATGTCGTTCAACGAGCTGAGCGCCATCGTCGGCGAGGACCCGTCGGCGATGACAGCGATGCGGCGCGCCTTCGAGGGCGACCGGATGAAGCTGCCGCTGCTGTTCCTGTTCGGACGCAAGGACAGCACCATCTCGTACATGGGCGCGAACATCTATCCGCAGGACGTCGAGAACGGCCTGTACCAGGACAACCCCCTCGCCCACCGGATCCAGGGCTTCTGCCTGACCCTCGAGGAGCACAGCGACCTGGAGAGCCGCCCGGCGGTCAACATCCAGCTCCGGGAAGGCGTACAGCTGACACAGCCGGAGCTCGACGAGCTCGCCGACGTGTGCCGGCGCGGGGTGCTGCGCTACCTTGCCGAGGTCAGCCGCGACTTCGCCGAGTCCCTCGCCGAGGACCCGACCGCCGCCGACCTGCGCGTCCGTGTCCACGAGCACGGCGCCGGCCCGTTCGCCGCCAGCAACGGCAAGATCAAGAACGTCTACCTGGCCAGGAGCGCAGCATGAGGACCACCGACTTCTCCAAGGTGCCGCCGGTCGGGCAGGCGACCGCGATGTTCGTCGGCGCCACCCGCTACCGCGGCCCGCACTCGATCTTCATCCTCACCTTCACCTGGTTCAAGATGGTGCGCCAGATGAAGCGGCTGCCCGGGTACTGCTGGCACACCGTCTACTGGCAGTGGCCGTTCACGCTCGGCACCATCGCGTTCTTCCGCGACCGGGACGCGCTGCTGCAGTTCGCCCGCACCAAGCACCACCGCGACCTCATGTGCTGGATCACCGACAACGGCACCCGCAACGCCACCGGCGGCTACATCCGGCTCTACAACGCCGAGGAGAGCGGCTACACCAACGGCGTCTGGCGCGCCGAGGGCAATACGATGGCGCACATCGAGACCTACACGCCGCTGTCCCGCGAGACGGACGGCCCTGCCGTGCACCGGCCGGCGTCGTGACCGTCCACATCGAACCGGTCACCGGCCGGGCCGGGCTGCGCGCGTTCTGCGACCTGCCGCTGCGGCTGCACCCGCGGGACCGGTACGTGCCCCTTGCGGACTCGGTCATCGCGGGTTTCACCGGCGACGGTGCCGAGCTGTTCCTCGCCCGCGACGACTCGGGCGCCGTGGTCGGCCGCACCTGCCTCCATCGCAACGCGAAGTTCGACGCGAAGCTCGGCCGGCGGCACCAGCTCTTCGGCCTGACCGAGTTCGCCGGCGATGCCGCGGCCTCGGCGCTGTTCGAACTGGTCGCGGAGCGCGGCCGCGACACCGAGGCGCTGTTCGGGCCGGTCGGGCTGCTGCCCAACCAGACCGGCGGCGTCATCACGTCGGGCTTCGACGAGCGTGGCTTCATCGACTCCGCCTGGAACCCGCCGCACTACCCCGACTCGTACGAGCGGCACGGCTTCACCCGCCGCTTCGAGGCCGACACGTGGTTGTGCGACATCGGCGCCGGCGGCGAGTTCGCCTTCGACGACGCGCGGATCGCCGCCGAGGAGCTCGTCGTGCGGCACGGCTCCCGCCGCCGGTTCAAGGCGCAGCTGCCGATCCTGCGGGAGATGCTCAACGCGTCGTTCGCGCAGCTCGGCTACTACACCGAGATCGACGCCGACGAGCTGGCGAAGCAGACCGACGGCCTGTCGTTCCTGCTCGACGAGGCGCTGCTGCTGTGGCTGGAGAAGGCCGGCCGCCCCGTCGCGTTCATCGTCACCGTGCCCGACGTGTCGGAGTTCTTCATGAAGGTCGGCGGCCGGCTCGGCGTGCTCAACCAGCTGCGGCTGCTCGCCACCCGCGACCGCTACCGCCGCGACGCGGTCCTCATCATCAAGGGCACCGTCCCCGGCGAGCAGGGCCGCGGCTACCTGACGCTGCTGTCCCGCGAGCTGTACCGGGGGCTGCGGGCCGGCGGCTACCGGACGCTGCGCAGCACGTACGTGGAGCGCGACAACCCGGCGTCCGCGGCGCAGTACCGGCGGATGGGCGGCCGCCCGCTGCACGGTTACACCTTCTATGAACGGGCGGTCACATGAGCTGGGTGTCATCGTTCCGCGCGCTCGAGGACGACTGCCGGCGGGCGCCGAGCGCGCACAACACGCAGCCGTGGGTCCTGCGGTACGGCGGCGACTCGGTCGACGTGCACTGGGACCCGGCGCGGGCGCTGCCGGACTCGGACCCGACGCGGCGGGACATGTTCCTCTCGCTCGGCGCGTTCATCGAGACGTGCCTGATCGTCGCGGCCGACGCCGGCCTGCCGGTGCGGGCTTCGGTGTCCGTCGACCACGCCTCGCTGCGCGCCGCCCGCCTGCTGCCGGATTCCGCGGTGTACGAGACGCCCTTCACCCTCGCCTCCGTGCGGCAGCGCGGCTGCGCGCGGGGCGGGTACGCGCCCGGAACCCTGGACACCGCGACGCTCGCCGCGCTGGCCGCGCTCGGCGCCGACCTGCGGCAACTGCCCAGCCGTTCGCTCGTCAAGCCCCTCGCGGCGGCGGACCGGTGGATGTTCGGCACGCCCGCCGTCGTCGCCGAGCTGCGTGAGTGGATGCGCCTGTCGCCGAAGCACCCCCGGTACCGGCTCGACGGCCTCACGGATCGCGCCATGGCGCTGTCCCGCGTCGAGGCGTCCGGGCTGGCCGTGATGATCGGGCCGCGCGGCTACCGGGTCACCCGCCGGCTCGGCGGCCCGGCGCTGCTGGCCGCCGCGTCGAAGGGCCTGCTGCGGTACGACGGCAGCGTCCTCGTCCTCGTCGGCAGCGCCGTCACTCCGGAGGCGGTCATCGAGCACGGGCGCGCCCTCGTGCGGGTGTGGCTGGCGCTGTCGGAGCGCGGCCTCGCCGTCCACCCGCTGAGCCAGCTCCTGGACTGCACGGCCACCGGCACCCGGCTCGCCGAGCGTCTCGGCCTCGCGCCCGACGAGGCACCCCTGGCCGTGTTCCGCACCGGCCGCCCGCTCCAGCCGCCGGTCCGCTCGGCCCGCATCCCGTCGCCGTGACCCGGTCGGTCCCGTACGTCGTCGCTGACGTCCATGCCGCCCGGCGTCACACGCCGTCGTGCCAGGAGCGCCAGAGGGCGGCGTAGGGGCCGCCCGCGGCGACGAGCTCGTCGTGGGTGCCGAGTTCGATGATCCGGCCGTCCTCCATCACCGCGACCCGGTCGGCGTCGTGCGCCGTCTGCAGGCGGTGCGCGATCGCGATGACGGTCCGCTCGTGCAGCACGGCGGCGAGGGCCCGCTCCGCCGTCCGGGCGGCCGTCGGGTCCAGCAGCGCGGTGGCCTCGTCGAGGATCACGGTGTGCGGGTCCGCCAGTAGCACCCGCGCCAACGCGACCTGCTGGGCCTGGGCGCCGTCGAGGGGGTGCAGCGCCAGGTCGCGGTCGAGGTCGTCGGCCCAGTCGGCGCCGACGGTCTTCAGCGCCTCGCGGAGGTCCTCGTCGGGGGCGGCGACGATGAGGTTGTCGCGCAGCGACTCGCGGAACACGTGGTGCTCCTGCGTGACGAGCACGACCTGCCGGCGCAGCTCGTCCGGGGGAAGGTCGGCGATCGGGACGCCGCCGACGGTGACGGTGCCGGCGGTGGGGCGGTCCACGCCCGCGACGAGCATGCCCAGGGTCGACTTCCCGGCGCCGGACAGGCCGACGATCGCGAGCCGCTCACCGGGGCGGATGGTGAGGTCGACGCCGTGCAGGACGTCGTGGCCGGGCTCGTACGCGTACCGCACGCCCCGCACCTCGATCCGGTCGTCCCGTGGCGCTTCCGCCGCGGCCGGGGCCTGCTCCGGGATCGCGGCGAGGCCTTCGACCCGGGCGAACGAGGCGCTGCTGCTCTGCAGCTGCTCGATCCAGATGAGGATGCTGTCCAGCGGGCCGACGAGCTGCCGCAGGTACAGGACGGCCGCGACGACCGTGCCGAGGCTGACCCGGCCCTCGATGGACAGCATGCCGCCGAGCAGCAGCACGAGGACCCCGGGCACCGCGTACGACGTCTCCACCAGCGGGAAGAACACCGTCCGCAGCGCGAGCGTCGCCAGGCGGGTCCGGTGGGTCTCGGCGATCGCGGCGTGCCCGGCGGCGAGGCGGCGCTCCCCCAGCCCGAACGCCTCGATCGTGCGGGCGCCGGTCGTGGTCGCGGTCAGCTCGTCGGCGAGCACCGAGTTGGCCGCCCCCTCCGCGAGGTACGCGGTGCGGGCCCGCCGCAGGTACCACCGCGTGACGAACCAGATCCCCGACAGCCCGAGCACGCCGACCACACCGAGCAGCGGGTCGAGCAGCAGCAGCGCCGAGCAGATGAACACGATCTGCACGGCGCCGACGGTCATGCTCGGCAGCACGTCGCGGAGCGTCGACGCGACGGCGTCGATGTCGGTGGTGCCCCGCGCGGCGAGGTCACCGGCCGGCACCCGCTCGACGACGGCCGCCGGCAGGGCGAGGGCGCGCCGGAGGAATGCCTCCCGGATGCGGTACGCCGTGCGCTCGCCGAACCGGTACGCGATCGCCAGCGCGGACCGGGTGAGCAGCATCTGCGCGACGGCACACGCCAGCACCGCGACCGCGAGCCCGTCGACGGCGCCGCCCTTGCCGGTCACCGTGTCGACGATCCGGCCGAGCAGCCACGGCGCGCCGAGCCCGGCGACCGCCGCGAGGGAGTTGAGCACGAGGATCGCGACGACGGACGGCCGGTCGGCCGCGAGCAGCCGCAGCGCCGCCCGCCCGACCATCCGCTGGTCGGCGATCGGCAGGGTCGCCGCCACGCCGCCCGCACCCCGCGCCGTCATGCGTCGCCGCCGAACGCGCGGCTGACCAGGGCCCGGTAGCCGGGTTCGGCGGCCAGCAGCGCGCGGTGCGTGCCGGACGCGGCGACCCTGCCGCCGACGAGGTAGTGCACCACGTCGGCGTGGTCCAGCAGCACCGGCGACGTGGTGGCCACGACGGTGCCGCGCCCGGCCCGCGCGGCCGTGAACCGCTCCGCGATGGCCGCCTCGGTGTGCGCGTCGACCGCCGACGTCGGCTCGACGACCAGCAGCAGCTCCGGGTCGGCGTGGACGGCGCGGGCCAGCCGCACCCGCTGCCGCTGCCCGCCGGACAGGTTCCGCCCGCCCCACTCGACCCTGCGGTCCAGCTCGGCGGCGACGTCGTGCGCGACCGCGGTCCGGATCGCCGCGCGCACCAGGTTGTCGTCGGGCTCGTCCCGCCCGGCGACCACCTCCCGCAGCGGCCCCGCGAACAGGTCCGCGTCGTGCTCGGCGACCAGGATCCGGGCCCGCACCTCGGCCTGCGCGATCTCGGCGAGCCGCCGGTCTCCCCAGGTGGCGCCGGTCGGCCCGTACCGCCCGAGCCGGTCGATCACCGCCGCCGCCTCCTCCGGCCGCGCCCCGGCGAGCGCGGTCAGCCGGTCCGGCTCCACGACCACCCCGGACTCCGGGTCCCGCAGCGTGGCCGGCCCGTCCGGCGCCGCCGTCCCGCCCGCGTCGTCGACGGGCAGCTTCAGGAAGTCCACCACCCGCCGGGCCGCGACGAGGCCCCGCGCCGCGTCGGACGCACAGAAGATCATCACATCGACGGGGATCACGAGCATGGCGGTGTACCCGTAGACCGCGACCAGCTCGCCGACCGTGAGCTCCCCCGCCGCGGCCTGCCGGGCGGCGAGCCACACGACGACCCCGAGGAACACCACCGGCAGCCCGCCGCCGAGCGCCCCGATCCAGCTGGACGGGCCACCGACCCGGTACCCCTGGTCCCGCAGCCGCGCGGACTCGGCCTGGTAACGCCCGTGGTAGATGTCCTTGCCGCCGAGCCCGTTGAGGATCCGCAGCCCGCCCAGCACGTCGACCAGCCGCGCGTTGAGCTCGCCCTGTCGGTCCCGGTACCGCAGCCCGGCCCGCTGCGTGCGCCGCAGCAACGGCCCGACGAGCAGCACGAGCACCGGCACCCCGGCGAGCACCACCACGGCAAGCGTCCCCGACGTCCGGGCCAGCAGCACCGCCACCACCGTGTAGGCCAGCGTCGACGCCACCCCGACCCCACCGACGTTCATCGCCCGCCCGATCGTCCACACGTCGGAGATGCCGATCGTGACGACCTCCCCCGCCGTGACCCCGCGCGGCAACGCCGCCCCCAGCCGCGTCGCGTGCGTCATGATCAGATCCGCAGTCCGCAGCGCCGCCGTCATCCGCAGCTTCGTCATGCTCCGATGCCGCATGATCCCCAGCCCCGCGCTCGCCACTCCCACCACCAGCACCGCCCCGGCCCACCCGGCCAGCACCGCCGGCCGGCGCGACTGCAACCCCCTGTCGATCGCCTGCGAGATCAGGAACGGCGTGAACGCCATGCTCATGAACCACAACGCCCCGAACATCGCCCCGAGCGCGACCCTGCCCCTGATCTGCCACCCGAGCCGGACCAGAAACCCCGCGGACCCCCCGACCTCCACCCCTTCCATGCTGCCCCATACCCGCGCGCGACGTCCCTCCCGAACTGTTCGCCGTCTGCGGATTTTTCGATGTCCCCGGCAAGCCCAGGGAATCCGAGATGTGTCGTACCCCGCTGCGATGATGGCCGCCACGCCGCAGGAGTCGCGCGCCGTCGAGGACGCCGTCGGCGCCGCGCTGCCGGCGCTGTTCCGCCGCTGCTGTCTGGAGCTGGGCAACGGAGGGTTCGGCCCCAACAGTGCGATACCTACCGTTTCCGTCACCACGGCGGGAGGAAGCAGCGGCGCTGTCGAGCGCACCGATGCGCCGCCTACACTGGCTCGTAGCCAAGGGACCGGTGCCGGAGGCCGGGTGTCGATGGCCAGCGGCGATCTCGGGATGTGCCGGCAGCTCTCCGAAAGGGGTCGCGTGGTGCTCGTGGCCGGGGGGCTGGTCCTGACGGTGGTCGGGCTCGTGGCCGCGACGAACTACAAGGGGCTGGTCACGAAGCACGTCGCGCTGTCGTCGCGATTGGTGGCACCGTTCAGCCCGTTCCGCCGCGGTGTCCCCGACGAACGGCTGGCTCGCCGGGAGGCCCGCACGGTGCTTCTCGAGCGAATGCTCGGTGCGGTGCTGTTCTTGTGGGGTTTGGGCGCCATCGTCAGCACACTCTGGCATTGGGCTGTCGGCTGAGACCTGATCGCGCGACGTCGGACCCGGGCGACGGGGCGCGGACGACCGGCGGTCAGGACGGGGCGACAAGGTCGCGTTGGGTGGCCAGGAGCCGGGTCATCTCGGCGGCGGGCATGGGGCGGGCCAGGTGGCAGCCCTGGCCCAGGGTGTCGCCCAGGGGAAGGCGCGCAGCAGGCTGAGGGACGACTCGCCGGTGCCGAAGTCGTCGAGGGCGAGACGGACACCGAGGGCGGGCAGCCCGGTCAGGCCGTCGTGGGTGGCGTCGTGCTCGAGGCGTTCCTGGGAGGCTCGCTTGTCGGCGAGCAGCCGCGCGTTCTCCCGGAACGCGACGAACTGCCGGACGGTGACGAGCCCTGTCACCAGTACAGACGCCGCGATCACCAACTGGTCGGCCGTGGTCAGCTCGCCGGGGATGACGGCGATGAGCGGCACGTCGACCGCGGCGACGGTCAGGTAGGGCAGCCACGCCCCGGCGCGGCCAGGTCCGCCGGCGGTGTGCTGCCACTGGCGGCGCACGGCGAGGGTGCCGAGGACCGCCGCGAACGGCATGACCACCGCCTGGTCCGCCACGGACCCGGCGTCGCCGCCGTGGATGAGCAGCAGCGCGACGACGGCACCGGTCAGGCCGGTCGAGCCGATCAGGCGCAGCGCGGACCGGTCGATCGGGCCGCCGCGGATGTAGGCGACCTTGGTGATGCCTCCGGCGGCGAGCACGAGCGACAGCCCCAGCAGGACGACCGTCTGGGTGCTCCACGGCGTGGTCGCCGTCATCACCGGGGCCAGGCCGACGTGGAACAGGACGGTGCCGCAGCCGAGGAAGGCGATCGCGCGGTCCAGCCACTGCCGCCAGCGTTCGCCGGCGCTCGTGATGCCGAGCGGGACCCGTGCCATCGCCCACATGGCGGCGAGGAAGCCGGCGCCGGCGAGGACGGCCGCCGGGACCGGCATCGGCGGCAGGATCGACGTGTCGCGGAACCCGGCGACGGCGAGGACGGTGTACCCGGCGGCGACGAGTCCGAACGCGACCAGCATCAGCCGCCAGAACCGGCGGCCCGGCCGGCGACTGAATGTCCGCACCCGAGTCGCGCCGCGACGGCAACCCGGCGGAACGCGTCCCCCGGCCGGCCCGGCGATGCCATGATGATCGTACCGACGACGCGGCGGGGACAGGGGGAACCGATGCGCGGCACCTACATCGGGCGGGACCGGATGCTCATCGATCTGGCCTACGGCGGCATGCTCGTCGTCCCCGCCGACGATTACAGCCTCATGCCGGCGCTGACCACGTGGGGCGCGATCGAGCCGCCACTGACGAAGTTCCTCGCCAACAACCTGAAGCCGGGTCAGACGATCGTCGACGTCGGCGCGAACGTCGGCTACTTCACGGTGCTGGCGGCGAAGCTCGTCGGCACCGGCGGCCGGATCATCGCGTTCGAGGCCAACCCGACGACCGCGGAGCTGCTCAAGGACAACCTGGCGATGAACTGGCTGACCGACCACGACATCGTGGTGCGGACCGAGGCGGCGTACTCGGAGAACACGTCGGTCAAGTTCCACGCGTCGGCGAAGTTCGTCGGTGACTCGTCCATCCAGGAGCGGCCCACGCACGCGCACCGCCTCGACGACATCACGATGATCGAGGTGCCGGCGGTGCGGCTCGACGACGCGCTCAAGGACGTCCCGGTCGTCGACCTGCTGAAGATCGACATCGAGGGCGGCGAGTACCACGCGTTCATGGGCATGATGCAGCTCATCCGAGACAAGCGGATCCGGCGCATCGTCTTCGAGTGGAACGCCATCATGCTCGGCGCCGACACCGGACGCTTCGCCGCCGTGCTGCGCACGATCCGCGACGACCTCGGCGGCACCTTCCACGCCCTGGACCAGGACGGCCGGCCGTCCCCGGTGACGATCGAGGAGCTGGAGAAGGTGCCGTTCTACCCGTTCGCGGTCATCGAGCTGTGACCGGTCGTCGAGCGTTGAGCGGTCGTCGAGTGTTGCGCGGTCAGGCGACCTCGTAGGTCAGCTGGACCCGGTCGAGCCGGCCCGCCCGCAGGTCCTCGTCGGGGAGCACGAACGCCAGCCGGACCAGCTCACCCCACGCGGTGCCCTCCTCGCCCTCCAGCTGGAGCAGCGGCCGGCTGCCGGGCCGCGGGTGCGGGTGGTAGCCGTCGCCGAGCCAGCCCAGGACCTGGTGCGGGGTGTGTTCCGGGGCGAGCGCCCGGATGACGTCGATCAGCGCCGGGCCATGCTCGTGCAGCAGGGCGCGCACGGCCGGGTCGCCGAACTCCGGCACGGACCGGACCGTCCACGCACCCAGCGGTTGCGGCGGAATGACCTCCGCGTGCTGTGGCGCCTCCGGTACCGGCGGGCCCTCGGGCACGTGGAGCACCCTGCCGGCGTCGGGCTCGTCGCGCCCGACCGCGGCGAAGCACAGCAGCAGGCCGTCGCGGAGCAGCGTCCACTCCTCACCCAGCAGGTCGGCGAGGGCGGCGCAGCGCAGCTGGGCGAGGAGGGTGAGCGGCTCGCCGCCGACCGCCGGCCACGCGACGCCGGGCGGCAGGTGCGGCAGGCCGCCGTAGTTGCCGGCGTACCGGCCGCCGTCGGCGATCTCGTCGTCCTCGCCCTCCCAGTCCTCGAGCACCGCCAGCTCCAGCGCCGGCCGGGCGAGGGCCAGCACGGCGTCCCGGAGGCCCTCAAGATCCACGCGGACAGTCTGCCATCCGGCGGTCAGCGGCCGCAGGCCGGGCGGTACGCCACCGACGGCAGGTGCGCCGCCCACTCCTGCCGGGTCAGCGCGCGACCGGCGCAGACCTGGGACCGCGCGGCGGCGACGTCGAACGACCAGCTGACGACCCGGCCGTCCGCGGCGCCCGAGACGAGCGTGCCGGCCGCGGTGAACGCGAGTCCGCGCACCCGCGCGGTGTGCCCGGTCAGGGTGGCGAGCGGCCGCCGGCCGGCGACGTCCCGGACGATGACGGAGTGGTCGTCGCCCGCGGACGCGAGCCGGCGGCCGTCCCCGGTCGAAGGCGAGCACCTGCACCGGCGCCGTGTGTCCACTGAGGACGGCGAGCTCGCGGCCGGTCGCCGTGTCCCAGAGTTCGACGGTCCGGCTGTCGCCTGCCGTCGCGAGCAGGCCGCCGTCGCGAGCAGGCCGCCGTCCGGGCTGACGGCGATGTCCTGCACGGCGCTCTGGCCGGTGTCGACCCGGCTCAGCTGGCGTCCGGTCGCGGTGTCCCACACGTTGACGAAGCCACCGGCGCTCGCGCCGATGAGCCGGCGGCCGTCGGGCGTGAACACCAGCGACGTGACGATCCGCTGGTCGAGCGGGGCGGTGCGGTCGACCGGCGCGCCGCCGTCCCGCACGTCCCACAGCGAGGGGCCGAGGGTCGCCGCGGCGAGGAACCCGCCGGTGGCGTCGAAGGCGAGGTCGGTGGAGACGCCCGAGCCGTTGGCGCGCAGCGGCGCCGTCGCGGGCCGGCCCAGCCGGATGTCCCAGATGGTGACGGTGTTGGTACGGGTGATGCCGGCGAGCACCTGCCCGCCGGGTGGAACGCGACGGTCTGCACCTCGTCGCCGAGTCCACTCAGGACGGTCAGCGCCTTCCCGTCGGTGTCCCACAGCCCCACCGTCCCGTCGCTGCCGGCGGGGCCGGCCTTGACGTCGTGCACTCGTGCGGTGAACCCGCCGAACCGCCGGGCGGCGAGGTCGTGCAGGACGATCGTGCCGTTGAAGCCGGCGGAGGCGAGGTACGTGCCGTCGCGGCTCAGCGCGACGGTGACCGTCTCGGTGCGGCCGCGGTCCTGCAGCGTCTCGAGGCGTTCGCGCCGCCGCAGGTCCCAGACGGTGATGGCGCCGTTCTCGGCGGCGACGGTGCCCACGGCCACGTTCCACACCTTGGGCGCGTGACCGTCGGCGGAGGCGAGCAGCGTCCCGTCGTGGCTGAACGTCAGCGACCCGATGGCGGGTCCCTGTCCACCGAGGACGGTCCTGCCGCCGGTACCGACGTGGAACAGCGCGATGGTGTTGCCCTTGGCGACGGCGACGGTGGCGCCGTCGGGGCTGAACGCCATCGCCGAGCCGAGGTTGTCGTCGTCGAAGCGGTGCACCGGCCGCCCGGTGGCGACGTCCCAGATGATGACGGAGCCCTTGGCGCCATCGATCCCGACTGAGGCGAGGCGCGCCCCGTCGCCGTTGAACGCGACGTTCGCCGCCCGCCCCGAGTGGCCGGTCAGTGTGCCGGTGCGGGTGCCGCGGGCGGGGTCCCACAGGCCGATCGTGCCGTCGCCCGCGGCGGAGGCGAGCAGCGAGCGGCCGGGGTCGAACGCGACGGCGTAGATCGACGGCCCGCCGACGTTGAGCTCGAGCCGCCGGGGCGTCACGGCGGCGCTGAGCACGGCGCCGCGGGTCTCGGTCGTCGAGTGCAGGCGCTCGGCCTCGACCGCCAGCAGGCCGGCGAGTTCCGGGTCGGTGGCCAGCAAGGACCGGGACCGCAGCGACACCTCCTCGGCCGGCGCCGCCACCTGCTGCCGGCGCGCGTCCTGGCGCTGGCGGATCGCGACGGCACCGCCGAGCACGGCGAGCACCAGCAGCACGGCCATGCCGGCGACGAGCCGCTTGAGCCGGCGCGCCTGCCGCCGGGCGCCGGCCTGCTCCCGCTCAGCCAGGTCGTTGCTGGCCTCGAGGAACGCCGGCTCCAGCTGGTTGAGCCCGGGCAGGCCCTGCGCGGCGGCGAGCTGCGCGCCCCGGCACAGGGCGCCGCTGTCACCGTCGAGGGTCCGTCAGGTGTGGGCCGCGTCGGTGAGCCGCCGGTGCGCGACGAGGGCGGCGCGGTCGTCGGTGAGCCAGCGGTGCAGCCGCGGCCAGGCCCGGATCAGGGCCTCGTGCGCGACCTCGACGGTGCCGTCGCCGAGGACGACCAGGCGGGCGTCGGCGAGCTCGGCCAGGACCCTGGCGGTGACGGCCGGGTCGGCGACGCCGTCGAGCTCCGCGCGGACGATCGGCCGGCGGGTGTCCTCGGTGCCGTCGCCGAGCGCGGTGAGCCGCAGGAGGATCCGGCGGGCGGCCGCCGGCCCGGCCGGGTCGAGGCCGGCGTGGACGCGCTCCGCGGTCTGCGCGATCGCGCGAGCCATTCGCCGGGGTCGCCGCCGCACGCCTCGGCAATGGCGACGGTGACCTCCCGCGACGGCAGGCGGTCGCCCTTCGCCGCCTCGGCGAGCGTGCTGGCCGAGTAGTGGGCGCGGCGGGCCAGGACCCGGTGGCGTCGTGCCCCCGCCCGCAGGTCCCGCGGGCGGGGGCAGCGACCTCAGCAGGTGCGTTGCGGGCTCAGCAGGGGCCGTTGCAGGCCAGGACCTTGAGCCGGTCGAGGGCGCCGTTCCACTGGTTCGAGTCGCCGGCGAACGGGCCGGTGCTCGAGTACTGCCAGAACGACCACGTCGGCGCGCCGGCGGGCAGGGTGCCGGGGCTGCTGCTGTATCGGGCGAGCCACAGCGGGGAGTTGGCCCAGAAGCCGCTGTAGTTGCCGGTGCAGGTGACCCACCAGTCGGTCGTCGTGTAGATGGTCGCCCAGCGGCCGGTCCTGGTGTGGTACTGGTTGAGGAACGCGCGGATCCAGCTCACCATGCTCGCCTGCGACAGCCCGTAACACGTCGCGCCGTAGGGGTTGTACTCGATGTCCAGCGCGCCGGGCAGCGTCTTGCCGTCCTTGGACCAGCCCCCGCCGTGCGCGACGAAGTAGTCGGCCTGCGCGGCCCCGCCGCCGCCGTTCGGGATCGCGAAGTGGTAGGCGCCCCGGATCATGCCGATGTTGTACGAGCCGTTGTACTGCTGGGCGAAGTACGGGTTCGTGTAGTACGTGCCCTCGGTCGCCTTGACGTACGCGAACCGCGAGCCGGCGTTCCACTGCGCCGCCCAGTTGACGTTGCCTTGGTGGCCCGAGACGTCCTGGCCGTAGGTGACGGTGGCGGCCGAGGCCGGGCCGCCGGTGAGGACCGTGGTGACGAGAGCGGCCGCCAGGGACAGTGCCGCGAGGGCTCTCTTGGACACAATGCGCCTCCTTGCTCCGGGGGTGTGGCAGATAGCTTCGCCGATTAGCTCACGGTGGTGGGAAACTTTCAATAGGCAGCCATCGAAATTTATGGCGAAGAACTTCGATGGACGCAGCACCGTGAGCAGGTGTAATGTGCCGCGATGCAGGAAGGTTACAAACTTCGATGGATCCGGTAAGTTAGCACCGACGCTCTCGGGAGGCTCCTGCCATGGCCCGTCTCACCCGTCGCGGCGCCCTGCGCGGCGCCGTCCTGCTCGGCGGCGCCGCGGCGCTGCTGACCGTCGCCGACCCTTCCGCCGGTGCGGCGCTGGCAGCGCCCGACCAGCCGTCGATCGACAGCTGCGGCGCCTGGGGCGCCCGCCCGCCGGCCGGCCCGCTCACCATCGTCCAGCACCGACCGAACAAGATCATCGTGCACCACACGGCGCTGGCCAACTCGGCCGACACCTCACGCGCGCAGGCCTTCGCCGCCTCCCGCGAGATCCAGGACCTGCACATGGACGCCAACGGCTGGATCGACAGCGGGCAGCACTTCACCAACAGCCGTGGCGGCTGGCTCACCGAGGGCCGCCACGGCAGCCTGTACGCGCTGCTGCACAGCCAGACCATGGTGCAGGGCGCCCACTGCGTCGGCCAGAACGACCAGGCCATCGGCATCGAGAACGAGGGCACCTACCTCACCGAACAACCCCCGGCCGCGCTGTGGTCGAGCCTGATCGCCTTCTGCGCGTTCACCTGCCGCCAGTACGCGATCCCCGCCACCGAGATCTACGGCCACAAGGACTTCAACAACACCCAGTGCCCGGGCCTGCTGCACGGCCGCCTGCCTGAACTCCGCTCCGCCGTGGCCGCCCGCCTCTGACCCCGTCGCCACGGGACCGCGAGTGAAGGCGGGGGCATCGAGGCGGTGTCACGCCGCGGCGGCCACGGCCTCCGCGGCGAGGGCGGTCACCGCGGCGAAGTCGCCGGCGGCGATCGACGCGCGGGGCACCATCCAGCTGCCGCCGACGGCCAGCACCGAGGGCACGCCGAGGTAGTCACGCACGTTCGACGCGTCGATCCCGCCCGTCGGCACGAAGCGGACCTGGGCGAACGGGGCGGCGAGCGCGGCCACCGCCCGGGCGCCGCCGGACGTGCCGGCGGGGAAGAACTTCAGCACGTCGACGCCCAGCTCCAGCGCCGCCATGATCTCGGTCGCCGTGGTGGCGCCGGGCAGGGCGGGCACGTTGTGGAAACGACACCGGTTCACGACCGCGGCGCTGAGACCCGGGGAGACGACGAACGTGGCGCCCGCCGCCACGGCCGCGTCGACCTGGGCCGGGGTGGTGACCGTGCCGGCGCCGACCGTGACGCCGCCGTGCTTCGCCATCCGGGCGATCGCCGCGGCGGCCGCGGCCGTGCGGAACGTGACTTCGGCGATCGGCAGGCCGCCGGCCACCAGGGCGTCGGCCAGGGGTTCCGCGGCGGCCGGGTCGTCCAGCACGACCACGGGGACGATCCGGTTGCCGCCGACGACATCGACAATGCTGCTCATGAGGCGAGGTCCTTCGCGAGGATTCGGGTGGGTACGTCGGCCGCGCCGGTGACGCCGAGCCTGGCCAGGGCGGCCACGCCGAGGACGGTGGCCTCCGGCTCGGCGACGAAGCGCAGCCGGCGCGCGGTGGCGTCCTGACGCAGCCGGCGCCAGGGAGCCCAGCCGGCGGCGACACCCGCGACGGTCACGTCCGCGATCCGGGTGCCGCCGAGGGCACCGAGACGGGTGGTGGTGGCGTCGGCCTCGACGGCCAGGCCCTTGAGGAGGCTGGCCATCGCCTGGGCCCGGGTGACGTCCATCGGCAGGGCGGCCGGGCGTACCGTGCGCGCGTCCGAGTCGATGGCGGCCGGACCGACGGCGTCCAGGGCCGCGTCGACCTCGGACCACATGACATCGTCGGGCTGCTCGGCGTACAGCATCCGCCGCCACGACTGGTAGAAGCGGCCGGACGGGGTGGCGCGGTGCAGGTACCGCAGCCCGCCCGCGACGAAGACGCCCACGTCGATCCCGGCGTCGACCCGCTCGGGCAGGGCGTCGACGAGCAGCACCTGCGCCTCCGACGTGCCCGCCGAGACGTAGACGTCGCCGGGCTTGCGCACGCCGGAGCCGAATGCCCCGCACATGTGGTCGTGGCCGCCGGTGACGACGGCGACACCCCGGGGCAGGACCCCGGCGCCGGAGGTGTGCCCGACGACCGTGGCGCTGCCGGTGAGGGCGGGCAGGCGCAGGGCACCCAGGCCGAGGGAGGGCAGGGCCGTCTCGTCCAGGCTGCCGGCCCGCACGTCGAGCAGGCCGGTGCGGGAGGCGTGCGAGACGTTGAGGAACACCGGCGCGGACGGGTCGGCCAGAAGGTCCCGGGCGACGAAGTCGGCGAGGGAGGTGAACGTGCGGGCGCCGCCGAGCAGGCCGGCGCGGTCCAGCCAGAGCAGCTTGAAGACGGAGAACGTGTCGTCGACGCCGGCCCAGGCCTCGCCCGCGTGCGGCTTGGCCTCGCGGCCGTGGCCGGCGAACCACGCCGGCACCGGGGCGGTGACCTCGCCGCCGGCGCCGAGCATCACGACCTCCTCGCCGACGGAGCCGACGCCGATGCCGGCGACGGCCTGCGGGCGGACGGCCGGGTCGTCCAGCAGCTGCCGCAGCAGCCCGGCCACCGCCGCGGTGAGCCGGGCGGCGTCGCGCCGCCCGCCCCACGCGTCGTCGCTGACCTCGGTCGGCGCCGAGTACAGCGCGATGAGCCGTCCGGCTTCGGCGTCGTAGCAGCCGACCTTCGTCCGGGTGGTGCCGATGTCGACACCGAGAAACAAGCTCATTTGGAGACCGTCACGCGTTCGCGGAGGGTGGCGACCAGGTCCGGGTCGACGTCCGGGGCGAGCGAGGCCGCATTGGCCGCGCCCATCGCCGCCGCCAGGGTCAGGGCCGCTTCCGGCGTCTCGCCGCGGCCGAGTGCCACCGCGAGCCCGGCCAGGAACGAGTCCCCGGAGCCGGTGGCGTTGACCGTGTCGACCGCCGGGCTGTCCGCGGTGAGCTGCTCGCCGGGGCCGACCCAGACGGCGCCGCTGGCGCCGCTGGTGACCACGATGGTGGCGCCGGTCGCGGCGTGCAGCTCGCGCGCGGCGGCGAGCAGGTCGGCCGGGTCGGACAGATCGCGGCCCAGGATGCCGGCCAGCTCGTGGGCGTTGGGCTTGATCACCAGCCGGCCGTCGCGCGTACCGTGGCTGCCGGCGTCGTCGATGACCCGGGCGAGGGCGTCGCCGTGGGCGTCGACGAGGGCCGTCGCGCCGTGGCTCAGGGCCGCGCGGGCGACGACGGCGTGCAGGTCGGGCGCGCACCCGGGCGGCAGGCTGCCCGTGGAGACGACCACGTCGCCCGGCACGACCGCGGCGGCCAGGCCCGCGGCGAGCTGGTCCTGCTCGCCGCGGGTGACCTGGGGACCGCGCTCGTTGAGCACCGTCGAGCGCCCGGTGGTCCGCTCGATGACGACCGGCGTCACCCGGGTCTCGCCGCCGATCTCGATGTGCCGGTCGGCGACGCCCATCTCCTCGCAGCCGCGGCGGATGACCTGGCCGACGAAGCCGCCGACGAAGCCGTGGGCGGCGACCGTGGCCCCGAGGCGCCGGGCGCCCCGGCACACGATCATGCCCTTGCCGCCGGGGAGGCTCCGCACGTCCACGACCCGGTTGACCTCGAACGGCGCGAAGTGCTCGACGACCTGCAGCCGGTCGAGGGCCGGGTTGGGGCAGACCACGTGCAGGGTGAAGCCGGTCACTATTCGCCGTCGATCTGGTACAGCGCGAACAGTTCCTCGTCGGAGGCCCCGAGGACCTCCTGCTCCCGCTCGCGGAACGTCTCCGCGGTGACCCGGACGAGCTCGTCGAGCTTGTCGGCCTGCGGCGGCAGGTTCATCGCCGCGTACGGGTTGCCACCGGCGCCGAGCGGCTCGGCCGAGCAGTAGTTGTCGCCGCGCTGGTAGCCGATCGCGTACAACGCCATGATGATGACGTCGAGGTCGAGCAGGCCGTGGCCGAGGGCGCGCCGGTTGGTGTCGGCCAGGTGCAGGTTGAGCATCCGGTGGCCGTGGTCGAGCAGCGTGGCGCCGATGTGCAGCTCGCCGCTGAGCATGTGGTAGGTGTCGCCGTTGATGTGCGAGATCGCCGGGTGGTCGACGAGGTCGAGCAGCCGCAGCGCCTGCTCGAAGGTGTGCACGACGCTCGTCTCCTCGGGCCGGATCGGCTCGACGGCACCGCGGATGCCGGCCCGGGCGAAGTCGTCGGCGACGTGGCGCATGGTGCTCGCCGAGCGCTCCAGCTCGTAGGAGTCGAACGCGGCCGGGCGCCCGACCGAGCCCGCGCCGAAGAGCAGGTACGTCCCGCCGACGGCCTGGGTGAAGGCGGCCTGCCGGCGGAAGTACTCCACGGCCCGGGCGCGCACGTGCGGCTTGTTGTGCGCGAACTCCTGGTCGGGGGTGACCATGCCGCAGATGCCCGAGACGGTGATGCCGTGGTCGCCGAGGGTCTTGAGGGTGGCGTCGGGCTTGTAGCCGAAGTCGTCGGAGTACAGGTTGCCGTGCAGCTCGATGTACCGCACGCCGTACTTCGCCAGCCGCTCCGCCGACACCCCGAGCTCCTCGGTGCCGAAGCCCCAGTTGCTCCAGCCGAACTTCAGCCGCGGCTCGTCGGCGGTGTGGGAGCGGCGCGCCTCGACGAACGCCTTGACGACCCGCTGGTCGTGGACGCGGAAGGGTTGAGGCTTCATGTTCAGGGTCCTTTCGAGAACGGAACCGGCTCAGCGGCCGGACAGGAAGCGCTGGCGCAGCGCGGCCGGGCTCAGGTGGCGCAGGTTGCCCTGCCGGCCCTGGTCGAACAGCGCGGCCAGGACGATGACCAGGCCGATGCTGAGCTGCTGCAGGAACGGCGAGAGGGCGAGCAGGATGAACGCGTTGCGCAGGACGCCGAGCAGGCAGGCGCCGAGGAACGCGCCGATGATGGAGCCGCGGCCGCCGGAGAGGCTGGCCCCGCCGATGACCGCGGCGGCGATGACGTCGAGCTCGTAGCCCGTGCCGGCCTGCGCCTCGGCGACGCCGACCTGGGTGGAGAAGATGATGCCGGCCAGGCCCGCGAGCAGGCCGATGAGCACGAACGTGAGGATGCGGGTGCGCCCGACCGGGATGCCGCCGGTGCGGGCGGCGGCGTCGTTGTCGCCGATCGCCGTGACCCGCAGGCCGAAGACGGTGCGGGTGAGCAGCAGCTGGCCGAGGAGGACCAGCACGATGAAGATGATGACGCTGACCGGCACGCCGCCGAACACCCGGCCCTGCCCGATGAACGACAGCTCGGAAGGCATCGACTGGGGCAGGCCGCCGGTGACGAGCTGGGTGAGGCCGCGGGCGATGGACAGCATGCCGAGGGTCACGATGAACGAGCTGACCCGGCCGATGACCACGACGGTGCCGACGAGCAGGCCGCAGACGCCGCCGACGGCGATGCCGGCGAGCATGGCGATCCACGGGTTGGCGCCGCTGCCGTAGACGGAGCCGGCGGTGACCGCGGACAGCGCCAGCACGGAGCCGACCGACAGGTCGATCTCCTTGGCGATGAGCACGAACGTCTGGCCGACGGCGATGACGCCGACCACGACGACGGTCTGCAGGACGTTGTACAGGTTGTCCGTGCGCAGGAAGTTGCTGTTGATGAGGCTGACGACGAAGCCCAGCAGGATGATCACGCCGAGCAGGCCGGTCTCCTGCCGCTTGAAGACCGTGCGCGCGACGTCCTTCGCGGAGCGGCTGCGCGGCGGGGCCGGTGCGGTGACGGTTGGGGCAGACATGCTCATCCTTCGGTCGATCCCATGGCGGCGGCCACGATGGGCTGCGGTCCTGCGGTGTTGGGGGCGTCGAGGGTCAGCCGGCCCTGGCGGACCACCACGACGCGGTCGGCCAGCTCCACGACCTCCTCGAGCTCGGAGGAGATGAACCACACGGCGAGGCCCTCGGTGTGGGCCAGCTCGCGCAGGGTCGCGTAGATCTCGGCCTTCGTGCCGACGTCCACGCCGCGGGTCGGCTCGTCGAGGATCAGCACCCGTGGCTTGGCGGCCAGCGCGCGGGCCAGCAGCACCTTCTGCTGGTTGCCGCCGGACAGCGAGGTGATCGGCGCCTCGGTGGAGGCCGTCTTCACCCCGAAGCGGCGGGTGAGCTCGCGCGCCGCGGCGTTGGTGCGCCGGGCCGAGACGAAGCCGAGCGGCCCGAGCGTGGACAGAATGCGGACGGTGAGGTTGTAGCCGACCGTCTGGGCGTGGAAGACCTCGGTGCGCCGCTCTTCGGCGACGTAGGCGATGCCGAGCTTCTGGGCCCGCCCGGGGCCGGAGATGCGGACCGGGCGGCCGCCGACCAGGACCCGGCCGCCGCTGATGCGCCGCGCGCCGATGACCGCCTCGGCGATCTCGGTGCGCCCGGCACCGACCAGGCCGGACATGCCGAGGATCTCGCCGCGGCGCAGCGCGAAGCTCACGTCGGCGAAGCCCTCGCCCGAGAGGTTGGCGAGCTCCAGCGCGACCTCGGCGTCCCGGGCGTGCGCGACGGCGTCGCGGCGCTCCGCGACGGTCTCGGCGACCACGGCCCGCTTGCGCTCGCCGGCCATGAGCGCCACGGCCCGCTGCTCGTTGATCTCGGTCGGGTCGCCGGCCGCGACGAACGTGCCGTCACGCAGCACGATGACGTGGTCGACGATCGAGAACACCTCGGCGAGACGGTGGCTGACCAGCACCACCGCCACGCCGTCGGCGCGCAGCCGCCGCACGACGCTGAACAGCCGCTCCGACTCCTCGTGGGTGAGGCTGGAGTTGGGCTCGTCGAGGAAGAGCACCTTGGGCCGGCGGGACAGGGCCCGCACGATGTCCACCATCTGCCGGGAGGCGGCCGACAGCTCGCGGCACAGCGTCGCGGGGTCCGGCAGGTAGTCGGTCATGCCCAGGTCGTGCAGCAGTTCGCGGGCCCGGGCGACGTTCTCGCCCCGGCGGGCGGCCGCGTAGGCGGGCCGCTCGCCGAGGTCGTAGAGGAACAGGTTGTCGGCGATGGTGAGCTCGCTGATGAGCAGCGGCTCCTGGTGCACGACGACGACGCCGGCGGCGATCGCCTCGAGCGGCGAGCCGAAGCTCACCTCCTGCCCGGCGAGGGTGAGCCGCCCGCGATCGGGGCGCATCTCGCCGGAGCAGAGCCGGATGAGGGTGGACTTGCCCGCGCCGTTCTCGCCGAGCAGCCCGGTGACCTGCCCGGCCGGGAAGGCCAGCGACACGTCGCGCACGGCCCGGACGGCGCCGAACGATTTCGCCAGGCCGGCGACCGCGAGGGCCGCCGGCTTCTCAGTGCTCGTCATGCTTGCCACAACCTTCAGGTGCTGCCGGTCAGGACGCGCCCGGCGTGCCCAGCGGCACGGAGGACGGGTCGTGCTGGGCCAGGTTGTCCTTGGTCACGAACGGAGCCTCGGCCTCCTGGGCGACCTGGTCCGGGTTCTTGCCGGTGACGACGGCGTTGTACAGCTGGATGGCGACGTTGTAGCCCTGGCCGAACGCGTCCTGGCCGATCACGCCGTACATCGAGCCGTTCTTGATCGCGTCGATGTTCTCGGTGGTGATGTCGAAGCCGATGACCTTGACCGTGTCCTGCTTCTTGGCGGCGGCGACGGCCTGCGCGGCGCCGAACGGGCCGCCGGCGGTGGCGTAGATGCCGACCAGGTCCGAGTTGGACTGCAGGTAGTTCTGCGCGGCCGTGAAGGTGTTGGAGGCGGAGTCCTTGGCCTCCACGCCCTGCCCGACGAGGGTCAGGCTGGAGCCCTGCAGGCCGTCGACGAAGCCCTTACGGCGCTGCTCGGAGCCCGGGGCGGTGAACTGGCTGACGATGACGCCGACCTTGCCGGCCTTGCCACCGGTCGCCTTGATCATCTCCTTGGCCGCGGTCTGGCCGGCCTTGTACTGCTCCTGCGCGTAGTTGACCGTGCCGCCGGAGGAGCCGACGCAGTCGAACAGCGTGTTGTACGCGCCGAGCTTGGCGCCCTTGGCCGACAGCGTCTTGATGTCGGCGCAGTTGCCCTCGCCGGCGATGAAGAAGCCGATGCCCTTGTACCCCTGCGCGTCGGCGCCCTTGATGGCGCTCGACACCGTCTGCACGTCGATGTTGTCGCCGGCGACGATCCAGTCGACCTTGCCGTTGCGGGAGCTGAGCACCCGGTTGGCGTAGTCCGCTCCCGACTTCACCGACACCCAGTACGGGTTGTTCGCGAAGCCGATCATCGCCACCTTGACCTGGCTGCTGGGCTTCTGATCGGTCGGCGCGGGCCGGCCGCTGATGACGTCGGACGGGCCGGAGGCGGCCTTGCTGTCGTCGCCGCCACCGCATGCGGCGGCGAGCATCGCGACGGCCACCAGCACGGCGGTGCCGCGCGTGAGCGACCGGATCCCGGTGCGTAGGTTCATCGTTCCTCCAAGGGGTGTGTTCTCCATGCGGCCGTGCGGGGCCTTGGGATGCGGTGTTTCGGGGGTAGTGGTTCAGCCGCCGGCGAGGCGGACCTCGGTGCCCAGGGCCCGGATCTCCTCGACGACGGCGGGACTGAGGCCGCTGTCGGTCACGACGAGGTCGATGTCCTCGATCGCGCCGTAGCGGCAGGCGGCCTGGAGGCCGAACTTGGTGTTGTCGGTGAGCAGCACCGACTTCTGCGCGGAGGCGAGGATGGCCGCCTTGACGGCCGCCTCGGCCGGATCGGGTGTGGAGAGACCCCACGCCAGGTCGATCGCGTTGGCGCCGACGAACGCGGCGTCGAAGCGCAGCGCGGCCAGACGCTCCAGGGCCCAGGTGTCGACCTCGGCGTAGCTCGCCGGGCGCACCCGGCCGCCGATCGTCATCACCGTCGAGTGACCCAGGTCGGTCAGGGCGAGGGCGATCTGCAGGGCGTTGGTGACGATGAGCAGGTCACCGCGGTCCGGCAGGAGCGCGGCGAGGTGGCCCGTGGTGGAGCCGGCCTCGATGAAGATGGCGCCGAAGGGCGGGATCTCCTTGGCCGCGGCGCGGGCGATGGCGATCTTCTCGTCGCGCCGCTCGGCGATCCGGCTGGAGACGCGCCCCTCGGCGGCGAGCGTCGCGCGGGCCACGGCGCCGCCGTGCACCCGCCGCAGGTCGCCCGCGGCCTCCAGCGCCGACAGGTCGCGGCGGATGGTCTCGGCGTTGACCGAGAAGCGGCTCGACAGCTCGGCTGCCTGCACGCGCCCGCTGCTGCGGACGATCTCGGTGATCTCGCGCCGGCGCTCGGCTGCCTGCATCGCGCCACCTCCCTTCCCTGCCGTCCACCTGCCGTCCGCACGGAGTGACCTGTGGACTTCCGTGTGGGGGTTGTGGGTGAACCCACATCACTTGTGGAGTCACACTACATCCGGCCCGGAAGTTGTCAACGCAAGATTTTCCGATCGTTACGCACGCGTGTCCGCGTCGTCCGTTTGAATGAGCGCTTTTGTCCGTTCCATTGGCCTTCTGCCACATGGCAGGTCTCGATATTCTGGAACTTCACTACATCTGGGGTGGCTTTGTGTAACGGATTCAACTTCCCCGTGACACGGTCTTGTAAGTTTGCTACAAACTGAAGCCAGCAAGCATCACGTACGACAGAGGAGCACGGTGAGCGAAGTGCGCAGCGGCCCCGAGCTGGTCGTCACGCCGGACGGGCTGACGAACCGCACGGGCCGGTACGAGAAGCGGCTGGCCGACCTCGAAGGCCTCTTTGCCGACGCCGGGGCGTTCGCCGCCCGCCTGGCCCAGGAGGCCGACCGGGTCATCTACCACGTCGACGAGTTCCGCCCGTCCGAGGCGGCCGGCGACCTCATCACCGGCATCTCCACGCTCTCGCCGGGCAAGGTCGGCGACGAGTTCCACATGACCCGTGGGCACATCCACGCCAAGCACGACCGGACCGAGATCTACCACTGCGTGGCCGGGCACGGCCTCATGCTGATGGAGACGCTCGACGGGCAGACCGTCGTCACCGAGCTGCGGCCGGGCGTCATCGCCTACGTCCCGCCGGTGCACATCCACCGCAGCGTCAACGTCGGCGACACCGATCTGGTCACCGTCTTCTGCTACCCGGCCGACGCCGGGCAGGACTACGGCATCATCGCCCGCGCCGGCGGCATGCGGCACCTGGCCGTCGGCGAGGCCGGGGACTGGCGCTTGAAGGAGAACCCCAACTATGTCGCCCGATGAGCTGACCGGCCGCGCCCTGGCCCGCATGGTCGACATCAGCGCGGTCCAGGCCCAGCACGGCCGCGCCGACGTCGAGGCCCTTGCCCGGCACGCCCTCGCGGGCGACTTCGTGGCCGCGCACGTGCTGCCGTCCTGGCTGCCGGTGCTGCGCCCGCTGCTGGCCGGGTCCACCACCAACGCCGGCTCGCCGGTCGGGTTCCCCTCCGGCGGCTCGGCCACCCCGATCAAGGTCGCCGAGGCAGGGTGGCTGATCGAGGCCGGCGTGCAGGAGATGGACGTCGTCATGAACGTCGGACTGGTGCGCTCGGGCGAGCTCGCCGCGGCCGGCCGGGACGTGGCGGCGGTGCTGTCGGCGGTCGGGGGCGCGGTGCCCGTGAAGGTCATCCTGGAGGTCGGGCTGCTCGACGAGGGGCAGCTTCGCGACGCCGCTCGCGCCGCCCTGGACGCCGGGGCCGCCTCGCTCAAGACCGGCACCGGCTGGCAGGGCGTGGCCACCACCCCGCGGCACGTCGAGATCATTCGCGCGGTCGCCGGCCCCGGGCCCGAGATCAAGGCATCCGGCGGCGTCCGCTCGCTGGAGCAGATCCGCGCGCTGCTCGCCGCCGGCGCCACCCGCTTCGGCATCAACACCGCCGTCGCCGTGCAGCTCGTTGCCGAGGCCGGTGCCTGATGCCCACCGTCCTCACCCCCGCCACCCTGGTCCCGGCCACCGCGCCGACCATGTACTTCGTCGGCGTCACCACCGGCTCCTCCGCCATCCACCGCGTCTTCGCCGCCTGGCGCCCCCTGCTCGGCCTCGACGGAGTCGAGCTGACCGGCATCGACGTCCCCGTCGGCGCGCCCGCCGCCGACTACCGCGCGGTCGTGGCCCACCTGCGCGACGACCCCCTCTCCCGCGGCGCCCTGGTCACCACCCACAAGCTCGACCTCTACGCCGCCACCCGGGACCAGCTGCGCGGCGTCAACGGCGACGCCGCGCGGCTGCACGAGGTCAGCGCCCTCGTCGCCGGCGACGGCCGCATCGACGGACTGGCGCTGGACACCATCACCAGCGAGCTGTCACTGCACGCGATCGTGCCCGCCCTCGCCGGGCGCGACGTGCTCGTCATGGGCGCGGGCGGCGCCGCCCTCGCGCTGTGCGACTACTTCGCCCACCGGGCCGGCCCCGACGCCCCCGCACGGGTGGTGGTCACCGACATCGCCGACGAGCGCCTGGCGGCCATCGTCAAGGCGACCGCCGGGGGCGACCCGGGCATCGCCTGGCAGTCCCGGCTGCTGGCCCGCGGCGACAACCACGACGCGCTGCTGGCCGAGCTGGCCCCCGGCGCGCTCGTGGTCAACGCGACCGGGATGGGCAAGGACCGGCCCGGCTCGCCGCTCAGCGACGCGGCCGTCTTCCCGCACGGCGGGGCGGTCTGGGAGTTCAACTACCGCGGCGAGCTGGACTTCCTGCGCCAGGCCCGGGCCCGCGCCGCCGCCGACGCGCTCACCGTCGAGGACGGGTGGCGGTACTTCGTGCACGGCTGGACCCGCGCCATCGACGCCGTCTTCGACCTCGGCCTGCCGACGGAGGGCGCCGGCTTCGACCGGCTCTACGACGCGGCGCAGGAGGTCCGGTGACCCTGCTGGCCCGCTGGCTCGGCCAGGCCGGGTTCGTGCTCACCGCGGGGGCGGCGCACCTCGCTATCGACCCGTATCTGTCCGACTCGCTCGCCGGGAAGTACGCCGGGCGCCTGTTTCCGCACATCCGCATGCGCCCCGCCCCGCTCGCCCCGCAGCAGCTGCCGCCGCTGGTCGCCGTGGTGTGCACCCACGCGCACACCGACCACATGGACCCCGCGACCCTGACCCCGCTCATGGCAGACCAGCCGCGGCTGCGCCTGGTCTGCCCGCGCGCCGTCGCCGGCGAGGCCCTGCGCCGCAGCGGCGCGGACGCGTCCCGGCTGGACCCGCTGCGCGCAGGCGAGCAGACCGGTTACGGCCCGTTCGCGGTCAGCGCGGTGCCCTCCGCCCACGAGGAGCGCGAGTTCGACGAGCACGGCGACGACCGGTTCCTCGGCTACGTCATCGACGCCGCCGGCACCAGGGTCTACCACTCCGGCGACTGCGTGCCCTGGGACGGCCTGGCCGAATGGCTGGGGAACATGGCCGTCGACGTGGCGCTGCTGCCGGTCAACGGGCGCGACGCGTACCGCCGCGACAACGGCGTGCCCGGCAACTTCACCTTCGAGGAGGCCGTGCGGCTGTGCGCCGCCGCCGGGATCGGCACCCTCGTCCCACATCATTGGGGCATGTTCGCCTTCAATACCGCTGATCCTGCCGAATTCGACTTCGGCCTCGCCGGGCGCCTCGGCGTCACCGTCCAGCTGCCGGTGCACAGCGCCACGATGGTCCTGCGGGGGCGTCGATGAACGGCCCGGCCGGCGGCCCCGTCCTCGTACGGATCAACCAGCACCTCGACCAGCTGCGCCGTTCCGAGCGCAAGGTCGCCGACGTGGTGCTGGCCAACCCGCGCGGCGTGGTGCAGATGACCCTGGCCGAGCTCGCCGAGGCGGCCGCGGTCAGCCAGCCCACGATCGTGCGCTTCGCCAACGCCATCGGCTGCGACGGCTTCCACGACTTCCGCATCCAGCTGGCGCAGAGCGTCGCCCTCGGCGTGCCGGCCACCCAGTCGGTCATCGAGGCCCAGGACGACACCGCCACCACGGTCGGCAAGATCTTCGACTTCTCCATCACCTCGCTGGACCACGTGCGCCGCCACCTCGATCTCGACGCGATCGGCCGGGCCGTGGACACCCTCGCCTCCTGCTCGCACATCGTGTTCATCGGCCTCGGCGCGTCCGGGATCGTGGCGATGGACGCCGAGCAGAAGTTCCCGCTCTTCGGTGTGCCGTGCTCGGCCCAGATCGACACCCACCAGCAGTTCCTGGCCGCCTCGACCAGCCGGCCCGGCACCGCGTTCGTGGCCATCTCCAACACCGGCCGCACCGTGTCCATCCTCGACACCGTGCGCGTCGCGCGGGAGCGCGGCGCCACCGTCATCGGCATCACCGGCGGCCCGTCGCCGCTGGCCGAGCTGTCCAACATCGCCATCGTCGTCGAGTCGCTGGACAACACCGACGTCTACACGCCGACGATCTCGCGCCTGGCCCAGCTCGTCGTCGTCGACATCCTCGCCACGATGGTGCTGCTGCGCCGCGAGGAGTCCGCGCTGGAGGACATCCGCACCATGAAGACGCGGCTGTCCCGGATGCGATCGGGGATGCCGCGCGCATGACGACACCTGATGTGGTCCTCGCCTTCGACCTCGGCACCGGCGGCTGCAAGGCCGCCCTCGTCGACGCCGCCGCGCGCGTGCTCGCCACCGCGTTCGTCGCCTACCCGACCGCCTATCCGGCCCCGGGCCGCCACGAGCAGCGCCCGGCCGACTGGTGGGCCGCCCTGGCCGCGGCGACGAGCCGGCTGCCGCTGTCCGGGCGCCGGGTCCGGGCCGTGGCACTGTCGGGTCACAGCCTGGCGATGGTGCCGGTCGACGCGGACGGCGCGCCGCTGCTGGAGTCCGTGCCCATCTGGTCGGACGTGCGCGGCGAGGCCGCCGCGACGGCCTTCTTCGGGCACCTGGCCGAGCACGACTGGTACGCGTCCACGGGCAACGGCTTCCCCGCCGGCATGTACACCGTGTTCAAGGCGGCCTGGCTGCGGTCCGGGACAGCGCTGGGCCCCCGGGTCGCGCGCATCCTGGGCAGCAAGGACTGGATCAACGCCCGGCTCACCGGCGTGCAGGCCACCGACCCCAGCTACGCCTCCGGGTCGGGCGCCTACGACCTGCTGACCCGCGCCCTGCGCCCGGACGTGTTCGCGGCGCTCGGCGTGCCGGCCGGCTGGTGGCCCGACATCGTCGCCTCCACCGCGGTCGTCGGCACCGTCACCGCGGCGGCCGCCGCCGAGACCGGCATCCCCGCCGGGGTGCCCGTCGTGGCCGGCGGCGTCGACAACTCCTGCATGGCCCTCGGCGCCGGGCTGGACCACCCCGGCGCCGCGTACCTGTCCCTGGGCTCGTCCAACTGGGTCACCGTCGCCGGCGCCGAGCCGGTCCTCGACGCCGTGCAGCGGCCGTTCGTCTTCGACCACGTGCTGCCCGGCCTCTACGTCTCGGCGCTGTCCACGTTCGGCGGCGGCAGCAGCCTCACCTGGCTGGCCGGCCTGCTCGGGCGGGACGGCGACCTCGACGCGCTGCTGGCCGAGGCGGCCGCGGCGCCCATCGGCGCCGCCGGCCTGACCTGCGTGCCGACGCTCGCCGGCGGGACCGTCGCGGAAGGCGGCCCCTCCGTGCGCGGCGCGCTCCTCGGGCTCGACCTCGGCCACACCCAGGGCCATGTCGCCCGCGCCGTCGTGGAGGGCATCGGCTTCAGCCTGGCCGACGCCGCCGCGGTGATGCTCGCCGGCGCGCCGCCCGGCGCCCCGATCACCGCCGTCGGCGGCGGTGCCCGCGGCGCCCTCCTGCTCCAGGTCCTCGCCGACCTGCTCGACCGGCCCGTCACCCGCCCCGCCGACGCCCAGCACTGCGCGGCGCTCGGCGCGGCGGCCCTGGGCTGGCTCGGCATCGGCGCCTGGGAGTCGACCGCCCCGCTGGCCGCCGGCACCGAGGCCGGCGAGGCCGACGTCGTCGCCCCGCGCGCCGGTGCGGCCGCCGACTACGCCCTGCCCCGGGCCCGCTTCCACGCCGCCCGCGCGGCCGTGCGGGCCCAGTCCGAAGTCACATAACGCTCTTGGAGTTCCACCATGTCCCTCGCTGATCCACGCCCCATCCTCGCCGTCGCCCGCGCCAGCGGGTACGGCGTCGGCGCCTTCAACACCACCCTGCTCGAACACGCCGAGGCGCTCGTCGCCGGCGCCGAGGCGGCCGAGGCGCCGCTCATCATGCAGATCAGCGAGAACGCGGTCCGCTACCACGGATCCCTGCGCCCGCTCGCCCTGGCCGCCCGGGCCCTCGCGGAGGCCGCGACGGTGCCGGTCGTGCTGCACCTGGACCACGCCGAGGACGTCGACCTGGTCCACGAGGCGGTCGACCTGGGCTTCACCTCGGTCATGTTCGACGGTTCCCGGCTCGACGACGCGCGCAACCGGGCCGTCACGGGCGAGGTCGTGGCCTTCTGCCACGCCGCCGGGGTCGCGGTCGAGGCCGAGCTGGGCGAGGTCGGCGGCAAGGACGGCGTGCACGCCCCCGGGGCGCGCACCGACCCCGGCGACGCCGCCGCGTTCGTGGCCGACACGGGCGTGGACTCCCTGGCCGTCGCCGTCGGCACCTCGCACGCCATGGCGACCCGCGACGCCGTCGTGGACGTGGAGCTGGTCGCGGCGATCGCGGCCCGGGTGCCGGTGCCCCTCGTGCTGCACGGCTCCTCCGGCGTCGACGACGAGACGCTGGCCCGGGTGGTGACCGCCGGCATGACGAAGGTCAACATCGCCACCCACCTGAACAAGTGCTTCACCGCCGTGGTCCGCGCCCGCCTGGAGGCCGACCCGAAGCTGATGGACGCCCGCAAGTACGTGGCCCCCGCCCGCGACGTCATGGCCGCCGAGGTCACCCGCCTCATCCGCGTGCTCAACCCCGTCGCGCCGGTCGTGGCCGCATGAAGGTCCTGGTCACGCCCCGCAGCATGTCGGCGGCGGGCTCGCCCGCACTGGACCGGCTCAGCGCCGCCGGCTACGAGATCGTCACCCCGTCGCCCGGGCGCCAGCCCACCACCGAGGAGCTGCTCGACGCGGTGCCCGGCGTGGTCGGCTGGGTCGCCGGCGTGGAGCCGATCGGCGCCGAGGTCCTGGCCCGCGCCGACCGCCTCCGCGTCATCAGCCGCAACGGGGCCGGCAGCGACGCGATCGACGCGCGCGCCGCGGAGGCGCACGGCGTGCGGGTCATCACCGCCCGGGGCGCCAACGCGCAGGGCGTCGCCGAGCTGGCCCTGGCGCTGACCCTGATGGGCCTGCGCGGCCTGCCGCAGGCGGCCGAAGCGCTGCGCTCGGGCACGTGGCAGCGCAGCACGGGCCGGGAGGCGGCCGGGCGCAGCCTGGGCATCGTCGGCTACGGCGCGATCGGGCGCCGCCTCGCCGGGCTGGCCCGCGGTCTCGGCATGACCGTGACGGCCCACGACCCGTTCGTCGACACCGCGGATGTACCGCTGGTGGCCCTCGACGAGCTGCTGCGCACGAGCGAGGTCGTGTCCCTGCACGTGCCCCCGTCCCCGGACGGGCCGCTGCTCGGCGCGGCCGAGCTGGCCCTGCTGCGCGACGACGTGGTGCTGCTCAACACGGCCCGCTCGACGCTGGTCGACGAGGCCGCCCTGCTGGCCGAGCTGCGCGCCGGGCGGATCGCGCTCTACTCGGTCGACGCCTTCGACCGCGAGCCGCCGGAGCCCTCCGAGCTGCTGCGCCAGCCCCGGGTGGTGCCGACGCCGCACCTGGGCGCGGCCACGGCCGAGAGTTCACGCCGCGCGGCCGAGGCCGCGGTGGACAACCTCCTCGCCGCCCTGGCCGCGTAGCCGCCGATCAGCTCTGGCCGCGTAGCCGCCGATCGGCTCTGGTCGCGCCGCCGTGCGTGACCAGAGCCGATCGTCGCCGCCGTCGCAGGTGTACCGCGAGATGTCCGCGTCTTTGACGGTCCCGGTTCCAGCGTCAGCATCTCGCCGTGGCGCATGGGGAGGTGCGATGAAACTCTGGTACGGGCCCCCGGCCCTTCGACTCTTCGTGGGCATCTGTTTCCTGGTGTTCGGCGCGATCGGCATGCTCGTCCTGATGGCGTCGTTCGTTCCGGCATGGCAGGCGACGCACGGTGGTGGCCGGACCGGAACCTTCACGCTCACCGAGTTCGAGGGGTGCGACCGGTTCGAGCCACCGGTGCAGCGGTGCGGCTGGTTCGGCGATTTCGTCAGCGATGACGGCGCCGAAGTCCGCAGCCGGCAGCGGTTGGCCGGAGGGCTGCCGAAGGGTGCGCAGGCCGGGGAGACGCTGCCCGCCCGGGCCGTCGGAGGCCCCGGGCTGATCTACCAGCTCGACGACACCAAGGGATTGGGACAGACGGTCAGCTTCCTCGCCGGATTCACGGTGATCTTCGTCGTCGGCCTGGTCCTGAGCCGGCCGTGGCGGTTCCGAGCGTGGCTTCGGTCGAGGTCCAGCCGACCTGTGCGGGCTTGACCGGGTGGCCGCCATTGGCGGGCTGTCGACGTGCCGATGCCGGTTCGGGACCTCGGGTACCGTGCCGGGGTGATCGAGGAGTTGATCCGCAGGGCCGGTTCGGGGGACCGCGACGCGGTCGCGGAGCTGGAGGCGATCGCCGACGACGTCGCCGGCCCGAAGCGCCTGGTGCCGTATCACGGGTTGTTGCTGGACGTCGGCGTGGTGTCGGCGCCGAAGCTGTACTGGTTTGCCGAAGCCGGCCTCGTCGCCCGCATCGTCGAGCAGGTCGACGCCGGGCAGGCACCCGAGCGGCTCAGCCAGCTGCTGCTGATCCTCACGAACACCTGCCATGTGCTCGCAGAGGCGGCGATGCGCCGCTGGGCGGTTCAGCCGCCGACCGAGCCCGCCGACGTGTACGTCCAGGCGCTGCGCGACGCGAACGAAGGCGGCTGGTTCGTCGACCACGAAGCCAACCGGCGGGACCTGTGCGGCACCGTCGCGTACGAATGGATCCTGCGCCCCTCGGAACAGCCTGCCGACACGCCGGCCTGCCCGTGGTGCTCGTCGATGCTGTGGACCGTCGCCGACCTGGACACCGCCGACCCCCTGATCGGTGCGGCGCTGGCACACACCGGTTGGACCGGCCGCCTCGTGGTGCGCACGTGCCCGGAGTGCTCCTTCATTGTGCCGCTGTACAGCCAGGTGACCTGGTACCTGCACGTCCACGCGCCGTGCGGCTTCGCCGCCGTCAACTACCAGCAGAGCTGACCGCGGGCACGCGCCCAGACCCAGGCGGTGACGGCCTCGGCGAGGGCGCCGAGGCGCCCGAAGAAGCCGCGGTTCCGCCGCACGGCGGACGATCCAAGCTTGAGGACATCACGTCAATGGGGATCGTGACCGCGATGCTGATGTCGCAGCGCACCTGGCCGGTCCCTGATGGCCTGCTTGTCGTGCCCGACGACCGCTCGGACCTCGCCGGGCCGCCCGGCGAGTTCCCGCGCGAGCGGGGTTCGCCGCCACTGGCGACGCGGTGGTGTTCGGTGTCGAACACATGCAGGTCGCCGACGTCACCGTCCGGGTCTTGGTCGGCGCGTCGATGCCGCCGGGGGCGGTCGGAGCCGTGGCGTCTCCGCAGGCGGAAAATCAGTGCCGTGACCTGTGTCGGGACTGGGATCTTGGTGGGGTGAGTCAGTACTTTCAGGTCGGCGACCTCGTGCTGTGGAATCCGGCCCATGCGGTCGCGAAGCTGTTCGCCCGCATGACCGAGGCGATGGTGCCGGTCGCCGGGTGCCCCTCAGGCGTTGGACCGGACGTAGGGCGGGATGAGTACGAGGTCGACCCGGACGCGTTCGCGGCGTTCGTGGACGCGCTCACCGCGCGGTACCTGGCGACGAACCACCCTGTCCTCACGACGATGCTGGAGGGTTACCTGCCCGCCGCGCTCGTGATGGTCCAGCGCAGCGGCCGTGACGTGCCGGCGCTCGAACTGCCGGTGGTGCGGGACAACCGGGACATCTCACTCAACCGCGATGCGTTCGACCCGGACGGCGACCGGCTGCGCCTCCTGCGGCTGGCCGAGCAGCACGCGCAGGCGATGCCACGGTAGAGCCGTCGCGCTGCGGCGGGCGGTCAGCCGGCGTACCAGTCGAACAGGGTCCAGCCGGGCGGCGACTGCTCCGGGAAGTACCGCGCGTCGGTGGCGAGGTAGGCGACGCCCGCGTACAGGTACGCGATGAGGAGCAGCCACTGGACCGACCCGAGCGTCTTGATCGGCACCGATGCAGCATACGGCCCGGCACACCAGAAGCGCCGAAGCCGTCAGGGCAGTTCCATCGGGCCGAGGGTGTTCACCGGGGAGTGCGGGCGTTGGCCGGTCAGGACGCGGACGGCTTCCTCGGTGGCGACGGTGCGGACCGTACGCAGGGACTGTTCGGAGTAGTAGGCGGCGTGCGGGGTGACGATGGCGTTCGGGAGGTGCAGGAGCGGGTTGTCCGGCTGCCAGTCGCGCTGCTTGGCCGGCTCCTCCTCCAGGTCGTCGAGGGCGGCCGCGGCGATGGTGTGGTTGGTGAGGGCGTGGGCGAGGGCGGTGTCGGAGACGATCGGGCCGCGGGCGGTGTTGACGAGGATGGCGGTCGGCTTCATGCGGGCGAGGGTCGCCTCGTCGAAGAGGTGGTGGGTGTGCGGGGTCAGCGGGGCCTGGATGACCAGGTAGTCGGAGTCGGCGACGAGCTCGTCGAAGGAGACCGGGCGGACCCCGGCGGCACGCAGGGTGTCGGCGTCCACGAACGGGTCGTGGCTGACGAGGTCGACGCCGAACGGGCGGGCGCGCTCGGCGATCAGCTGGGCGATGGCGCCGAAGCCCAGGATGCCGAAGACGCGGCCGCGCAGGCGCCAGATCGGGGCGCCGGACTGCCATTGCCAGGTGCCGGCGCGGGTGGCGTTGGCGTACGAGACGATGTTGCGGACAACGGACAGCCACAGGGCGATGGCGTGGTCGGCGACCTCGTCGGCGCACCAGTCGTTGGGGGCGTTGGTGACCTGGATGCCGAGGCGGGTGGCGGCGTCGACGTCCACGATGTCGACGCCGGTGCCGTAGCGGGCGATGACCCGGCAGTTGGGCAGGTGCTGCATCGCGGTCGCGCCGATGTGGGCGTACTGGGTGAGGATGCCGTCGGCGGACCGGCCGTAGCGGATGACCTCCTCCTCGGTCTTGCACTGGCGCGATTCCAGGCGGAAGCCGGCCGAGGAGGCGATGTCGCGCTCGATCGAGACGTCGCCGAAGTCGGAGTCCGCGATCATGATCGTGCCCGTCGCGCCGGAGCCACCGGGGCCGGGGCCGTAGTCAGTGGGAGTCACGGGGCAGTCCTTTCGTGTGCACGATGTCCTGGTACTCGACGGCGAAGTCCAGGCAGCTACCGGTGTCCATCTGGCCGGTGTACGCCCGGAAGAGCTCCTGCCAGGGCGTCTGGTCGACGCGTGGCGGCGGGATGTAGGCGTTCCAGCGCTCGGTGATCTCCGCGTCGGTGAGCGCGACGTCCAGCCGGTGGTTGGGGATGTCGAGGGTGACGCGGTCGCCCGTGCGCAGGATCGCCAGGTTGCCGCCGATGGCGGCCTCGGGGCTGGCGTTGAGGATCGACGGGGCGTCGGACGTGCCGCTCTGCCGGCCGTCGCCGAGCGTCGCGAGCGCCCGGACACCCCGCAGGATGAGAGCGGCGGGCGGCTGCATGTTCACCACCTCGGCGGAGCCGGGGTAGCCGATCGGCCCGGTGTTGCGCACGACGAGCAGGCTGCCCTCGTCGATGTCCAGCGACGGGTCGTCGATGCGCCGGTGGTAGTCCTCGGGCCCTTCGAAGACGACCGCGCGCCACGTCACCGTGGGTGCGGGCAGGAAGGCCGAGGACGCCACCGACATCTTCATCATCGCCGAGCGGAAGAGGTTGCCGTGCAGCACGAGGAAGCCGCCGCGCGGCGAGAACGCGTCGTCCACCGAGGTGGCGACCACCGCCGGGTCCGTGGAGCCGGAGGCGTTCTCGGCGATCGTCCGGCCGTTCACCGTCAGCACGTCGGGGTGCAGCCGCCCGGCGGCGAGCAGTGTCCGGATCACGGCCGGCACGCCGCCGGCGCGGTGGAAGTCCTCGCCGAGGTACGTGCCGGCCGGCGCGCAGTTGACGAGGACCGGCACGCTGCCGCCGACGGCCTCCCAGTCGTCGTTCGACAGGGAGATCCCGGTGTGGCGGGCGATCGCGTTGAGGTGGATGGGGCAGTTCGTCGAGCCGGCGATGGCGGCGGTGACGACGATCGCGTTCTCGAACGCCTCCCGGGTCATGATGGAGCGTGGCGTGACGTCGTTCCTGACGAGGTCCACCGCGCGGTGCCCGGTGTCGTACGCGATCTGTCCCCGCTCCCGGTGCGGTGCCGGGATCGCGGCGCAGCCGGGCAGTGACATGCCGAGCGCCTCGGCGATGCTGTTCATCGACAGGGCGGTGCCCATCGTGTTGCAGTGCCCGACGCTCGGCGCGGAGCACGCCACCCGGTCCATGAACTCGGCGTAGTCGATCTTCCCGGCGGCGAGGAGGCGGCGCGACTGCCAGATGACGAGGCCCGACCCCGCGCGTTCGTCGCCGATGTACCCGTTGAGCATCGGCCCGCCCGAGAGCACGATCGCGGGCAGGTTGACGGTGCCGGCCGCCATGAGGCACGCCGCGGTCGTCTTGTCGCAGCCGGTGGTGAGCACGACCCCGTCGAGCGGGTACCCGTACAGGATCTCGACCAGGCCCAGGTAGGCGAGGTTGCGGTCGAGGGCGGCGGTGGGGCGTTTGCCGGTCTCCTGCAGCGGATGCACCGGGAACTCCAGGGGGATGCCGCCGGCGTCGCGGATCCCGTCGCGGACCCGGCCGGCCAGCTCGACGTGGTGCCGGTTGCACGGCACCAGGTCGCTGCCGGTCTGCGCGATGCCGATGATCGGCCGGCCCGACTGGAGCTCGGCGCGGGTGAGGCCGAAGTTGAGGTACCGCTCCAGGTACAGCGCGGTCATGTCGGGGTTGGCGGGGTTGTCCCACCACTGCCGGCTCCGCAGTTCCACGGTCACACCCCACCGGAGAAGGCCGGATACTCCGACAGCGGCACGAGGTCTTTGGCCCAGGCCTCCAGCACGGGCGTGACCACCCGCCACGACTGCTCGGCCTCGTCGGCGCGGATGGACAGGGCCGGGTCGCCGTTGAGCACGTCGAGCAGCAGCCGCCCGTACGGTGGCAGGTCCGCGGGCGCGGGCGTGGCGGCGAGGGTGAGCGGGGTGAGCACGTCGCCGCTGGTCGTGGTGCCCGTCAGGTGCAGCGACACGGATTCCGGCTCGAGGCCGAAGCGCAGCACGTTGGGCGTCGCCTGGGCGTCGCCGGCGAAGGGCAGGTGCGGCACGGCCCGGAAGTGGATCGCGACCTCCTGCCGGTCGGTGCGCAGCGCCTTGCCGGTTCGCAGCCGGAAGGTCGTGTCGCGCCAGCGCCAGTTGTCGATCTCCAGCAGCACCTCCGCGAACGTCTCGGTGCGGTGCAGCGGGTCGACGCCCGGCTCGTCGACGTAGGCGGGCACTCCCCCACCGGCGGTGTACCGGGCCCGCCGCGACCGTTCGGCGGCGTCGTGCAGGGTCAGCGGGCGGATCGAGCGCAGCACGTCCATCTTGCGGTCGCGCAGGTCCCGGTCGCCGAGGCTGATCGGCGGCTCCATCGCGACCAGGCACAGCAGCTGCAGCAGGTGGTTCTGCAGCATGTCCTTGAGGGCGCCGACGCCGTCGTAGTAGCCGGCCCGGCCCTCGAGGGTGAGGGACTCGTCCCAGATGATGTCGACGCGCTCGATGTGGGCGCTGCTCCACAGCGGTTCGAGGACCCGGTTGGCCAGCCTGACCCCGAGCAGGTTCAGGACCGTGCCCATCGCCAGGAAGTGGTCGACGCGGAAGATGCTGCGCTCCGGGTACAGCCGCGACAACAGCCCATTGAGCTCGATGGCGTCGGCGAGGCTCTCCCCGAACGGCTTCTCCAGCACGACGGTGCTGCCGCTCGCGGTCCCGGCCGCGTGCAGCGCCGACACCGTGGCCGGGAAGATGGACGGAGGCAGCGCCAGGTACGCGGCGATCGGCCGGTCGTGCGGGATCACGGGGGCGAGCGCGGCGGGGTCGGTGACGTCGGCCCGGTGGTAGCGGCAGCCGGCCACCACCTCGCGCCTGCGCTCCGCCGAGAGGTCGGGGGCGTGCCGGTCCAGTTGCGCGGCCGCCCACGCGTGGAAGGCGTCGCCGGTCATGTCTTCCCGCCCGACGGCGGTGACCCGGAACCCGTCGCCGAGGTGCCCGCCGGCCCGCAGCGCACCGAGGGCGGGCAGCAGGAACCGGGCGGTCAGGTCCCCGGTCGCGCCCAGGATCACCAGATCGTCGATGCGCACGGACATCAGGAGGCCCCCGCCATGGCTCGGGAAAGGTTGACCCCGCTGGCGATCACGCCGATGTGGCTGAACGCCTGCGGGAAGTTGCCGGCGAACTCGCCGGTCGCCGGGTCGATCTGCTCGGGCAGCAGGCCGAGCGGGCTGGCCCTGTCGCACAGCGACGCGTAGAGCGACGAGGCCTCCTCCAGGCGTCCCTGGCCGGTGAGGTTGTCGACGAGCCAGAAGCTGCACAGCAGGAACGCGCCCTCGTCGCCCGGGATGCCGTCCGGGGACTCGTCGTGGCGATACCGGTGCAGCAGCCCGCCGCCGGCGCCGAGCCGCTCGGTGACGGCCTTCGTGGTCGCCACCATCCGCGGGTGGTCGGCCTGGATCACCCGCCGCAGCGGCAGGGCGAGCAGGCTCGCGTCGACCCCGCCGCCGTCGCCCAGGTGCTCGGTGATGGTCTGCGCGCGGTCGTCCCACGCGTCCTCGACGATCGCGCGGCGGATCTCCTTCGCGGTCGCCCGCCACTGCGGTGCCGGACCGGGCAGGTCGAGCCGCTCGGCCATGGCGACCGCCCGCTCGAGCGCCACCTGGCACATGGCCGCGGAGTAGGTGTAGACGTGCCCCTCGCTGCGAACCTCCCAGATGCCCTGGTCGGGCTGCCGCCACGAGCGTGCGGCGGCGTCGGCGAGGCCGGCGAGACCGTGCCACAGCCCGGGCTCGACCAGGCCGCCGGCCCGGGACCACTGGTCGGCGCAGTCGAGGATCTCGCCGTAGACGTCGTGCTGGCGCTGGTCGGCGGCGCCGTTGCCCCAGCGGACCGGCGCCGAGTCGCGGTAGCCGCGCAGGCCCGGGTCGACCCGTTCGTCGGGCACCGGCCCGCCGTCCGGCGTGTACATGATCCTCGGCCGGCGGCTCTGCTCGAACGCGTCCAGGACCCAGCCGAGGAACGCGTCGGCCTCCCCGCCGAAGCCGATGCGGCGCATCGCGAAGACGGCGAACGCGGCGTCGCGGATCCAGGTGTACCGGTAGTCCCAGTTGCGCACGCCGCCGATCGGCGCCGGCAGCGACGACGTCGGCGCCGCCACGATCGAGCCGTTGACCCAATGGTCGCACAGTTTGAGCGTGATGGCGGCCCTGCGGACCAGGGCCTCCTGCGGCCCGTCGTAGGCGAAGCCGGTCATCCAGCGCCGCCACGCCGCGGCCGTCTGCCGGAGGCTCTCGCCGGCGTCGATACGGTGGTGGCGGTGGACCCGCCCCCACGACAGCACCAGCTCCATCCGTTCGCCGTGGCGCATGGTGTACCGGTTGCGCAGCCCGCCGCTGAGCGGGTGGCTGGACCGCAGGTGCAGCCGCACGCCGGGCAGCAGCGCCGCCTGGATCTCCAGACCGCCGAGCGCGGCCCGGGCGGTGGCTCCGCCGTGCGGCTCCAGGTCGACCCGCAGCTCGGCCGTGCCGTCCAGCACCTCGACGAGCCGCACCAGCTCACCCCGGCCGGCGGGCGTGTCGTCGTCGAGGTCCGCCCCGTTGCGCAGGGCGAGTGCGTCCGTCAGCCGCACCAGCCCGGTCGCGGTCCGCAGCTCGGTCACCAGGACGCCGGTGTCGGCCTGGTACCGCTGCCGCGCCTCGACCACACCGTCCGGCGCCACCTCGAACCGCCCGCCACCGGTGCGGTCCAGCAGCCCGCAGAACAGCGGATCCGAGTCGAACCCGGGCACGCACAGCCAGACGACGCGGCCGTCCAGCCCGACGAGCGCGGCGGTCTCGCCGTCCCCGATCAGCCCGAGATCCTCCAGCGCCGGAAATCCGTCCCGCGGGCGCACCGGCCGAAACGCCGGCTCCGTATCCACCATGTCCTGCCCTCCACGGCTGCGTGGTTCCGGCGCCGCACTACCCGCCCGCGACGACCCGTAACGTCACGGGTAGGCGGGGAGAGCGGCGTCGGTGGCCAGGCGCTTCGTGCCGCTGACCATGGACCGCTGCACCGCTGCGGTGGCGAAGAGCCGGTTGCGCAGGGCGAGGCCCCAGCCGGTGGCGGGGGCCAGGAACTTGCCGGGGTTGGCGCCCTTCTGCCACCGGCCCGCGTATGCGCGCATGCGCTGCTCGTAGGCGGCGAACGCGGTCCGGTGGTCGCCCCGGGCGGCGGCGAGCTCGCCGGCGAGGACGTGGGCGCCGACGAGGCCGGTGCCCACCCCCATGCCGCCGAGGGTGACACCCCAGGCGGCGTCGCCGAGCAGCGCGATCCGCCCGTGCGTCCAGCTCGGGGCGCTGATCCGGGCGATGGCGTCGAAGTACAGGTCGGGGGCGTCCGGCAGCGTGTCGAGCAGGGCCGGCACGTGCCAGGGCAGGCCGGCGAAGGTGTGCGCGACGAGCTTCTTCTGCGCGTCCTGGTCGTGCCAGTCGACGTCCGCGCCGCCGTCTGCGTCACCCGTACGGAAGATCACCAGAGCCGTGGCGCGCGAAGGGTCGTGCGGGTCGACGGTGATGCTCGCCGTCCGGCCGGGCACGGTGAAGTAGCGGCTCGCTCCGGGTGGCCCGAACGTGTTCGGCAGCTCCCATCCGGCGATGTGGTAGCCGAGCGGGCGGACGAAGCGCTCCTCGGGTCCGAACGCCAACCGGCGGACGGCCGAGTGCATCCCGTCGGCCCCGACGACCAGGTCGAAGACGCGGGTGCCGGCGGCGCGGAACCGGGCCCGCACCTCGGACCCCGTGTCGTGCAGGTCGGTGACGGTGTCGCCGAACAGGTACTCGACCCGGTCCAGGCCGCGGTCGTACAGGGCGCGCGACAGGTCCCGCCGGTACACCTCCAGCTCGCCGCCGGAGAACGTGGCCGGCAGCGTGAAGATCTCCCGGTCGTCCTCGTCGACGCAGGTCATGGCGCTGCCGTGGGTCTGGCGGGCGCGCAGCTCGGCAAGGACGCCGAGCCGCTCCAGCACGGCCAGGTGGGTCGGGCCGCGGAAGTCGACGGCGAAGCCGCTGCGGCGCAGCCGGGGTGCGACCTCCACGACGGTGACCCGTGCGCCGTGCTCGGCGAGCCGGAGGGCGAGGGCGGGTCCGGCCACCCCGGCGCCGCTGACCAGCACACGGAGGGAACGGAGCGCGGTTGCGGACATGACATTCTCCAAACTGTGTCCGTCGGATACAGATTATGCTAGACACAGTTCCGAGTGGAAGGCAACCATGCGAGATCTGGTGAGGCTGCTGTGGGAGCCGGCGGAGGCGCCCCGGCGGGGGCCGAGGCCGACGTTGACGGTGGAGACCATCGCCCGCGCGGGGATCGCCGCGGCCGACGCCGACGGGCTGGCCGCGACCACGATGCAGCGCGTCGCCGAGAGCCTGGGCGTGACGAAGATGGCGCTGTACCGGTACGTCCCGGGCAAGACCGAGTTGGTGGCCCTGATGCTCGACGCCGCCATCGGCGCGCCGCCGGACCCGGTGCCGGGCGCGACCTGGCGGGAAATTCTCGACGCCTGGGCGAAGGCGCTGTTCGCGCGGTTCTGCGAGCATCCCTGGGCCTTGGAGGCCGCCGTGGGCGCGCGCGTGATGGGCCCATGCGAGCTGACCTGGCTGGAGCGTGCGGTCGCCGCCCTGACCGGCACGGGGCTGCACGGCGGCGAGATGCTCGACGTGGCGGCCACGCTCAGCGGCCACGTCCGCAACCTGGCCCAGCAGATGTCGGCGGCGACCGCGCCGGAAGCCCTGGAGAGCGAGCTGGGCGGGCCGATGATGGCCGTGCTCGCCGGGCGTCAGGACCGGTTCCCGGCGGTGACCGCCGCCTTCGCCTCGATGCGGACGACCGGCGGGCAGGATCAGGCGCTCGACTTCGGGCTCGCCCGCATCCTCGACGGCGTCGGCCTGCTCATCGACACCCGCCGGAGCTGATCGACGGACCGGACGGCTCACCGGCGCGGTCCTCGATCAGCGCCGGTGAGGAGCCGTTCTCGATCAGCGCCGGTGAGGAGCCGTCGAGCCGTCCCGTCACCAGCCGGACGACCCCTACGCGAGGTGACTGATCCGACCGCCGGTGGTCGGGTGCTGCTCGTACGCGCTCTCGGCGTGGATGGCCAGGTCGAGGCCGCCGCGCTCGTGCTCCGGCGCGACCCGGAAGCCGACGGTGCGGTCGACGGCCTTCGCGACGAGCCACGTGACGGCGAACGCGTAGACGGCGACGACCAGCACCGCGAGCGCCTGCCGGCCCAGCAGCCCGACGCCGCCGCCGAACACCAGGCCGTCCGGGTCGCCGGTGACCGTCGCGGTCGCGAGGACCCCGATGAGCACCATGCCGATGAGGCCGCCGACGCCGTGCACCCCGACGACGTCCAGCGAGTCGTCGTAGCCCAACTTGTACTTCAGGCCGACGGCGTAGCAGCAGGCCACGCCCGCGACGAGGCCGATGATCAGGGCGCCGAGCGGGTTGACGGATCCGCACGACGGGGTGATCCCGACCAGGCCGGCGACCGCACCCGAGGCCGCGCCGAGCGTGGTCGGGTGGCCGTCGCGCCAGCGTTCCACGATCAGCCAGCCGCCGACGGCGGCGGCGCCGGCGACCTGCGTGTTGAAGAACGCGGTCGAGGCGACGCCGCCGGTGGTCAGCGCGGAGCCGGCGTTGAACCCGAACCAGCCGAACCACAGCAGGCCCGCCCCGAGGATCACCAGCGGGAGACTGTGCGGTCGCATCGCTTCGGTGCGGAAGCCCAGGCGCGGCCCGAGCACGAGCGCGAGGGCGAGCGCGGACACACCGGAGTTGACCTCCACGACGGTGCCGCCGGCCAGGTCCAGGATGCGCAGGTGGGTGGCGATCCAGCCACCGCCGAACACCCAGTGCGCGATCGGCACGTACACCAGCAGCACCCACAGCGCGACGAACCCCACCCAGGCGCCGAACCTGGCACGGTCGGCGATCGCCCCGCTCAGCAGGGCCGCGGTGATGATGGCGAACATCAGCTGGAACCCGGCGAACGCCATGGTCGGCACCGAGCCGGTGCGGTCGGTGGGGCCGATCCCGGCCATGCCCACGTGGTCGAGGGACCCGATGAGACCGCCGGCGGAGTCCTTGCCGAACGCGAGCGAGTAGCCGGCGACGACCCACACGACGGTGACGACCGCGAGGCAGGCGAACGACATCATGAGCATGTTGAGGGCGCTCTTGATGCGCACCATGCCGCCGTAGAACAGCGCCAGCCCCGGCACCATCAGCAACACCAGCGCCGCGCTCACCAGCAACCAGGCGGTGTCGCCCGCGCTGAACCCCTCCGGCATCGACGGACCCTCTCTCTTTCCGGGTGTGGTCCGTGATCGCCGTTGATCGCGTGGCATGCAGCGTCGCGGTCATCGGTTTCGCCCGTTGTACGTCCGCGTTTCGAGCATGTTTCCGGCGTCACACCCCGGACGTGCCCGCCGGGCCGGCTCTGGACGGCGCGGTCATCGGCGTCCCGCTGAGGCCTGCCCGTCGCCGCTCTCAGCGCCGCCCGCGTGCACCGGTCCACCCCGGTCCGACCGTGCCGGCGGCACGGATGGCTCCTTCCGGCGGCGGGCCACCCCGCGCTGGACCCACAGACGGCCCGCGACCCCGGCACCGGCGACGCTCGCGACGGCGAGGCCGCACGAGAACGCCCGCTGCACGGTCGTGAAGTCGTCGGAGAGCATGGTGCCGGCCGCCACGACGACCTGCGCGCCGAACGCCACCACGGCGGACGTGCCGACGATCGCCTCCGCCGTGAACTGCGGGTCGAGCACCCGGTGCAGGGTCGGGTGCCGCACTCCGACCTCGATGGTGCCGCGGTCCGCCGCCAGATGCGTCCGCTCCCCGTCGGTGAGGGCGAACAGGGACGCCCGGATGCGTGCGATGTCCCGGTCGTACGCCCGCAGCGCCATGCCGAACTTCCGCACGCTGACGAGGATCAGCAGGCTGACCATGCCCAGCACCCAGGCCATGGACGCCACCCCGATGGCCACGTCCGGCCAGTTCGTCATCTGCGCGCCGACCGCCACGAAGAACCCGATGATCGCGACCAGCAGCGTGAAGTAGTACCCCAGGAACTGGTTGCGCTCCTGCTCGATGTGCCGGTAGTGCAGCCAGTGCTGCTGCCCCTCGTACATGAGTACATCCGTCAACAGGCGCTCGCGCTCGAAATCGCTCAGACTCACTGCGCCAGCGTCGGATGCCGGCCGCCGATGATCATCACCCCTCGCGGGTGAGCGGTCCGCATCCGCCGCGCCAAGACGGACGTGGATCGCCGGCCGGGGCCGGCAACCCGACCGCACCGGGGGCGCAACCGGTCGACGATCAATCGGGCACGCAGGAGGCCGATACGGCGCTCATGACCCACCGCAACCGCTTCCTGGCACTGCTCCTGCTCGCGACGCAGGCGGTGCTCCTCGGGATCGGGATCGGTGCGGGGCCGGCCGCGGCGGCAGGGTCCGGCGCGGTCGTCACGGACCCCGGGTGCCTCACGACGGTCGCGGCGCGCACCGACGACGGATCGTCGGGGGCCGTGCCGCTCGGGTTCCCGGTCAACTTCTTCGGCACGACGTACGACAGCATGTACGTCAACAACAACGGCGACGTCACGTTCGGCAGCCCCTACACGGGATTCTCGGGGCTGGACCTCGCCGCGTTCGGCAGCCCGATCATCGCCGTCGCGTTCTTCGACGTCGACACCCGGGCGGCCGGGACGAAGCCGGTGTCGTACGGCCCGATCACGTACGCCGGACGGCCCGCCTACTGCGTGAACTGGGTCGACGTCGGCTACTTCAACAACGGCGGGGACCGGCTCAACAGCTCGCAGCTGGTCCTCGTCGACCGGTCGGACACCGGCGCGGGGAACTTCGACATCGTCATGAACTACGACCGGCTGGCGTACGAGCCGGCCGGCGGGCTGACCGTCGGCTACTCCAACGGCACCTTCACATACGTGTACCCGGGCTCGGGGGTCGCCGGCGCCCTGGTCGACGCCAACAGCAGCACCGGGTTGGTGCACAACTCCAACGGGCGGTACGTGCACCGGGTCCGGGGCGGGCAGCCGAGCGCGCCCGGCGCGCAGACCATCGACTTCCCGGCGCCCGGCGACGTCGTGTACGGGGTCGCGCCGTTCACCGCGGGCGCGGCCGCCTCCTCGGACCTGCCGGTCACCCTCACCGCGTCCGGCGCGTGCACCGTGGCCGGCGACACCGTGACCGTCACCGCCGTCGGCGCCTGCACGCTGACCGCGAACCAGGCCGGCGACGGCACGTACACCGCGGCGCCGCCCGTGACCCGGGTGTTCCAGGTGGCCAAGGCGTCGGTGCCGGTGTCCCTCGCCGGGCTCGCCCAGACGTACGACGGCACCGGGCGCACGGTCACCGCGTCCGCCGACCCTGACCCCGGCACCGGCACGATGGCCGTCACCTACGACGGCGCACCCACCGCCCCGGTGCACGCCGGCAGCTATGCGGTGCAGGCGACGTACACGTCGGCGACGCACACCGGCGCCGCCTCCGGCACGCTCGTGGTCGCCAAGGCACCGCAGACCATCACGTTCCCGGAGCTCACCGGCCGCAGCTACGGCGGCGGCCCCGTCCGCCTCGCCGCGTCGACCGAGGCCGGGCTGCCCGTCCGGTACGACGCCGGCGGCCCCTGCACCATGGACGGCGTGACCCTGTCGGTCACCGGCGTCGGCCAGTGCACGGTCACCGCGACGCAGCCCGGCGACGCCGACCGCCTCGCCGCCGCACCGGTCGCGCGGTCGTTCGCCGTGGCCAAGGGCGCCGCCACGATCACGATCGGCGGGCTGTCGCAGGTGTACAGCGGCGCGCCGCGGGCGGTGACCGCCACCGTCGAGCCGTCCGCCGCCGGAGCCGTCGCCGTCACGTACGACGGGTCCAGCACGCCGCCGACCGCCGCCGGCACCTACCGGGTCGTCGCCACCGTCGACGGCGCCCACTACCAGGGCACGCTCACGGCGACGCTGACCGTCGCGAAGGCCCCGCAGACCGTCGACTTCGCCGTGCTCGACGCCGCGACGTTCGGCGACGCGCCGCGCCCGCTGCGGGCCACCGCCTCGTCGGCGCTGCCGGTCCGGTTCACCGCCACCGGCGGCTGCGAGGTGCGCGAGGGCCGGCTCGCCTTCGTGCGGGGCGGCGGGTGCGCCGTCACCGCGCACCAGGACGGCGACGCGAACCGGCTGGCCGCGCCCGCCGTGGTCCGCTCCGTCGAGGTCGCCCGCGCCGTGCAGGCCGTGACCCTGACCGCGCCGCGGCGGCTCACCGTCGGCGGCGCGGCCGGCGCCGTCACCGCCACGTCCACCGCCGGGCTGCCCGTCCAGATCACCGTCGCCGGCCCCTGCGCGCTGAGCACCGGGCTGGCCCCCGTCCACACCGGCACCTGCACCGTGACCGCCGCCCAGCCGGGCGACGAGTCGCGCCTGCCTGCGACCGCCGCGACCGCCACCACGACCGTCTCGCCCGGCGCGGCGACCCTGCACGTGCGGGGGCTGTCGCAGGTCTCCGACGGCGGCCCGCGGGCCGTGCGGGTGAGCACGACCCCGGCCGGGCTGACCGGCACCGCCGTCACCTACGATGCCCGCGCCCGCATCCCGTCGGCGCCGGGCACGTACCGGGTCGTGGCCACGCTCGACAACCCCGACTGGGTCGCGGCCGCCGTCGTCGCGACGCTGACCGTCGCCCAGCCCGCAGCGGTGCCGGTGGTCGATCCGGCGACCGGGTCCCGGCCCTCGCTCGCGCCCAACGCCACGATGTCCACTGTGGATGGTGTACCGGCGGCCGTCGCCCTCGTGCCCGCGACCGGCGGCGGCGTCACGCTCACGGGCAGCGGCTTCACCGCCTCCGTCGCCGCGGTCGGCGCGGACAGCGCACGGCAGCCGCTGGACGCCGACGGGAAGCTCGTGGTGGACCGCAAACACCACGTCTCGGTGTCCATGACGGGGTTCGCGCCGAAGACCCGCACCGACGTGTGGCTGTTCTCCGACCCCGTGCTGATCGGGCAGGTGACCACCGACGAGCGCGGCGCCGTGGCCGCGGAGCTGCCGGTGCCGGCGACGCTGCCCACGGGCCGGCACACCCTGCAGGTCAACGGCGTCGCCGCCGGCGGCGCGCAGCGGACCCTGAGCGTCGGGCTGCTGCTCGTCGACACCCCCGTGCCGGCGGCGGCACCGTCCGCGCCGGTCACCGCCGCGCCGGCCCAGGGTGATCGGCCCGCGCTCGCGGCGCCCGCGCTGCCGGCCGCCGCCGACGTGCTCGCGCAGTTCCCCGCCTACCTTCCGGCGGCGCACGCGGACGCGGTCGTCAACACGGCGGTCGCCGGCTTCACGCTGCTGGCCATCACCGCCGGCGCCGGCAGCGTGGCGGTCGCGGGCGGCGGCACCGTCCGCACGAAGTCGGAGTCCCGCAAGGCCGGCAAGATCGCCTCCGGCTCGTCCAAGCACTTCAAGGAGAAGTGGGACGGCAGCGGCCGCGGCGACAAGTCGTCCACCTGGCGGCTGCTGCCGACCGCCTGGCTCGACCGGCGCAGCCTCGACCTGCCGCAGCGGGTCGCGCCCAGGTCGCCGCTGCTGGCCAGGATCCTCACCGACGGCTCCTACCTGCGGGCGATGCTCGGCGGTGCCTGGTGGGCGGTGCCGGCCACCGGCGCGGTGCTCGGCGTCGTCGCCGGCGTGCAGAGCCACGGCGCGCCGCTGCCGTCCGCCGGCCTCATGCTGGCGCTCGTCGTGCTCGGCATCCTCGACGCGTTCGCCGGGCTCGCCGCGGCCGTCGCGTTCGGCACGGTCGTCGTCGCCGCGGGCGGGGTCTCCTCGACCGACACGCTGCGGCTGCTGCTCGGCGTGAGCGCGCTGTGGTTCGCGATCGCGCTGCTCGCCGGCGTCGTCCGCCCGTTCCGCCGGCCGCGGCCGCAGCGGGCGCTGGACTGGTGGACCCGCGGCGGCGACGTGCTCATCGCGTCGCTCACCGGCGGCTGGGCGATGCAGAAGAGCATCGGCGCGCTGAACGGCCTCGCCGGCCACGTGCTGCCGATCGCCGGGTCCGCGAACCGGATCGCGCTCGCGGCGCTCGTCGCGATCGTCGTGCGGATCGGGCTGGAGAGCGTCGCCGGCTGGGCGTACCCGTCGCGGCTCGGCGCCGTCCGCCCGGAGAAGCTGCCGAAGCCCGGGAAGGCGCAGCGGCTCGCCGCGATCGGCCTGCGCACCGCAGTGTTCGTCTTCGTGGCCGTCCCGTTCCTGGGCATGCCGTGGCAGCTGTGGGCGGGTGCCGCGCTGTTCCTCGTGCCGCAGGTGCTCAGTGTGTACGAGGACGCGTTCCCGAACAAGCCGAAGCTCTTCCGCTTCCTGCCGAAGCGCGTCGTCAAGACGGTCTTCATGATGCTCGTCGGCACCGTCTCCGGCCTGGCTCTCGCCTGGCTCCTCGACGACCCGGCGGCGCGGATCGTCAACGGCTTCGTCCTGCTGTCGCTGCCGGGCCTGGTGTTCTCGCTCGTCGAGCTGTTCGGCCGCGAGGGCGAGGAGCGCGAGCAGACCTGGCGCCGCGAGCTCGCCGGCGGCGCGGTCGTCGCCGTCGGTATCGCGGCCGCCCTCGGCGTGTTCTCGTAAGGGGTGTCTCAGATGCTCCGGTCGCGGCGCAGCACGTACAGCGGACGGGGCCGGAGCCGGCCCGGGTCGAGCAGGCACGGCCGGCCACGTCGGACCGGACGATCAGCGCCGCTGCCGGGCGATCGCCTCGGCGCTGATCGGCGTGAACAGATTCACCAGCGTCCCGTCGGGGTCGCGCAACAGCAGTGACCGGTTGCCCCACGGCATCGTGGTGGGCTCCTGAACGAACTCACCGATCATGCCCCGCAGCCGGGCGAACTCGGCGTCCACATCGTCCACCCGAAACTCGATGATCGCCGTGCGGTTGGCGGACGGCTCGGCCGAGCCTTCGCCGAAGAGCTTGACCGTGGCGGCGCTACCGATCGCAAGGGTCGCCCCCGGCAAGGCGACCTCGGCGAAATCGGGCGTGTACCGGCGGGCGGCCTGCCCGGTGACCTGCTCGTAGAAGTCCGCGAGACGGCCGACGTCGCCGGTGATGATACGGACCGACGCAAAGATCATGACGTTCTCCCTGTCGTGCGCTGAAGCGTGAAGCAGAGGCTACGAGCAATACCGGGCATGTTCCGCCCGGTATCTGGAAGAATCCTGATCCATGCCGCGACCGACCGCGCGGGTGCTCGCCCTCCTGGAGATCCTGCAGGGCGGCGGCACCCACACCGCTCTCGAGCTGGCCAGGCGCCTCGACGTCGACGAGCGCACCGTGCGCCGCTACGCCGAGCACCTGCTCGATCTCGACGTGCCGGTCGAGTCGGTACGTGGACGCTACGGCGGCTACCGGCTGGCGCCCGGATTCCGGATGCCCCCGCTGATGCTGACCGACGAGGAAGCGCTTGCCGTCCTCCTCGGCCTGGCGGCGGGCCGCCGGGCCGGCCTCGCGACCACGTCGAGGGAGGCCGCCGAAGCCGCAGCGGCCAAGATTCGCAGGGTGCTGCCCAAGGCACTCGCCGCGCGGCTGGACGCGCTGTTCGCGACCACCGACTTCACCGCATCTGAGCGCGAGACGACCACGCCGGAGACCTCCGTCATGCTGCGGCTGGCGGAGGCGGCCGGGCAGCGCCGACCCGCGGTGATCGCCTACTTCGACCGCGGCGGCCGGCGCAGCGAGCGCACTGTGCACCCCTACGGCATCGTCGCGCACTCCGGGCGTTGGTACGTCACCGGCCCCGACTCGGCCTCGGGGGAACTGCGCACGTTCCGGCTCGACCGGATCACGCAGGTGCGCCTGGCGCAGGGCACGTTCACGGTGCCCGACGGCTTCCGGCCCGCCGACGTGGTCCGCGCGACCCTGGCCGGCACCCCCTGGCGCCACCAGGTCGCCATAGCGGTGCGGGGCACGGCCGACGAGGTACACACCCGGCTGCCGCGGGGCATCGCCACCATCGAACCGGACGCCGGCCACGGCGCGGACTGGGTGCTGGTCCGGCTCCGGGCGCAGCGGCTCGACTGGCTTCCCGGCGTCCTGGCCGAGCTCGGACTGCCGTTCCTCGTGCACGAGCCGGCCGAGCTCCGCGACGTCATCAGCGCCTGGGCCCACCGCGTCGCGGGCTGCGCGACCGCGACGACACCGCAGGAGGCGACTGCCGCGACTGAGACACCTCTACGCTGGGCCCGGTGACCTTCCATCCCGTGCCCGCACCGCGCCCGACGCTCACCCACGCCGACTGTGTGGTCTCCACGCCGCTCGGGTACCGCCCACTGCACCTCGACCTGCACGTGCCGCCCGGCGACGGCCCGTTTCCCGTGGTGCTCTGGATCCACGGCGGCGGCTGGATGACCGGCAGCCGCGTGTGGACGGTCGACCAGCGGTTCCACGAGCGGATGGTGGCCCGCGGCTACGCCGTCGCCGACGTCGACTACCGGCTGGCGCTGGAGGCCACCTACCCGGCGCAGCAGGCCGACATCGAGGCCGCCGTCCGCTGGCTGCGCCACCACGCCGCCGCGCTGCGCCTGGACCCGGCCCGCTTCGCCCTGCTCGGCGAGTCGGCCGGTGGTCAGCTCGCGGCGGTCGCGGGCCTCACCGGCACCGGCGACACCGCGATCCAGGCCGTCATCCTCTGGTACGCCCCGGCCGACCTCTCCACGTTCCCGCGCCAGGACGACCCGTTCATGTTCCCGGCGATTCTGCTCGGCGGCGCCCTGCAGGAGCGGCAGGCGTTCGCCCGGCTCGCGAGCCCGCTGCACAACATCCACCCGGCCGCGCCGCCGTTCCTGCTCGTCCACGGCACCGAGGACGAGACCGTCCCGTTCGCGGAGGCCACCGGTTTCGCCGAGGCGCTGCGCGCCCAGGGCGTCCGCTGCGACGTCCTGCCCGTCGAAGGCGCCGGGCACGTCTTCACCGGCGCCACCGTCGAGGTCGGCGCCCTCACCGAGGCCGGCGCGGACTTCCTCGACGACGTCCTGCGCTGACCGCGGGCCCGCAGCGGCCGGCCCAGCGCATCGGCGCACTCGTGGTCGCCGTCGGCGGCCTCCCGGCGCAGCAGGTCCAGATGACCGTGCCCCGCGAGCGCCTTCACGACGTCCCGCGGCAGCCCGTCCTCGAGCCGGCGGCGGCCGTCGGGTCCGGCGGTGTCCACACCGACGCACCGTGATGATGAAGCGTTGCGTGGGGACGGACCGGGCGGGTACCAGGAGAACCGTGCGTGATCAACGTGGACGGCCCCGGGTGGTCGTCGTGACTGGAGCGTCGAGCGGGATCGGTCATGCGGCGGCGCTGGCGTTCGCGGCCGCGGGTGACCGGCTGGTGCTCGCGGCGCGGGCGCGGCCCGGCCTCGACAAGGTCGCGGCGGAGTGCCGGGCGGCCGGGGCGGAGGTCCGGGTGGTCACCGCCGACGTGACGCGGCCCGGGAGCCTCGACGCGGTGGCGGACGCGGCCGTCGGCGAGTTCGGCGGCATCGACGTGTGGGTGCACACGGCGGCGGTCATGGCGTACGGGCGGCTCGAGGACGTGCCCGCCGAGATCTTCGACCGGGTGGTGGAGACCGACCTGCTCGGCTCCGCGGCGGTCGCCCGGGCCGCCCTCCCCCGGTTCCGGGCGCAGGGGCACGGGATACTGGTGTTCGGGGGGTCGCTGCTGGGCACGATCGCCGCGCCGTACATGAGCGCGTACATCGCCAGCAAGTGGGGGCTGCGGGCGCTGGTGCGGGTGCTGCGGCTGGAGACCCGCGACGCGCCCGGGATCCACGTGTGCCTGGTCGCGCCCGGGGCGGTCAACACCCCGGTCTACCGCAACGCCGCCAACTTCGCCGGGCGGATCGGGCGGCCGCCGCCACCGGTGGACCCGCCCGAGAAGGTGGCCCGCGCGATCCTGCGCTGCGCCGAGCACCCCCGCGCGACGGTCAACGTCGGCACCGCCGGCACGGTCGTCAGGCTCGGCTTCACGCTGTTTCCGCGTCTGTACGACACGCTGGTCGGACCGCTGATGCGCCGCGGCGGCCTGTCGCGGGAGCCCGTCGCGCCGCACCCCGGCAACGTCCTGGCGCCGCTGCCGCCGTCCGGGCACAGCCTGCACGGCCCGTGGAAGCCGCGCCGGGCGCTGCGCACGGCCTCGGCGCTCGGCGCCGCCGCCCTGGCCGCCGTCGCGATCCGGGGGCTGGCGCGGGGCAGGGCCGGCCGGTGAGCTTGGCCGCGCTCGTACAGCGGGCGCCGATGCCGGCCGTCGCGGTGGCGGTGTTCACCCGGGACGCGCAGCTCGCCGAGGTCGTCCACGGCTGCGCCGACCTGGAGACCGGCCGGCCCGCCACCCGGGACGACTGGTGGGACCTGGCGAGCCTCACGAAGGTCCTCGTGACGGTCCCGGCGGTCCTCGACCTGGTGGCCCGCCGGCGGATCGGGCTGGACGAGCCGCTGGGCACCGTGTGGCCGGACGCGCGCCACGCGCCGTTCGCCGGTGCGACGGTCGCGCAGCTGCTCAGCTACGACGCCGGGCTGCCCGCCACCGTCCCGTTCTTCGAGGCAGGCACCGATGTCGTGGCGGCCGCGCTCGGGACGCGCCCCACCGGTTCCGGGGCCGTGTACAGCGACGTGAGCTTCATCGTGCTCGGCGCGATGGTCGAGGCGCTCACCGGCAGGTCCCTGGCGGAGGCCGCGGCACGGCACGGGCTGCGGTACGCGCCGCTGCCCGGCCCCGCGGTCGCCACCGAACGGTGCGCCTGGCGGGGGCGGCTGATCTGCGGCGAGGTCCACGACGAGAACGCCGCGGCGATGGGTGGCGTCGCCGGGCACGCCGGCGCGTTCGGAACGATCGGCCAGGTCGCCCGGGTCGGCCAGGACTGGCTGTGCGAGCGGGTGAGCACCCCGGTGCTGCACCGGTCGGTCCGCGAGTGCTGGTCGGAAGGCGGCGACGGGGAACGCTTCGGCCTCGGCTGGTGGCTGGCGCCCACCCGCGGCCTGGGCGGGCCACGCGCGGGCGCGGACGGCTACGGCATGTCGGGGTTCGTCGGCAACCGGATCTGGCTCGAACCCGGCCGTGGCTACGGCGTCGTGGTGCTGAGCAACCGCGTCCATCCGGTCCGCACCCCGCGCGAGCCGTTCGCCGCCTGGTGCGCCGAACTCCTGACCACGGTCGCCGATGCGATGCGATCGTTCGGGACGATACGTTCTCATTGACATGCGTCGCTCAGTATCGGTAGCGTGACGCACGGGAATTGCATCTTGCAGTGGTCGTTAAATGCGCGTGAACACGCCATTTCGTCATGCGTGGAAACGGAGCGAAACGTTTACATGACCGACGATGAGCAGCATGACCACGGAATGTCCGGGCCGGTCTTCGCCGTTGGCGGGCCGTCCGCATATGACGAAGTGGTGCGGTTCACGGATGCGGTAAAGGCGCTCCGCCCGCTACCGGAAATACCGCACCCCGATTTCCTGCTGTTCCAGACGCTGCATCTCACCGCGGAACTGCTCTGGTACAACATGCATTTCGACATCGTCCGCGCCGCCGACGATCTGCGCGGCGGGGATTACCGGTCCGCGCACCGCCTGGTGCGCCGCGCGACGGAGTTGCAGCGGCTGACGGTGACACATCTCAGCCAGGTCCGGTCCGGCATTCCGCAGACCGAGTTCCTGCAGATCCGGGCGAGTCTCCCCGATGGCGGAAGCGGCCTGGACTCACCCGGCATGCGCAATCTCCACAAGGCGTGCCGGCACCTGTGGCGCTGCTTCACCGCGGCCATGGAGTCCGACGGCGTGGCGTCGGAGGCGGAGCTGCTGGAGGCCGACGCGACCCACCCGCACCTGCGGACCGTCGCGCTGGAGATGCTGGAGCTCGACGACGCGATGCTCGGCTGGCAGCAGGAGCACCAGCGGATGGTGTGGGCGCGCCTCGGCGGCCACCCGACCCTGGACGGCGGGCCGCGCGACGGGCCCGTCAGCCTCACCGGGCGGTCCGTCGGCGTGCTCGACCGGTTCGTCGCGCACATGCGCTTCCCCCGGCTGTGGCAGGCGGTGCAGGACTACCACGAGTCGATGGCCAAGCATCAGGCGTACGGAGGGACCCACCGATGACCGGCACCGTCTGGCAGCCGCCGCAGGATCTGCCGTTCCACTGGCACGTGTACGACGTCGGGCACCTGCTCCCCGATGGCTGGGCCGCGGCGCTGCTCGACGTGGCCCGCGAGCACGCCGTCCGGCGCGTCTTCCGGCCGACCATGTCCACGGCCCGGGAGGTCGCCGGCGCCGAGATCCCGATGCACAGCGTCGACGGCGAGGTGCTGCGCCGGGCCGCGCCGTGGACGTTTGATCTGTACAGCGGCTGGTTCAAACAGCTCGGCGAGCGGACCGCGGAGGAGAAGCTGGAGGAGACCAGCAGCGACAACCGCGCGCTGAGCCTCAACATCCAGCAGGGGATCACGATGCGGTACCCGTGCCACGTCGACAGCAACCCCATGCAGGGGCTGCTGTACCTGACGTCGTGCACCGAGGAGACCGGCGGCGGCCTCGTCGTCGCCCGCGACCGCGCGGCCCGGGACGTCGCCGGCGTCGACGCGGACGCCATGCGGATCTACCCGTCGGCGGGCCAGCTGTACTTCTTCGACGCGCGCCGGCACGCCCACTACGTCGAGCCGCTGCGCCGCGACGACGCCGTCCGCGCCGTGCTCACGATGAACTACTACTCGCCGTCGTGCCCGGAGACGGTGCGCCCCTCCGGGCTCGACGAGCAGCTGTTCGGCCGCTGAGTCAGGCGCTCATGACCGGGTCCGGTTCCGGCAGCGTCGTCTCCCTCAGGCCGATCCGCCGGTGCAGGCGGCGCAGCGGGCCCGGGGCCCACCAGTTCCACCGCCCGAGCAGCGTCATCGTCGCCGGCACGAGCAGGCAGCGCACCACGGTCGCGTCGATGAGGACGGCGGTCGTGAGGCCCACGCCGATCTGCTCGATGCTGCCCATCTGCGCCGCGGCGAAGCAGCCGAAGACGATCACCATGAGCAGCGCGGCGGAGGTGATGACCCGGCCGGTGTGCTGCAGCCCGCGGCGGACGGCGGTGTCGGTGTCGTCGCCGCCGTCGACGTACTCCTTGATCCGGCCGAGGAGGAACACCTCGTAGTCCATGGACAGGGCGAACGCGAACGCGAACAGGATGACCACGACGAACGGGTCGAGCCCGCCGACGGTGAGCGTGCCGAGCACCCCGGCGAGCCGGCCGTGCTCGAACACGGCGACCATGACGCCGAGGGTCGCGCCGAGGGACACGACGTTGGCGAGGATCGCCTTCACCGGCACGACCAGCGAACCCGTCATCGCGAACAGCAGCACGAGCATGGCGGTGAGCGTGATGCCCAGCGCGAGCGGCAGGTCGTCGATGATGAGGCCGACGAGGTCCACCAGTACCGCGGCGTCACCGGTCACCCAGGACTGGACCCCGGCGGGCCGGTCGGCGCGCAGCCGCCGCACGAGCTCCTGGGCGGCGTCGTCCTGTGCCCCGCCGCGCAGGGTCAGCTCGACGGCGGCGAGACCGGCGCCGACGGGCTTCGCCGGCTGGACCTTGCCGACGGCCGGGTCGCCGGACCAGCGGGCGGCGTACGCGTCGAGCTCCGCAGCGCCCGTGCGGGCGACGACCGTGACCGTCGGGGCGAACGACCGGCCGAACCGGGTCTTGAGCTCGTCGGCGACCCGCACCGACTCGACGCTGCGCGGGAAGCCTTCGAGGCCGGGCAGCTTCACGGTCGCCGACAGCAGCGGCAGGCCGGCGGCGAGCAGCAGCGCCGCGGTGACCACGGCGACGACTGCCGCCCGGCGCTGCACCAGCGCGGCGAGGGCGGCGAAGAACCCGCGTCCGGCCTCGTCCCCGTGCGTGGCGGCCTTCTGGCGGGCGGGTTTGAGCCGCTTGCGGGCCAGGCCGATGAGCGCCGCCGTGAACGTCAGCGACACCAGCATCGCGACCAGCGCGATCGACACACCGGCGGCACCGAGCGCGGTCAGCTGCCGCACCGAGAAGGCGAGGAGGCCGGCGAGCGCGGCGGCGACGGTGAGGGCGCTGAAGAAGATGGTGCGCCCGGCGGTCGCCCAGGCCCGGCCGATCGCTTCCTCAGGCGGGAACCCGGCGGCGAGCTCCTCGCGGTAGCGGGCCACGAGCAGCAGTCCGTAGTCGACGGACAGGCCCAGCCCGAGCAGCGACGCCACGGTCAGCGCGTTGGAGTCCACGTCGGTGACCGTGGTGAACGCGTACAGGACGGGGAAGACAGCGGCGACGGACACGACCGCGGCGAGCACCGGCACCCCGGCCGCGATGAGCCCGCCGAACACGATGACGAGCACGACCAGCGTCAGCGGCAGCGACAGCAGCTCGGCGCGGCTGCGGTCCTCGTCGAGGGTCCGCCCGGCGTCGCGGCTGATCGTCGCGGACCCGCCGACCCGGACGGCGGCGCCCGCGCGCAGCTCGCCGCCGAGCCGGTCGAGCTCGGCCTCGACCTTGTCGACGGCGGCGTTGCGGGTCGGCTTGTCGACCTTCTCCAGCGTGGCCACGACGAGCAGCGCCCGGCCGTCCGCCGACACCGCCGTCGCCTCGACCTTCCGCACGTGCTCGACCCCGCGCAGCCGCCCGGCGGCCGCGTCGACGGCGGCCCGGACGTCCGCCGCCTTCGGGTCGACGGCGTCCACCAGGCCGACGACCTGCCCGGAGGAGTCCTCGGCGGTGCCGATCAGGTCGTACGCCTCGATCGACTCGACCTTCTTGCGCACGCTGTTGGTCTCGGAGAGCGCGTCCAGCAACGGCCCCGCGGCGAGCACGCCCCCGACGACCGCGACCAGCCACACCCCGAGCACCCACCACCGCCGCCGGAAACACCAGCCGCCCAGCCCCGCCATGAAACCCATGGTGCAGAAACCTGCCAGACCGCGCGGAAGGTTGCTCGGGCGGGGTCGGGGACCGGCGCACGGCATCCGCGGCCTTCGCCTGGACGAGGGCCGCGGGCGGTCGCGTCTATTCGTTGGGGTAGACCAGGCCGATCTGGCGGCGGATCTCGTCGAGGGTCCGCATGATCGTCAGGGTCTCGTCGAGGGGCAGCAGCGGCGACTCGGTGGCGCCCGCCGTCAGCAGGTCGGCGAAGTGGGCCGCCTGGTAGACCAGGCCCTCGTGGCCGGTGATCGAGGGTGGGGCGGACTCGCGGGTGTCGCCGGTGAGGTCGGTGAGGCGCACGGTCTGCGGCTGGTAGAACGGCCCGGCGAGTTCGATCCGGGCGGCGGTGCCCGAGATGCTCGCCGTGGTCGGCGAGGCGGCCGTCTGGGTGGTGGAGACGATCCCGTGCGCGCTGCCGGTCCGCAGCACCGCGGAGACCTGGGCGTCGACGCCGGTCGTCGTCATGGTGCCGGTCGCCTGGATCTCCTCGGGAGCGCCGAGGACGAACGAGGTGAACGAGACCGGGTAGATGCCGAGGTCGAGCAGGGCGCCGCCGGCCAGGGCCGGGTTGAGCAGCCGGTGCGTGGGCCCGATCTCGAAGTGCTGGCCGTGGTCGCCGATCACCGTCTGCACCTCGCCGAGCGCGCCGTCGGCGATCAGCTGCCGGACGACGTCGTAGTGCGGCAGGAAGCGGCTCCACATCGCCTCCATGAGCAGCAGGTTGCTGCTACGGGCCAGCTCGACGAGCTCCGCCGCCTGGGCGGCGTTCTGCGTGAACGCCTTCTCGACCAGGACCGGCTTGCCCGCGAGCAGCGCCAGGCGGGTCTGCTCGTGGTGGTGGCTGTGCGGCGACGCGACGTAGACGGCGTCGATGTCGGCGTCGGCGACGAGCGCGTCGTAGGAGCCGTAGGCGCGGCCGCCGCCGTGCCGCGCCATGAACTCCTCGGCGCGCTGCAGTGAGCTGGAGCCGGCGGCGACCACCCGCGACCTCGAGTGCCGGTGGACGGCGCCCGCGAACTGGTCGGCGATCCATCCGGGCGCGATGACGCCCCACTTGATCGGGGGTGCGTCCGAAGGGTCCGCGGTGCGTGCGGTGGGCAGTGCAGTGCTCACGGTCGTCCTTACGTCGGTGCGGCGGTCAACCCGAAACTACACGACGTTGATCACGGCTCGGCGCGATAGCGTTGGCGGCCGTCCGCCGACCGGAGGAGCGTCGATGCCCGCCATGCCGCCCAGCGCGGAGACCGTGCGCGCGTGGCTGCGGCATCGCCGGTACGGTGTGCCGCCCGCCATGATCGACGCGGCGACCGGGCACCGGCAAGCCGGGGACTGGCGCCGGGCCTGCACCGCCGCGCACGTGACGCCTGACATCGACCTGCGCGCCGTCGCACGGGAGCACGGCCTCGCGGTCGCCGCCACGGTCGAGGACGACCTGCGGCACCTGGCACCCGACCTGCTGCGCTGGCACGAGCCGCTTCCCGGGCACCTCCCCTGGCCGGCCACCAGACGACCCGTCCCGATGACCCGGCTCGCCGGCGGGCTCGGCATCCTGCTGGCCCAGAGGCTCCGCAGCGGCGGCCGGGCGCAGTTCCACCTACGCTTCGGTGACGTCTCCCCCGCCGCCGCACTGGTCGACCGGCACCTGTGGGACGTCCGGCGGGCGCCCGGGCTGCGCGCGCTGTGCGGGCCGGAGCCGGTCAGCACCGACGCGGTCTGCCCGCACAGCACCGGCCGGCAGCGGGAGGCCGCCGCGGCCGCCGGGATCGACGCCACCGGGCTGGCCGAGCCGGCGTCGTCGGACCTCGGCCTGGCGAGCCACCCACTGGACTGGTCGCGGCTGGTGCCCGCCGCCCGGGCCCTGCTGGACCGGGTCCGCAGCCGCGCCGGGATGGTCGACCTGGGCGACGGCTGGCTGGACCTCAGGCAGCGCCCCACGATCGTCGCCGGGCCCGCACCCCGAGACGCGCCACCGCTGCAGGTCTCGGACTGGCAGGTGCCGCTCGACGCCGAGCTCCTCCGGCACGGCCTCATCGATCCCGGCGCCCTGCACCCGCTCGTCCACGACGCCCTCCTGCCCGGCCGTCCGCCGTCGCCGCCGCGGTACGGGCCGCCGGTGCCCACCGTCGTGACGGTGCCGTGCGGCGGGCAGGACCACCGGCTGGCCGCCCGCGACGGGCAGTGGCACCCGCTGGACCACGACGAGCGGGACCTCGCGCGCGAGGCCGCCCTCGCCGCGCTCGGCGGGCCGCCGGCCGAGGGCTGCGCCGGTGTGCTGCTGTGCTGGCGGACCGGTCGCCCGCCGGCCGACGGGCTGCCGCCGCCGGTGCAGGACCTGCACGACGAGCTCTGGCAGCGGGTGGAGTACGGCGACACCGACGGCGTCCTGTGGCTGCTCGGTGCGGGCTTCCCGCCGGCCGCGGGCCGGGGTGGTGCCACGCTCCTGCACGTCCTGCTCAGGCTCGACCACCCGCGGATGCTGCTCCACCTGCTCACGCTCGGCCTGGACGTGAACGCGCGGACGCTCGCCGGCGACACGCCGCTGCACGCCGCGGCGAGGTCGTCGTCCGCCGCCGCCGTCGACCTGATCGAGGCGTTGCTGCGGGCCGGCGCCGACCGGCGGGCGGTGAACGACCGCGGTGAGCGCCCCGCCGACCTGGCCCGCGGCCCCGAGGCGGCGGCCCTGCTGCAGGTCTGAAGGCACGCTTCCCGTCTGGCCAAGGGGCACCGGGGTGACTATCTTCGTGGTCCATGACGGCTGGCGACGGAGACGCCGAACCGCTGCGCGTGCCACCGTGGCTCGCCGGGCTCGGCGCCGATCCGGACCGTCCCGCCGGCGCCTTCCGCCCCGACCCGGACGACGCTCCCGACCCGGCTGACACCGCCGCTCCTGTTCCCACGATCCAGGACGACCGCGTCCCTGCAGATGAGACGCCGGGCGGCGCCGCGGACTGGGCCGCGGCACCCGGCCGCGACGGCTGGCACGTCGCCGAGGAGCCGTCGGAGCTCCGCGGGCTGTGGGTGTCCTGGCGGTCGCGGCTGATCGTGGCCGGCGTCGCCGCGGCCGTGTCGCTGCTGGTCATCCTGCTGGTGTCGGTGCTGTTCGGCGACGCGGACCCCGGCCGCCGGACCGCCACCCCGGCCGGCACCGCGCCCTCGCGGCCGCCGGCCCCGCCGCCCACCGACGCGCCGTCGATGTCCCCCACGCCGGCGGCCACCACCTCGGCGCCGCGGCCGGCGCCGCCGTCGGCGACCGCCGTACGGACGACGGCGGAGCCGCCGAAGTTCGGGCCGGTCACGTACGAGGCCGAGGCGCCCGGCAACACCCTCGGCGGCTCGGCGTGGGTGGACCGCTACCCCGGCGCCTCCGGCGGCTCGATCGTGCGCAACCTCGGCGACTGGGGCAGCCGCGACGGCGACGGCGTGCTCCGCTTCGCCACCGTCGACGTCCCGGTCGCCGGCACGTACACGCTGAAGCTCTTCCACGTGAACATCGACAACGAACGCACCCGGACGGCCGTCGTCACGGTCGCCGGCAGCGACCCGCAGCGGGTCACGCTCACCGGCGGATCGACGTGCTGCACCGCGTCGACGCTCAAGGTCCAATTGCGCAAGGGCGGCAACACGATCTCGGTCGGCAACCCGGACGGCCACGCCCCGTCGGTCGACCGGATCGTGCTCAGCCTGCCCTGAACCGGGACGCACGTGCCGATATCGACCCCCGTCTTGACTGACCATCGTTGATGTGTCTACCGTCCTAACACGCTTTTAACAAAGTTTCCTAACTGTTGGTGAGGTGAACGTGAAACGATCCCTTCGCCAGGTCCTCCTGGTCGGGGCCGTCGTCGCCGCCGTGGCCGGAGCGACCGCTGTCGTGCCACTGGTTCAGGCAAACGCCGCCGCCGCATGCGCCCCCGCATGGAGCGCCTCGGCCGTCTACGTCAAGGACAACGTCGTCTCGTACCAGAGCCACAACTACACCGCCAAGTGGTGGACCACCAACGAGGTGCCGACCGCCAGCGGCCAGTGGGGCGTGTGGGCCGACAACGGGGTCTGCGGTGGCGGGACCGATCCCACCACCGCGCCGCCGACCTCGAAGCCGCCGACGTCGCAGCCGCCCACCTCGCAGCCCCCGCCGCCGCCCGGCGGCAAGAACGTCGTCGGCTACTTCGCCGAGTGGGGCGTCTACGCCCGCAACTACCACGTGAAGAACATCGTCACCAGTGGCTCAGCGTCGAAGCTGACCCACATCCTGTACGCCTTCGGCAACACCAGCGGCGGGCAGTGCTCCATCGGTGACTCCTACGCCGACTACGACAAGGCGTACACGGCGGCCGACTCGGTCGACGGCGTCGCCGACACCTGGGACACCGGCGCGCTGCGCGGCAACTTCAACCAGCTGCGCAAGCTCAAGCGGCTGTACCCGAACATCAAGGTGATCTGGTCGTTCGGCGGCTGGACCTGGTCCGGCGGCTTCACGCAGGCGGCGGCGAACCCGACCGGCTTCGCGAACTCCTGCTACAACCTGGTCAAGGACTCCCGCTGGGCCGACGTCTTCGACGGCATCGACATCGACTGGGAGTACCCGAACGCCTGTGGCCTGAGCTGCGACGCCAGCGGCCCGGCCAGCTACAACAACGTCATCACGGCGCTGCGCAACAAGTTCGGGCAGAGCTTCCTGATCACCTCGGCGATCTCGGCGGACGGCTCCAACGGCGGCAAGCTCGACGCGGCCGACTACGCCTCCGGCATCTCCAAGCTGAACCTGGTCTTCCCGATGACCTACGACTACTACGGCGCCTTCAGCCCGCAGGGACCGACGGCACCGCACTCGCCGCTGAACTCCTACTCGGGCATCCCGACGCAGGGCTTCTGGTCCGACGCGGCGATCCAGAAGCTCAAGTCCAAGGGCGTTCCGGCCAGCAAGATGCTGCTCGGCATCGGCTTCTACGGCCGCGGCTGGACCGGCGTCACCCAGGCCGGCCCCGGCGGCACCGCGACCGGCCCGGCGCCCGGCACGTACGAGCAGGGCATCGAGGACTACAAGGTCCTGAAGAACTCCTGCCCGGCCACCGGCACCGTGGGCGGCACGGCCTACGCCAAGTGCGGCAGCAACTGGTGGGGCTACGACACCCCGGCCACCATCGCGGGGAAGATGACCTACGCCAAGCAGCAGGGCCTCGGCGGAGCCTTCTTCTGGGAGTTCTCCGGCGACACCAGCAACGGCGAGCTCATCACCGCCATCAAGAACGGTCTCGCCTGACACCGATGAACGGTCTCACCTGACCCGGTGAGACGTCGCGCCGCCGCAGCCGGTCCCGGGCTGCGGCGGCGCGGCCGTTCCGGCGGGCCGCACCGGGGCGGCGGGCTACTCCGGGCCGGCGGGCTTCTCCAGCGCGCGGATCTCGACCCACAGCGCCCGCAGCCGCTCGACCTCCCGGTCGCTGCGCCCGAACACCTCGAGCATGTCGTCGACGTGGTGCCACTTCGGCGACCGCTCACCGATCCCGTTCAACACCCGGAACACGGTCGACTTCGAGATCCCGACCTGTCCCGCGATCACACTGTACGAAGGTTCCCCGGCCTCCCGATGCGCTTCCATCAGCTCCTCGGCCAGCCGCCTGCGCAGTGCCCCCAACCTGACGCCGTCGTCCATCATCCAAGCATGCCGATGAATGCCGCCCCGGTAAAGCGCGACCGCGGGGCACGGCGGTGACGGAGAGCGCATGATGGGACCATGGTGTTCCGTCGATCGCTCAGGCAGGACCGGGTTCAGCACGCATTGGCCGCCGCGGTGTACGAGGGCGACCGCCGGGCCCGGGAGCGGGTCGAGCGGTGGTGGGCGGCCGGCGGGGACGAGCGGGAGAAGGTGTGGCGCGGGGCCTGGTTCCTGCTCAGCGCGGCGTCGTTCCGGTTCGGCAACCACGAGCGGCCGGCGCGGGTCGCCCCGGTGCTGGAGTTCCTGCTGGAGCCGGACCCCACGGCGGGCTACCGGCCGCAGGTCCGGCTGACCGCGTGCCTGCCGCAGACCGCCGAGGACCCGCCGAGCGGCGCGTACATGGGCGACCCGTATGTCCAGCACATCGTCGAGGCCGCCCTCGGGTTCCCTGACGAGCGGCTGCGGCAACGGCTGGCCGACCTGCTGGCGGGCACCGACCAGCCCGGACTGCTGGACGCGCTGGAGGTCGCGGTCCGGCCGTACGCGCGGCCGGGCCCCCGGTTCGTCGGCACCGCGCCGGCCGGACGGGACGCGCGGCAGGACATGTGGCTCGGCGAGAAGGGGGCGCTGCTACGCATCGTCCTCGCCAACCCCGAGCTGCCCCGCCCGCCCACCGACCCCGGCGACGTCGACCTGGCCCTGATCGCGGTGCTGAAGCAGCGGCCGGACCTGCTGCCGGCGTTCGACCAGGGGGCGCTCGCCGCTCGCCTCGTCGAGTACGCCGGCACCGACCTGCCCGAGGACGCCCTCGACCTGTGCCGCCGCGCGCTGCGCGGGTTCACGTCGCCGGAAGCCGTCGCGATGGTGTGCGAGCAGGCGGTCCTCGGCAACCCTGCGGCGGTCGCCGCGGCCCGCGACGCCGGCTACCGGCACGCCTGGACGTCCGGCCTGCTGCTGCTCACCCGCCAGTTCGACGCCTACCGCGAGCACGACCCCGACGGGCGGGTCCTGCAGCTGGCGTGCGCCCTCGACACACCGGCGGTCAAGGAGGACGTCGTCGTCGGCCGGGTGCTGGAGCTCCTGGACACCGACCCGCCCGAGGACGTCGCCGCGGCCGTCCGCCGGTCCCTGCGCGGCCTCGGCGCCGGGACCGGCGACGCGATGCAGGACCTTCGCCGCCGGTGGATGCGCGGCGCGCTCCTGGACCGCGCGGTGCGGCTGGAGCCGGAGGCGGTCGCGGCCGTCGTCGACGCGGGCTACCTGCCCGACGACGACGAGCTGGCCCTGCTGCCGTTGCTGTTCCTCACCGAGCAGTTCGACCGGTACGACCAGGAGGACCCCGACGGCACGAAGCTGCGCGCCGCCCTGGCCGAGCGGCGCCACCGGTACGAGCACGAGCACTTCCGGACCGTCGCCGAACGCTCCGGGCGCGACGACCCGTGGCCGCCGTACGAGCCGCCACCGCAGCGCTACCGGTCGGGTGTGCACGCCACCACCTGGCCGAGCAGCATCGGTGGTGGCGGCCACTCGATCGGCGGGTACTTCTGACTACTTGACGAGGACCGGCGCCTCCTCGACCGCCTGCTCGGTGGCGGGCGCGCGGCGGGAGGCGCCGGTCCGGGCGTGCGTCGAGTAGACGGTGAGGCCGACGAACGTGATGCCGCCGACGAGGTTGCCGATGACGGTCGGGATCTCGTTCCAGATGAAGTAGTCCGCGATCGAGAAGTCGCCGCCGAGCATCAGCCCGGACGGGAAGAGGAACATGTTGACGATGGAGTGCTCGAAGCCCATGTAGAAGAAGACCAGGATCGGCATCCACATGCCGATGACCTTGCCGGACACGCTGCTGGAGATCATCGCGGCGACGACGCCGGTCGAGACCATCCAGTTGCACAGGACGCCGCGGATGAAGAGGGTCAGCATGCCCGCGGCACCGTGGTCGGCGTAACCGACCGTCCGGCTCTCACCGATCTTGCCGAGCGCCTGGCCGACGGCGTTCGGCTCGACCGTGAACGCGAAGGTGAAGATCACCGCCATCATCACGGCGACGGTCAGCGCGCCGGCGAAGTTGCCGATGAAGACCAGGCTCCAGTTGCGCAGCACGCCGCGTAACCGCACCCCGGGACGCTTGTCGATCAGCGCGAGAGGCACCAGCGTGAACACCCCGGTGAGCAGGTCGAAGCCCAGCAGGTACAGCAGGCAGAACCCGACCGGGAAGAGCAGGGCGCCGAGGAGAGGCTGGCCGGTCTGCACGGTGACCGTGACCGCGAACGCGGCGGCGAGGCAGAGGATCGCACCCGCCATGTACGCCCGGATCAATGTGTCCCGGGTGGACATGAAGACCTTCGCCTCACCGGCGTCGATCATCTTCCTGGCGAGTTCAGGTGGGGTCACATACGACACAGCGTTGCTCCTCCGGGGCGGGTGGGGGCGCCGCAGACATGATTGCCCGGACGTTTCCGGTGCGGATCGAGTCTGCGGAGCGCCTGTCACCAACATGGTGCGCGATCGAGAGCCCCGGGTCACGTCGCGCTCACTGACAGCGCACACCCAGTGCGACGTCAGTCCTCCAGCGTCCGGCGCAGCCGGTCGACGGCGCGCAGGATCTCCGCGCGGTGCTTCGCCGCCTTCATCCAGGCCGGCAGCCGCGCGACCAGGGTCATGCCGCCGGGCCCGTCGCCACGCTCCCGCAGCCTGGCACCGACGTAGCCGTCCAGGAGGTCCAGGTGCCGCCGGTTGAACGCCCACAGGACGTGCCCGCCGCAGCATTCGGCGCGCAGCCACAGCGGCTCGCGGAAGTACGGGTCGACCGGGCCGCCCCAGACGGAGCTCGCCCCCGCCTGCGCCTCGACGACGTACCCGCAGGCGGCACACGCGAGCCGCCGGCCGCCGCCGGGTCGCGGGACGTCCACGGCGCGCCGCCCGCACCGGGGGCACACCACCAGGATGTCGCCGGCCGCCAGCTCGTACAGGTCGGCCAGCGGGTCCTGGAAGCGGTGCCCACCCGTCACAGGACGTGGGCGCCGGCGAGCCGGCTGGCCAGCTCGGCGCTGCGGGCCGCGAACGGCGCCCAGGCGTCCGGCGTCCGGTCCAGGAACCGCTGCGCGTTGGCCTTCCGGCAGGCGCGCTGCGTCCAGGTGCACAGCCGGCCGCCCTTGACGTGGAAGCGGACCAGGAGGTCGTCGGCCCAGCCGTACACCTCGCAGTCGGCGGCGCCGTCGACCGTCACCTTCTGCTCGGCGACGAGCCAGTCGATGGCCTCGATCTCCTCCTGTACGCGCTGCGCCACCTCGAACGCGAGGCCCTCCGACGCCCGGTCCCGCTGCCGCGTGAGCAGCTCCCGCACCGCGTCGATCGCGGCCCGCTCCCGCCGCAGCACCCCGGCGGTGGCGGCGACGAGGGCGTCGCGGTCGGCGGCGTCGACGCCGCGGATCCGGGCCATGTCCCGCTCCGAGCCGGTGAGCCGGTCGCCGGTGTACCCGAGCGGCAGCACCCGGCCCAGCCCGTTCAGCGCCAGCCGCGCCTTCGTCCCGCCCAGGTACGGGCCGAACACGTCCTGCGCACCGGGCTCGAACGGCCCGTGATCGACGACGAGCCGCGGCACGCCGCCTCGGCGGTCGAGGCGAAGGTAGATCGGCACCTCCAGGCCGCCACGGATCCGGTTCCAGCGCGGCTTCGACCGCTCCAGCAGGTTGCGCTCCAGCCACGCGGCCTCGTGCACCGAGTCGCACACGACCGCCTCGACCTGCACGATCTGCGCCACCATCCGCTTGAGGTGCCGCCTGCCGCGCAGGTCCGACCAGTACGAGCCGACCCGCTGCCGCAGGTCGGTGGCGCGCCCGATGTACAGCACCTTGCCGTTCTCGTCGCGGAACCGGTACACACCGGATGTCTTCGGCAGGCTCGCCACCGCCGCCCGCGCCGCCGTCGTCACGCCCGGCATCCTACGGCGCTCAGCTGGGCTGTTGCCGCCAGGTGAGCTGTTTGGTGAAGCGCAGCAGCGTCCCGGTCCCGTCGACCGACACCACGTCGAGCCCGTCCACCACGGCCGCGACCATCTGCAGCCCTCGCCCCGAGTCGGCCCACACATCGCCGGGCCCGACGGTGGACGGGTCGAAGCCGCCCCCGTCGTCCGTCACCTCGATCACGCAGCGGTCGCCGTGGACGGTCACGTCGACGTGGTACGTCGTGGCGAGGCCGGCGTGCTCGATGACGTTGGTGCACGCCTCGGTCAGCGCCAGCCGGATGTCGTCGCGGCACTCCTCCTCGACGCCCGCCCCGGCCAGGGCCCCGTCCAGCATGCGGCGGGTCTGCCCCACCCGTGCCGACTCCCGCGGCAGATCCAGCGACATCTGCAGATGTACCGCGTCGGTCATGTACTCGCTCCCAGCCTCGTCCGGATGCCGCACGGGGTACCCCACGAACGCCCCCGCGTAACCGGCCTACGATCACGACGCTCGGATTTGTCGGCGGGGTCGGGGGCGGAGCGGTGCAATACGTGCGGCTGGGCGGGACCGGGTTGCGGGTCTCGCGGATCTGCCTGGGCATGATGAGCTACGGCGACCCGGCCAGAGGCAGCGGCTGGGTGCTCACCGACGCCGGCGCCGAGCCGCTCGTGCGGCGGGCCGCCGACGCCGGCATCACCTTCTTCGACACCGCCGACATGTACTCCGCGGGCACCAGCGAGGAGGTCACGGGGCGGCTGCTCGCGAAGATCTTCCCCAGGCGGGACGACTACGTGCTCGCCACCAAGGTCTACTTCCCGATGGGCAAGGGTCCCAACGACCGCGGCCTGTCACGCAAGCACATCCACGCCGCGATCGACGGATCGCTGCGCCGGCTCGGCACGGACCACGTCGACCTGTACCAGATCCACCGCTGGGACGACGAGACGCCGATCGAGGAGACGATGGAGGCGCTGCACGAGGTGGTGCGCGCCGGGAAGGCCCGCTACATCGGCGCGTCCAGCATGGCCGCGTGGCAGTTCGCCAAGGCCCAGCACACCGCCGACGCGCACGGCTGGACCCGGTTCTGCTCGATGCAGAACCACTACAACCTGCTCTACCGCGAGGAGGAGCGCGAGATGCTCCCGCTCTGCCGCGACCAGGGCGTCGGCGTCATCCCGTGGAGCCCGCTCGCCCGCGGCCTGATCGCGCGGGCCGGGTCGGCCCAGGCGGCCACGGCCCGAGCGTCCGGTGACGACGCCGGCCGCCAGCAGGCCCTCTACGGCCGCGGCGACGACCGCATCCTGCGGCGGGTCGCCGAGGTCGCCGCCGAGTCCGGCCTCCCGCCCGCGCAGGTCGGCCTGGCCTGGCTGCTGAGCCGCCCCGGCGTGACCGCCCCCATCGTCGGCGCCACCAAGCAGCAGCACGTCCTCGACGCGGTCGCAGCGGCCGATGTACGACTCACGCCGCAGCAGCTCCAGCGCCTCGAGGAGCCCTACCAGCCACAGCCCGTCCGCATGTAGACCCACCGGTGGCCCAGGGGTCGGATCCCTTGCCGCCACCGACCTGGGCCACCCAGGCCTCCCGCCAGGCGCGGTCGGCGGATTAGAGCCGATGGTGGGTGCCGGCCACAGCCTGGCGATGTTGCCAGGCGTGCTGCGCAGAGCCACGCCTCTGACGTGACGCCGGAGCAACGGTCGGGCCGCAACGTTGCCGGCGCGGCAGCGGTGCTTCAGTCCTCGCCGAGGTCAGAGGTCGTGGTGGCGGGGGTGCGGGCCGCGACGGTCGCGAAGGCGGTGACGAGGGCGGCGTTGACGACGACCGCGAGCCAGCCGATGTTGGCGATGTGCGCGACCGGCCAGGCGAGGGACGCGGCGGCGAGCAGGACGACCGTCCACAGTGGCTGGGTGCGGTGCAGGACGGCGGCGCCGAGCAGCAGGGTCAGCGGGAAGAACAGGCCGAGCGGCTTGATCAGGGTGGCGGCGCCGGACGCGTCGACGAGGTCGGTGTCGCCGAGGGAGACGTGGATGGTGTTGAAGCCGTAGGCGACGTTGCCGGCGGCGCCGAGGACGCCGACGACGAGCAGGACGGCGGCCAGGACGCCGCGGCCGAGGGCGACGAGCCGCAGCATGAGGACGATGTACGCGGTGGCGCCGAGCACGTGGAAGACGGCGGCGAGGGGGTCGTCCCAGCCGCGGGCCGCGTACAGGAAGTCGGCGATCAGGTAGATCACCGGGGCGACGAACAGTGACGCGGTCAGCACCCGGTCGACGGGTGTAGCAGAGCGAGCGGTCATGGCGTGCTCCTGAGAGGTGTGGGTACCCGTACCCTCGCCGCAGCGGTCGTCCGGGGCATCGGGGCCGGCCCTGGAACATTGCCGGGTTAACCCTGGTCCCAGCGGGCGCATGCGCTGGCACGATGTGGACGTGGCACGCGACGGGACGCTGCGAGGGGCGGTGGGTGCGGCGACGGCCGTGCTGGTCGCCGGCGGCGCCGCGCTCGGCTGGCACGTCGGGAACCTGCACAACGGGCTGATCGCGACGGCGTTCACGGCGGTCGGGCTGTTCGTGCTGCGGCGCAGCCCGCGCAACCCGGAGGGGCGGCTGTTCGTCGCCACCGGCGTCGCGCACGCGGTGATGTACGCCGGACGCCAGTACGGTCTGCATCCGGGGCCGCTGCCGGGCGCGTCCTGGGTCGGCTGGTGCGGGGTGTGGCCGCTGCCGCTGGTCCTGGTGCTGATCGGTGTGACGGTGATGGGCTTCCCGACCGGGCGGCTGCCGTCGCCAGGCTGGCGGCCGGTCGTCGGCGTGCTCGGCGCCACCGGGCTGGTCCTGTCGGCGGTGTCGGCGCTGTGGCCGGTCGAGTACGCGCGGACCGGCCTCCTGGCCGCGCACCCGCTGCACCTGCCGGGCGCGGCGGCCGCCGAGGCGTTCTACGGGGTGGCGCGGCCCGTCGGGTACCTGCTGCTGCAGCTGACGTGGGCGGCGTGCGTCGTCGTCCGGATGCGCCAGGCGCGCGGCGACGAGGCGCGGCAGCTGCGCTGGTTCGTGTACGCCGTGACGGTGTCGGCGGCGGTGATGGTCGTCGGGCTCGCCGTCTGGCGCTCACCCGTGCCCGGTGCGCTGACCGCGCCGCTGATCGCGGCGGCGGCCGGTGCGGCGGTCCTCAAGTACCGCCTGTACGACATCGACCCGGTCATCAACCGGTCGCTGGTGTTCGGCGCGATGGCCGCGGCGGTGACCGCCGGCTACGCCGTCGTCGTGACCGGCGTCGGGCGGCTCGTCGACGGGCACGGCACGCTGCTGTCGCTGGCCGCCACCGGGGTGGTCGCGGTCGCGTTCGAGCCGTTGCGGCGCAGGGTGCAGCGGATCGCGGACCGGCTCGTGTACGGGCGGCGCGCCACGCCGTACGAGGCCCTCGCCCGGCTCTCGGCGCACCTGACGGCACCCGCGGGCGGGCTGCTCGACGGGATCTGCACCACCGTCGCCGACGCCGTGGGCGCCCACGAGGTCGTCCTGTGGACGGGCCCGCCGGACGCGCTGCGGGCCGTGTCGATCTGGCCCGCGGCATCGCTCGTACCGGACGGGACACGGCGACTGGAAGATCTCCAGGCCGTGCCCGTGCGGCACGACGGCGGGTTCCGCGGCGCGCTCACCGTGACGAAGGCGCCCGGCGAGCCGCTGTCGGCCGCCGAACAGCGTCTCGTCGGCGACCTGGCCGGTCAGGCGGGTCTGGTGCTGGAGCTGCGGGCGACCGCGCAGCGCCTGGTCGCGGCCGGTGACGCAGCCCGCCGCCGCCTCGAACGCGACCTGCACGACGGCGCGCAGCAGCGCCTGGTGACGGTCGCGATGGAGCTCGGCGGGGTGGTCCGCGCGGCGACCGCCGCCGGCGCCGACGACGTCGCCGCCCAGGCGTCCGCCGTGCGCGTGCGGCTGCTGGAGGCGACGGCCGAGCTGCGGGAGATGGCCCGTGGGTTGCACCCGGCGGTCCTCACGCAGGACGGCCTCGAGGCCGCGGCCGGGTTCCTCGCCGACCGCTCGCCGCTGCCGGTGCGGCTCACCGTGTCGGTGGGGCGGCGGCTGCCGGCCGAGGCGGAGGCGACCGCGTACTTCGTGGTGAGCGAGGGCCTGACGAACGCCGCCAAGCACTCCGGCGCCACCGTCGTCTCGGTGACGGTCTCGCTGACCGCCGCGGGTCTGGTCGTGGAGGTGGCGGACGACGGCACGGGCGGCGCGTCGGTGCGCCCCGGCAGCGGCCTGGAGGGGCTCATGGACCGGCTCGCGATCCTCGACGCGCGGCTGACCGTCGACAGCGGACCGTCCGGCACCCGCCTGCGGACGGTGATCCCGTGCGCGTGATGCTCGCCGACGACGGCGTCCTGTTCCGCGAGGGCATGGCCCGCCTCCTGGTCGAGGCGGGCTGCACCGTCACCGGTCAGGCCGGTGACGGTGCAGCGCTGCTCGCGCAGGTGCGGGCCGCTCCCCCGGACGTGGCGGTGATCGACCTGCGGATGCCGCCGGGCTTCGCCGCCGAGGGCATCGAGGCGGCGGCCGCGATCCGCGCGGCCGCGCCCGGCGTCGGGCTGATGCTGCTGTCGCAGTACCTGGAGGTGCACCACGCGCTGCGGCTCATCACCGAGTTCGACGGTGGTGTCGGGTACCTGCTGAAGGACCGGGTGTCGGACCTGACCGCGTTCGCCGTCGACCTGCGCCGCGTCGCGCACGGCGACACCGTCATCGATCCGGAGCTCGTCTCCAGGCTCGTCGCCCGCCGCCGCGAACGCGACCCGCTCGACGACCTCACCGACCGCGAGCGCGCGGTGCTCGCCCTGATGGCGCAGGGCCTGTCCAACGCGGCGGTCGCGGCCGACCTGCACCTGGCCGTCAAGACCGTCGAGGCGCACGTGACGTCCATCTTCACCAAGCTCGGCCTGGTCCAGCACGAGCGCGAGCACCGCCGCGTCCTCGCCGTCCTCACCTTCCTGCGCGCCTGAGGCTACGATGCGCACCGTGAGCTCCCCGCTGACGGTGCGCCCGGCCAGGGTCGAGGACGTCGCGCAGATGGCGCGGGTGATCGTCCGGTGCTGGCGGGAGACGTACCGCGGGCTCATGCTGGACACGGTCCTCGACGACCCCGGTCTCGTGCCCGCGCGGGAGCGGTTCTGGACCGCCGCCCTGACCGACGAGCGCTACCGCGCCAACCGCGTGGCCGTCGCCGAGCGGGACGGCTCGCTGATCGGCGTCGCAATGTCCGGGCCGCCGCTGGACCCCGCGGCGGCGTGGACACGGCAGCTATACGTGCTCTACGTGCACGCCGAGGATCACGGCACGGGCGCCGGGACGGCCCTGCTGGAGGCGGTCCTCGACCCCGGCGGGTCGGCGGCGCTGTGGGTGGCCGACCCGAACCCCCGCGCGCAGGCGTTCTACCGCAGGCACGGCTTCGTCGCCGACGGGACCGCCCAGGACGACGAGGACGGGGTCCGGGAGGTCCGCATGGTCCGTCGCAGGCACCGGCACTCGGACCTCGGCGTGTTCGAGGGGTCGGCGTTCGAGTGGCGCGCCATGACGCCGTCGCGGCTGGGCGGCACAGACGAGGTGGCGCTCTGTCTGACGCCGATCGGCGGGGTCGACGACGACCAGGGCCCGCTCTTCGACACGGCCGCCGACGTCGTGCGCCGCCTCGACCCGCACGCGCTGCGGCGCGCCGTCGCCGAGGCATGCCTGGAGCTGTACAACGACACCTGGCGGCAGGACGACGTCGAGCTGGACGAGGCGGCGTTCACCGCCCGCATCACCCCGACCGCCGTCGACATCACCGAGGAGGACCTCACGGTCCACCTCGACGACGGCGGGCTCTTCGGGCAGCACTCCATCGTCGTGTCCCTCGACCTGGACCTGACGGTCACCGACGTCAAGCTCGCCGGTTGACGTTGCCGGCAGGATGAACCTTCCGGGCCTCCGCGCCGACTGTACTGGCGAAGGAGGGTCGATGAGCGATGAGTTGCTGGTGGTCCGCTGCCAGCTGGGTGAGCGGGAAGCCTTCACGGAGCTGGTGCGGGCCTGGCATCCGACCGTCGAACGGTACGTCGGGCGGATGCTCGGCGGGTCGGACGACGACGTGGTGCAGGAGATCTGGCTCGCCGTCGTCAAGGGATTGCCGCGGCTGCGGCAACCGGACCGGTTCGCGCCGTGGCTGTTCACCGTGGCGCGCCGGGCAGTGATGAACAGGCTGCGGGACGTGTACACGCGCCCGGCGCATGAACCGGTTAACCGTGCCGGGGACGACCAGGCGGACGCCGTCGTCAACCGCGAGGCGCTCACCGGTGCCCTGGCAGCACTGCCGCCCCGGGAGCGGGAGGTCCTGATGCTGTTCTACCTCGAGGACATGCCCCTGGAGGCGTGCGCGCAGATCTGCGCGGTGCCCGTCGGCACGGTCAAGTCGCGGCTCCACCGGGCCCGCACGTTGTTACGGCACGAACTGGAGCAGAAGGGGTACGAGGGATGACGCCGGAAGACTTGCTGGCACGGCTCGGCGCGCCACTGTCGCTGCGCAGGCGCGTCGGATACCTGGTCCTGACCTTCGCCGCGCTGACCGGCAGCGGGCTGATCGGCCTGCTCTGGGCGACGGAGCCCGGCCTGCCGCCGCGGACGAAGGTCGCCTTCGCGGTGCTGATGGCGATCGGGCTGGGCTGGGCAGCGTTCGGCGGGTGGGCCCTCACCCGGCGCACGCCGCTGTTCGCCCGGGACCGCGTGATCGCCGGGTGGCTCGGCGTCGGCGCCTGGCTGGCCTTCACCGTCGGCGCGTTCATCATCACCACGCTGCGGCACAAGGTCGAGCCGTCGCTGCTGGCGGTGGTGGTCACACTGGGCGTCGTGGCCGTCGTGCACCTGCGGGTGGCCCGCCGGGCACGGGCGGCGCTGCTACGGCGCAGGACCGAGCTGACCGGACGATGAACGGGCCGGGTCGCGGCGGCATGACCGCACCGTGACCGGCGTCGGGTCGGGCAGCCTGACCGCACCGTGAACGGGCCGGGTCGCGGCGGCCTGAGCGCGCTGTGAGCGGGGGCGGGTCGGGGGCGGACTCTTCGTGACCCGGCCGGTGCACTTGCCGGTCTCGGCGCGGGCCGAGACCGGCAAGGCCGTCAGCCGGCGAGGGCGACGTCGCGCGGTGGGGCGGTGAAGTCGCGGACCGGCAGCGGGGCGAGGCCGTCGTGCTGGACCGCCGCGACCACGCCGATCGCGGCCTCCGGCACACCGGTGGGGATCGCGGCCTGGCCGGTGCGGGCCCACGGCGCGGTCGCGATCATGCCCGCCGTGGCGAGCTGGGGTCCGGCGACCACGACGGAGCAGGAGCGGCGGCTGTCGGTCACGCCCGACTGGCCGGCCACCGGGCGGCCGACGGTGGCCCGGACGGTGGTGGCGGGCACGGCACCGGCGCCGCAGCGGTCACCGAACGCGGACGAGTCGCCGACCGGGCAGCGGCCGGCGTCGATCGCGGCGCGGGCCACCTCGGGGCGCAGCACGGACTCGCACTTCGGCCCGACGCCGGGCACCTGCGCGCCGGTGGCGTCGGTGACCTTGACGGCGGGCAGCGGGTCGCAGCGGGTGCCGTCGGCGGCGAGGGTCGCGTACGCGTTGGCCAGGTCGAGCGTGCTGGTCGCCGAGACGCCGAGGGTGAACGCGCCCCACATCGCGCTGTTCTTGCCCAGCATCTGGTCGTCCCTGCCGCGGAAGGTGATGCCCAGGCGCTGCGCGAGGGCGACGGCCTTCTCCACGCCGACCTGCTCCGCGAGCGCCACGAAGTAGGTCACCACCGTGTGGCCGAACGCGTCCCACATGGTCCGCCGCCCCGACTGGTACGCCGTGTCACCGGTGTTCGAGGGGCAGTAGTACCCGCCGCCGCAGGCCATCGGGCTCTGCGGATCGATGCGGAACTTCGACTGGTACACCTTCTTCGTGTCGATCGCGTGATCCAGTGTCAGCCCGCTCTCCAGCGCCGCGGCGAGGGTGAACATCATGAACGGCGCGCCGGCCTGTGTACCGGGCATGTTCTCGTCGCCGGCGATGAGCGCGTCCGTCGCGTCCGGCCCCGTGTACGGCCACACCGGTCCGTCCGCACCCGCCGGCGCGCTCGGGCTCGCGGCGGCCGTGCGGCGGAAGTTCCGGTTCACGGCCATCGCCCTGATCAGCCCGGTGCCGGGCTCGATCGACGCGAGGGAGAACACCTTCGGGTCCGTGACCGGCACGAGCGCGTCGACCCGCTGCTTGGCGCCGGCCTGCAGCTTCGGATCGAGCGAGCCGACGATGCGGAGCCCGCCCTGCCGCAGCCGATCGGTGCGCTCCGCCCTGTCGGCGCCGAACGCCTCCTGCCCCTGCCACCAGGTGACGACGGTGTCGCAGAAGAACCCCCAGTCGTTCACCGGCGCCCGCAGGCAGCTCTCCCGCGGGTCCTCCGCGCCGAACCGCGCGATCAGTGTGGTGCCGTCCGCCGCGAACAACTCCGACGCCCGGGCCGCCGGCGCGGGTGCCGCCTTCGGCGGGTCGGTGTCCCTGGACCGCCAGACCGCGATGCCGGCCACGGCGGCGACGACCAGGACCACCACCGCCAGCGCCACCGGGCGCCGCCCACCCGGCCCGTCCCGGTGCGCCGACTCGATGATCGACACGTTCGGCCCATCCCCCGCCACCGCAGCCCCCGCCACTCGCTTGTCGACCGCTCGTCGTACAGGTGGATGTTATCGACTCACGCCGCTGCCCGGTGCCCGCCGGAGGTTCGTGCCCGCCATCCTGTCCGGCGCCTGCTCCGACGTCGGCACCGCCTACACCGGCTTACCGACCGGCGCCTGGCCGCCGGCCCGCCTCGGCACCGAGCGGGCCGGCCGTTCTCCTCGTAGGGTCGGAAGGACGAGGAAGGATGACGATGGAACAGATCACCTCGAAGGACGGCACGACGATCGCGTTCGACCGGATCGGGCACGGGCCGCCGGTGGTGCTGGTCGCCGGGTCGGCCTCGGACCGGACGGACAGGACTCCCCTGGCGCGGCACCTCGCCACCGAGCTCACCGTCCTGAACTACGACCGCCGCGGCCGTGGTCCCAGCGGTGACACGCAGCCCTACGCGGTCGAGCGCGAGATCGAGGACATCGCGGCGGTGATCGACGCGGCGGGCGGCGAGGCCGGGCTGTTCGGGGGTTCCTCCGGCGCGGCGCTGGCGATGCTCGCGGCGGGCGCCGGGCTCCCGGTCACGAAGCTCGTGATGTGGGAGCCGCCGTACCTGCCGGAGGGCATGCCGACGCCGCCGCCGGACCACGTCAGGCAGCTCGAGGCGATGGTCGCCGAAGACCGGCGCGACGACGCGGTCGAGTACTTCATGTCGACGGTCGTCGGCCTGCCGGCGGAGGCCGTCGCCGACATGCGCCGGAAGCCGTTCTGGGCCGAGTCCGTCGCGCTCGCGCACACGCTCGCCTACGACGCCCGCATCCTGGGCGACTACCGGATCCCGGCCGACCGGGCGAAGCACCTGACGGTGCCGACGCTCGTGCTGGCGGGCGGCGCCGACATGCCGTTCATGCGCGACACCGCGGCGGCCCTCGCCGGGCTCCTCCCGGCCGGCGAGGCGCGGTTCCTCGACGGCCAGCCCCACAACGTCGACGCGGCGGCCCTCGCCCCCGTCCTGAGAGCGTTCTTCGCCCACTGAACCGCCGCCGTCCCTGATTGATCGAATGGCGGATCCGGTCCATGGCGACCGGGTCCGCTGTTCGATCGTGAGCAAGCCAGGGAATGCTGCGCGCAGGCGCGGAAGCCGCCGCGCGGCGAGGCGCGCAGGAGCGCAGCGAGCATGGGGGCCGCGGGTGGGAACCCCCGCCCCGCGCCGGCAGGCGCGGAGCTGGCACAGCGCACGCCGGCCGCGGAAGGCGCCTTCCGCGACCGGGGTGCCTACCCTGCTCGGCGTCGGCGTCGCCTTGCAGGGTGTCGTCCGCAGGTCTGCGAGCGGTGGGTCCGCTCATCGAACCATGGACAACCCTCGACACTGAGTGAACATCGGAGGTATCGGTTCGTCAAGAAGGGTGCCGAACTTCTGTCCGAGCGAACAAAAGCGGCAGGTTCCAAGATTTTGCCCCTTGCCCAGTGGTGGCGAAGCCTGCTAGACATCGGATGTCTTCGCACGGCTTGCGGCACCAGACCGAGGGAGGGGCCATGACCAACCGATTCGTGTCGCTGGACACCTACGACGTACGGTTCCCGACCTCCAGAGCGCTCGACGGCTCCGACGCGATGAACCCCGACCCCGACTACTCGGCCGCCTACGTGGTCATTCGTACCGACGAAGGGGCCGGCAAGGCGGAGCAGAGCGAGGGGCACGGGTTCGCGTTCACCATCGGGCGCGGCAACGAGATCCAGACCCGCGCGATCCAGGCCCTCGCCCCCTATCTCGTCGGACGTCTGGTGAAGGAGGTCCTCGACGACCTCGGCGGCCTGTACCGCGAACTCGTCTACGACTCGCAGCTGCGCTGGCTCGGCCCGGAGAAGGGCGTCATGCACATGGCGATCTCCGCGGTCGTCAACGCGCTGTGGGACCTGAAGGCGAAGCGGGCCGGGCTGCCGCTGTGGCGGCTGCTGTCGTCGATGCCGGCCGAGGAGATCGTCGACCTCGTCGACTTCCGGTACCTGTCGGACGCGCTCACCCCCCAGGAGGCGCTGCAGCTGCTCCGCCGCGGCGAGGACGGCCGGGAGGAGCGGATCCAGACGCTGCTGCAGCGCGGTTACCCCGCCTATGCCACGTCGCCCGGCTGGCTCGGCTACGACGACGCCAAGCTCGCCGCGCGCTGCCGCGAGGCGCTGGCGAGCGGCTTCACGCAGATCAAGCTCAAGGTCGGCGCCGACCTCGAGGACGACCTGCGCAGGATGAGGATCGCCCGGGAGGTCTGCGGTCCCGGGGTACGGATCGCGGTCGACGCCAACCAGCGGTGGGACGTCGGCACGGCCGTCGACTGGGTCCGGGCGCTCGCACCGTTCGACCCGTGGTGGGTCGAGGAGCCCACCTCCCCCGACGACGTCGTCGGGCACGCCGAGATCGCGCGCAGGATCGCCCCGATCCCCGTCGCGACCGGTGAGCACGTCCAGAACAGGGTCGTGTTCAAGCAGCTGCTGCAGCTCAACGCGGTCTCGTTCGTCCAGCTCGACGCCGCCCGCGTCGCCGGGGTCAACGAGAACGTCGCGATCCTGCTCCTCGCGGCGAAGTTCGGCGTGCCGGTCTGCCCGCACGCCGGCGGGGTCGGGCTCTGCGAGCTCGTCCAGCACCTGTCGATGTTCGACTACGTCGCGGTGTCGCGGACCATGCACGACCGGGTCATCGAGTACGTCGACCACCTGCACGAACACTTCACCGACCCGGTGCGCGTGGACCGGGGGCACTACCTGGCACCCCTCCAGCCAGGGTTCAGCTCCACCATGCGGGCCGAGAGCAGGGCCCGCTACGCCTTCCCGGACGGTCCCGTCTGGAACACCCCCTGAAGGAACCCGAGGAATCCGCCATGAAGCTGTTACGACCGGCCCTGCTGGCCACCGCCCTGGTCGTCTCGCTCACCGCCTGCGATTCGTCCACGACACCCAGCGCCGGCACGACCGACGCCAAAGGCGGGCAGATCGCCGTCGACCTGCCCCGCGCCGACTCCGACTTCTGGAACTCGTACGCGAAGTACATCCCGCAGTTCGCGAAGGACTCCGGCATCAACCTGATGACGCCGACGAACTCGCAGAACGACATCGCCAAGCTGGTCGCCAACACGCAGGCGCTGACCAGCCAGGGCGCGAAGGCGATCGTGATGGCGCCGCAGGACACCGGCGCGATCGCGACGACCCTCACCCAGCTGGAGCAGAAGAAGATCCCGGTCGTCACCGTCGACACCCGCCCCGACAAGGGCAAGGTCTTCATGGTCGTCCGCGCGGACAACCGCGCCTACGGGCAGAAGGCGTGCGAGTTCCTCGGCACGAAGCTCGGCGGCAAGGGCAAGGTGATCGAGTTCCAGGGATCGCTGTCCAGCGTCAACGGCCGGGACCGGTCGGAGGCGTTCGCCGAGTGCATGCAGAGCAAGTTCCCCGGCATCACCGTCTTCGCCGAGCCGACCGACTGGGAAGGTGCGAAGGCATCCGCGGCGCTGCAGACCCGCCTCGCCCAGCACCCCGACATCAACGGCATCTACATGCAGGCCGGCGGCGTGTTCCTCGCCCCGACGCTGCAACTGCTGCGCACCAAGAACCTCCTCGTGCCGCCGAGCGACCCGAAGCACATCTTCATCGTGTCCAACGACGGCATCCCGCAGGAGTTCGACGCCATCCGCAAGGGCGAGATCGACGCGACCGTGTCGCAGCCGGCCGACCTGTACGCCAAGTACGCCCTCTTCTACGCCAAGGCCGCGGTCGACGGCAAGACGTTCCAGCCCGGCAAGACCGACCACGACAGCACCATCGTCCAGGTCCGTGAAGGGCTGCTGGAGGACCAGCTGCCCGCCCCGCTCGTCACCAAGGACAACGTCGACGACTCGGCGTTGTGGGGCAACCAGATCGGCAAGTGATGAACAACGCACACGGTGCCGCGGGCGTCCATGCAGGCGCCCCGGCGGTGGAGGCCGTCCACACGAGCAAGCGCTTCGGCGCCACCACCGCGCTGCACGACGTCTCGATGTCGATCGCGCCCGGCAGTACCCACGCCCTCGTGGGCCGAAACGGCGCCGGGAAGTCGACGCTCGTGTCGCTGCTCACCGGCCTGCAGAGCCCCGACGCGGGCGCGATCGCCTTCGACGGCAAGCCGGCCCCGCCGGTCGCGGACCGGGCCGCGTGGCGGCGCCGCGTCGCGTGCGTCTTCCAGCGCTCCACCATCATCCCCGACCTGTCGGTGGCCGAGAACCTGTTCCTCAACCGCCAGGGCGACCTCGTTCGCTGGGGTGCGCTCCGGCGCAACGCGGCGCGGCTGCTGGAGGAGTACGCCGTCGACGTCGACCCGGCCGCCCGCGCCGGTGACCTCGGCGTCGAGCAGCGGCAGCTGGTCGAGATCGCCCGCGCGCTGTCGCAGGGTGCCCGGTTCATCATCCTCGACGAGCCGACCGCCCGGCTCGACGCGACGGCGATCGACCGGCTCTTCGGCCGGCTGCGGGCGCTGTCCGCGACCGGCGTGACCATGCTGTTCATCTCGCACCACCTGCAGGAGGTGTACTCGGTCTGCGACACCGTGACCGTGTTGCGGGACGCGCGGCATGTACTGACGGCGCCGGTGTCCGACGTGGACCACGACGCACTGGTCGCCGCGATGACCGGTGAGGCGGTCGGTCTGACCACCGTCGAGGCCCGCCCGCCCGTCGGCGAGGCCGCCCGGGTCGCGCTGCGCCTGGCGGGGCTGACGCTGCCCGGCTCGTACAGTGGCATCGACGTCGACGTGCGCGCCGGTGAGATCGTGGGCGTCACCGGATCCGGCAGCAGCGGCAAGGTCGCGCTCGCCGAAACGGTGGGTGGGCTTCGCCGCCCGACGAATGGGACCGTCAGCGTCGGCGAGCGGCCGGTGCCGCCGGGGAGCGTGCCGGCCGCGCTCGCCGCCGGGATCGGGCTCGTGCCGCAGGACCGGCACCGCGAGGGGCTGATCCCGCTGCTGTCGGTCGCGGAGAACGCGACCCTGCCGATCGCGGGGTCGTTCGGCCGGTTCGGCTACGTCGCGCCGGGCCGGCTACGGGAGAGCGCGCGGTCGTTCATCGAACGCTACGACATCCACGCCGAAGGCCCGGCCGCGCCGGTGAGCAGCCTGTCGGGCGGCAACGCCCAGAAGGTCGTGCTGGCCCGCGCCCTGAGCACGGAGCCGTCGGTGCTCGTCCTCATCAACCCGACCGCGGGCGTCGACGTGCGCTCCAAGGAGTCCCTGCTCGGCGCCGTCCGTGCCGCCGCCGACACCGGCACGGCGGTGCTCATGGTCTCCGACGAGCTCGACGACCTGCGCCACTGCGACCGGGTCCTCGTCATGTTCCACGGCCGCGTCGTGGCGGCCCTGCCCGCCGGGTGGAGCGACACCGACGTGGTCGCCGCCGTCGAAGGAGTCAACCGATGACCACAGTCCCGGCCCGGTTGTCCGGGATCCGCCTGGCCAGGATGCGGGACCTCACCCTCGTCCCGGCCATCCTGCTCCTGCTGATCGTCGGCGCGGTCGTCGACCCCGTCTTCCTGTCCAGCGCCAACATCGTCAACGTCCTGCAGCAGCAGACCGAGCTGTCGCTGCTGGTCCTCGCCGAGACGATCATCCTGATCGGCGGGCGGTTCGACCTGTCCCTGGAGTCGACGGTCGGCCTCGCCCCCGCGCTCGGCGTCGCCCTCGTCATCCCGGCCGCCAGCAACGGCCTCGGCACCGGCTGGCCGTCGGCCCTCGCCGTGCCGATCATCCTGCTCGTCGGGCTGCTGGTCGGCGCGCTGAACGGGCTGCTGATCCTGCGGTTCGGGCTGTCGGCGTTCATCGTCACGCTCGGCATGCTCATCGTGCTGCGCGGCCTGCAGATCGGTATCACCGGCGGGCAGAACCTGTTCGAGCTGCCGCCGTCGGTGCTGTACCTGGGCAACGCGACGTGGCTCGGGCTGCCGCTGTCGATCTGGCTGTGCGGGCTGCTGTTCGCCGTCGGGATCGCCGCCCTGGGCTGGTTCCGCCACGGCCGCGCCGTCTACGCCATCGGCGGCAACGTCGACGCCGCCCGCGCCGCCGGCATCCGCAGCGACCGCGTCATCTGGATCGTCTTCATGGTCGGCGGCACCCTCGCCGCCCTCGCCGGCCTGCTGATGACGGGCCGCCTCGGCTCCGTCGCCGCCGCACAGGGCCAGGGCATGATCTTCACGGTCTTCGCCGCCGCGGTCATCGGCGGCGTCAGCATGGACGGCGGCAAGGGCACGCTCTTCGGCGCGCTCTGCGGCGTGCTCGTCCTCGGCCTCATCAACAACATCCTGACCCTCGCGGGCGTCTCCGCGCAGTGGATCCAGGCGGTGTACGGCCTGATCATCCTCGTCGCGCTGATCCTCGCCCGGGTGACCACCGGCAAGGCGCAGGACTCATAGGCCGGCGTGGTGGGCGGTGTCTTGGCGGTCACCGCCCACCACGCCTTTCGGGAAACTTTCACGGTCCTGCGGCCGTATTCGCTGCTCAGGACCGCCGGGCACTTTCGAAAGATCCGATCGCACAGCACGCTCCCGCATTCGGCGACAGTTTGCGCTGACTGCATCGAAGGGAGCAGCAATGAACCATTCCAGACGCCTTCTGCTGGTCGGCGGGGCGTGCGCCGCGCTGGTCGCCGCGGGCGTGGTCGCGCTGACCACCGGCACCGCCAGCGCCGAGGCCGACCGTACCGTCACCGCGAACACCACCGGCACGCACAACGGCTACTTCTTCTCGTACTGGAAGGACACCGGCAACGTCACCATGCAGCTGGGCGCCGGCGGCTCGTACAGCGTCCAGTGGAGCAACATGAACAACACCGTCGTCGGCAAGGGCTGGAAACCCGGTTCCAGCCACACCGTGAACTACTCCGGCACGTTCAACGTGAACGGCAACGGCTATCTCGCGCTGTACGGGTGGACGACCAACCCGCTCATCGAGTACTACGTGGTGGAGAACTTCGGCAGCTACAACCCGAGCACCGGCGCGCAGCGCCTCGGCTCGGTGACGACCGACGGCAGCACGTACGACATCTACCGCACGCAGCGCGTGAACCAGCCCTCGATCATCGGCACCGCGACGTTCTACCAGTACTGGAGCGTCCGGCAGCAGAAGCGGACCGGCGGCACCATCACCACCGCCAACCACTTCAACGCCTGGGCCGGCCTCGGGCTGAACCTCGGCACGCACGACTACCAGATCCTCGCCACCGAGGGCTACCAGAGCAGTGGCAGCTCCAGCATCACGGTCAGCGAGGGCCCTGGCCCCGGCCCCACCACGACGTCGCCGCGGCCTTCGCAGGGCACGTCGAGCCCGCCCCCGGGCGGCGGCACCGCGGCGTGCCAGGTGACGAACGCCGTCAACGCCTGGAACACCGGCCTGACGGACAACATCACCATCACCAACACCGGCACGACACCGATCAACGGCTGGTCGCTGCGGTTCAACCTCGCGGCCGGGCAGACGATCACGTCCGGCTGGAGCGCGACGTACTCGCCGAGCAGCGGCCAGGTCACCGCGACCAACGTGAGCTACAACGGCTCCATCGCGCCGGGCGCCTCGACGACGATCGGCTTCCAGGCCAACCACACCGGCAACTCGGGCGCTCCGAGCGGCTTCACCCTCAACGGCGCCGCCTGCCGCTGAGGTTCCCCGGGCCGCGCCGGTTCCCGTTCCGGCGCGGCCCGCTGCGTGCCTTGCACATTCAGCGGGTTTCCACGGATGTACCGGTTGCCGGCGGGTCGAGCAGGGCCGCGGCGACGGTGTCGACGTACCAGCGCTGGAAGCGCTCCGGCGGCCGGCCCCGCCGGCGGACGAGCCAGTCGTGGCTGCGCACGTCCATGGCCGGCCACAGCACATCGGCCGCCGTGTCGGCGGTGTGCTCCGGCCGCAGCTGCCCGGTGGACGCCAGTTCGGCGGCGAACATGCCCATGCCGGTGCGGCGGTCGTCGACGTTCTTGCTGGCTGTGACCTTCCTGCCGGATCCATGACTGGCTATGCTTGGCGCGATGCCGAAGCAGTTCCGTCCCAGCCGCGGCCGCCGCGTCGGTGACGCCGTCATCGGGCTGTTCGTCCGCGCCGGCCTGATTCCCGCCACGTACATGCTGACGACCACGGGCCGGAAGACCGGGCGCCCGCTGACGCACCCCGCGACGATCGTCGACGACGGGGACCGGCGCTGGCTGGTCGCACCCTATGGCCCCGTGTCGTGGGTCCACAACGCCCGCGCCTCGGGCCGCGTCTCGCTGTCGCGTCGCGGCCGCCGGCAGCTGTACTCCGCGCGGGAGGTCCCACCCGACGAGACCGGCGAGGTGCTGCGACGCTACGTCACGGTGGCGACCGCCACCCGCCCGTACTTCGCCGCGACCAAGGACGATCCACCCGCCGCCTTCCTGCCGGAGGCCCACCGCCACCCGGTGTTCGAACTGCTCCCCCTGCCCGCGGATCAGGGCGCCTGAAGCAGGTCGACCAGCAGCTCCGACAGCGCGGCCGGGTCGCAGGCGCCGAGCGGGATGCGGCGGGCCAGCTGCAGGTGGTTCGACCAGACGTCGTCCACCCACAGTTCGGTGATCTGCTGCTCGGCCGGGTTGCCCATGCTGTACCTGCCGACACCCGGCGAGATCTCGGCGACCAGGGCGAGACCGCCGGGCAGCGCGCGGGCCAGTTGGGTGTGCGGGGGCTGCGACAGCCCGTTGCCCTGCCAGCCGCCGCGGTCCAGCAGCGTCACGATCCGGTCGGTCGGCACGGGGCGGAGGCCCGCCATGCTCGTCGCGGCGCGCTGCGCCCCGGTCAGCACCACCACGGGCCGGCCCAGCTGCGGGAACGTCGGCAGCAGCTCGTAGTCCGCGACGATCCGCGCCCAGCGTTTCAGGTCGCCGTCGAGGTCCGCGGGGTGCACGATGCCGAGCATGCCGTCGGTCGTCGCGGTCGCGTCGTCGATGTCGGCGAAGCTGCCGTCCTCCGCGACGCGCAGCGCCCGTGCCAGCCGGCCGGCGGTGTCGTACTCGCCCCACAGCAGCCGCCGGGCGAGCGGGCCGAGGATCGGGTGCGGCAGGAGCACCTCCCGCACGTCCCGGGCGGGGCGGAGGCGGCGGGCGAGCATGTCGCGTCGCAGGCGCGCGGTCTGTGCCGCCGCGGTGGCCCGCAGGTCCTTCTTGTACTGCAGGAACTGCTGGTACGCCTCGGGGTTGGTGTCCCTGGCGCCGGGCTTGGGCGGCCGCGCCAGCCGCACGCCGTGCTCGTCGAGCGCGAACGCCGTCAGGTGCTCGTCGGCGACGACCGTGAACGTGCGCGGCCCGTAGTCGAAGGTGACGCCCGTGTCGAGACCATGGGTGGTCGCCAGCCGGTCGGCCAGCTGCGTCACGGACAGCCCGCGCCGTGCGGCCGCCTCCGTGAGGTACGCGGTGGCGCGGTCGTTCGTCGGCCCGCCCGACATGTTCTCCTCGATCGCGAGCAGGTGCCGCAGCGCCACGTCGGTGCCGACGGTCGCCAGCACCGCCAGCCCGTCGATGGCGCGCGCGTAGCGGCTGCGTGGGGGCCAGGACCGCACCAGCGGCGCGAGCACGTCCATCGTGGTGTCGTCGCCGACGTGGGCCTGCGCCAGCACCACCCAGGCGTCCGCGGCCTGCATGCCGTCGGCCAGCCAGGCGTCCAGCAGCGCCCGCCCGAAGGCGGCGAGGCTGGTGCGGTCACAGTCGGCGATGAGCTTCTCCGCTTCCGGTTCCGCGGGGTGTACGAACGGCTGCGGCGCTTCCGCCGACTCCACGGCCAGCGGCACACCCCCGCCGTCCGGCGCCGGGTCGCCCGGTGGGGGTTCGGGTGCCGCCGCGAGCCGCGACCAGGTCAGCGCCGCGACGAGACGCTTGACGTCCTCCTGCGGCATCGCTTCGCCATGGACCAGCCGGATCTCCGGCAGCGACCACGCCTTCACCTTCCGGGCCGGCAGCGCCGCACCCGTTCCCACCTCGCACAGCGCGGTGACCGTGCCCGTGCCGCACCGCTCGACGGCTTCGACCACGGTCTCTTCGTGGCCTGTCGCGGCCAGGTGCCGCAGCGCGTCCTCGGCCTGCTGGCGGGGCCTGCCCGGGCGGCCGGCCGCGACCGGCGCCAACGCCGACGCCGCCGTCCGGGGGTGCCGCTCCAGCCACAGCCGCGCCCACAGCCGCGCCGAGCCGAGATGCCGCAGCCACCCGGCGACCAGCGAGGCCATCTCCGGCCCCCGGAACGGCAGCACCAGGAAGCCGAGCCGGTCGGCGTTCGTACCCACGTCGCGCAGCACCAGCGGCCACGCGTCCAGCTCGAACCGCGCGACCGCGACCCGGTCCACGTCGATCTGCTGCCGGTGATGCAGCAGCGCCAGCGGTCTGCCCAGCAGTGCCCGCGCGGACGACTCCGGCCCGCGGACCAGCAGCCACGACTGCTGCGCCGGGGTCAGGTCAGACAGCTGGTCGGCGCCCGCCACCGCCGCGGCCCAGTCGTCCTGCTCCCGCCCGTGCTCCAGCGCCGCCGCCCTCGCCCACCACCGCTCCCGCTCCCCGTCCTCCCACGCCATCGCCATCCCGGCCGGCTCCGCACGGGCCAGCCCGTCGACCATCTCCGGCTCGCCCGCCGCCATCACGCCTCCCCAGGTACGTTCCGGTGCACGACCGTACCCCCTGCGACGGACGACCTCTCCGGCACCAGACCCGGCCGGCGGTTACAGTACCCAGGTGTCGATCTTGGAGATCTCCGACCTGATCGTCCGGCACGACCCGGCGACCGGTGCGCGGCTGCCGGTGCGGCGCGACGACGTGCTCGCGGCGCTGCGCGCGGCCGGTGACCGGCGCGGGGCCCGGATCGCGGAGGCGCTGCCGCACCGCGACGGCGTGCTCGACACCGACGCGGCGGAGCGGCTGCTGGTGCGCACGCACACCGAGCTGCAGCGGCTCAATGAGGAGCTGCGGATCGCCGAGCAGCTGGCGGAGCTGCTCGGCCCGCTGCTGGCCGCGGTCGCCCGGGACGGTGAGCGGCCACGGATCGTCGACGTCGGCTGCGGCATCGGGTACGCCATCCGGTGGCTCGCGACCACCGGTGTGCTCGGCGACGTGGAGCTGTGCGGCGTCGACCTCAACGCCGCGCTCGTCGCCGAGGCGAGCAGGCTGGCCGAGGCCGAGGGGCTGACCTGCCGGTTCACGCACGGGGACGCGTTCGCCCTGCCCGGCGGGGCGACCGTGTACATCTCCTCCGGGCTGCTGCACCACCTGCGCGGCGACGAGCTCGGCGCGTTCTTCCGCGCGCAGGCCGCCGCCGGTGCCCGGGCGTACTGCCACTTCGACATCGCCGCGACCCGGCTGGCGCCGCTGGGTGCGTGGATGTTCCACCGGGCGCGGATGCGCGAGCCGCTGGGCCGGCACGACGGCGTCGCGTCGGCCCGCCGCGCCCACGAGGATCACGCGCTGCTCGAAGCGGCCCGGTCGGCGCCCGGCCTGGAGCCGCTGCTGCACCGGCCGATGCGCCACAGCAACCCGTTCTGCGCGTCGGTGCGCCCCCTGCTCGGCGTGCGGCCGGAGCACGGGCCGGCGCTGCGCACCGCGCTCGGCCCGGCCGCGCGCCACCTGGTCGCCGTGAGCGGACCGGAGCGCCGGGCGTGGTAGCCGCGGTGCTCGTCGCGATCGCGCTGGTGGACGCCGCGCTCGCCGGGTTCCGCGTCGCGACCGGGCGCAACGGCCGCATCCGCAAGCGCGCCTTCTACCGCACGGCGATGCGGCGCGGGCTGGTCACCGGCGCGGCCGTGCTCGGCGGGCTGGCGCTCGTGCTCGGGGCCGTGCTGGTCACCGCGCCGGATCCGGGCACCCGGTACGCCGAGCTCGCCCGGACCGGAGCCGCCATGCTGTGGATCATCGGCCCGTTCGCCGCCGTCGTCCTGCTCACGCTCGCCGGCTACGCGGTCCTGCCCCAGCGACCGGCGACGTTCCTCATCCTGCTCGGCCTGGGCCCGCTGACCCTGCTGCGCCCGTGGGTGACTGTCGCCGCGGGCGCCACGGCCGCCTGGACGGCGCCGAACGCACCGGCGGCCGCCTGCGCCATCCTCGCCGTGGCCGGCGTGCTCACGGTCGAACCGTTGGTCCACCGGCGCTGGTACCGGGAGCCCGCCTGAGGTTCATGGCTGCCGTGCGGGTGGTGCGCCGACCCGGATCGGCGTCGCCGGACACGCCGTCGGCGTACACCCGGGTGAAGGCGGACAGTCGCTCGTCGCGCGGATCGGCCACGTCGACGTAACGGTCGATGAACGCCGTCAGCGTCGCCGGCTCCCGGTCCGGCACCCAGACGTACACGTCGATGCAGGACGGCATGTGACCGCCTCCAGCCCGGTCCGGGCAGACCGCAATGGCAGGCGAATATCCTCGAGGCGTGATGGGGATCTCGCTGGGGATGGACGCCGACCACCGGGACGCGGAGCGGGTGCTGCGCGCGGACGGGTGGACCTGGTGCGGCGCGGGCGACTGGGCGATCGCGCTCCGCTCACCGGACGGCGCGACGGTCGCGCGGATCAGCCCGTTCGACCCGACGGGCCCGTACGCCGCAGCCCTGTACCGGGAGGCGGCCCACACCCGGCAGGTCCCGGCGCTGTTCGCGCACCGCCGGCTCGCCGGCGGCGGCGACCTGCAGGTGCTCGAATGGCTGCGGCCCGTCGGCCAGGACGAGGCCGCCGCCTTTCACCGCGCACTCGCCGCCCGTACACCTGACGTCGCCGCACTCGCCGATGTCGTGCGACAGGTCCACGAGCGTGCCTGCCAGGCCCTCCCCTGGTGCGGGCCGCTGGACACCAACCCGGCCAACGTCATGCGCGCCGCCGACGGGCGGCTCGTCCTGGTCGACCCGTACTACGCCGACGGCCCGAACCTGTACGCGACCGCGGCCAGCGACCCGGACCGCGTCGCCGCCCTCATCCCGGAGTCCGAGCGGCGCTTCATGACCGAGATCCCCCTGGCCGGCTCCGGCCCCTGGCTCCCCGAGGAGCGGGCGGCGATGCGCACCGCCCTCGCCGCCGCCGACGCCCGCGCCTGATCACCGCGGACCTACTGTTGCCGGCGGACCATCTCGGCGATCCACACCGGCGCGTACGGGGACGTGCAGTTGGGCGGGGTCGGGTAGTCCTTGAGGACCTGCAGGCGCTCGCCGATCGCGATGGCGCGGGCGCGGTGGTCGGGGTGCTCGATGCCGATCTGGGCGAGGCAGTGGTTCATCGCCCACTGCAGCCGGTCCGGGGCGTCCTTCATGTCCGCCTCGATGGTGTCGAGCAGCGCCGCGAGGTCGAGACCGGCAGGCTTCTTCGCGACCCGGTCGGTGGTCAGCGCCCAGCCGGCGCCGGCGACGACCGGGTCGTCGTCCGCGAGCCAGGCCACCCGCAGCTCCTCGACCGCCGGGTGCTTCTTCACCACGTAGCCGACGAGCCAGTCGTGCACCTTGGGCGCCCGGGCGTCGCGCAGCATCGCGTCGAGCTCGTCGCCGGTGAACGCCTTCGGCCGGCAGATCAGCAGCGCCAGCAGCCGGGCCGCCGTGTCCCCCGTGCCCCACAGCTGGACCGCGAGGTCCTGCTGCGTCTTGAGCCGCTTCGCGATCGCCCGGAGCTTGCCGAGGTTCACGCCGTGGTCGTCGCCGTGCCTCTCGTTCACGGCGCGCGCCTTCGGGTCCTCGAGCGCGGCCAGCTCGGCCATCACCTCGGCGACCGTCGTGTCAGCCATCGCCGCGACCGCCCAGTCCGGGTGCGGGCTTCACGCGGCTCAGCCACGCCGCGGCCTCTTCGGGCGGGAGCGTGCCGTCCACCCGCAGCAGCGGCGTCATCAGCGGGTACTGGCGGCCGGTGTTCCAGCTGCGCGGGTACGGCTCGGGGTCGAGCACGACCACCCGCACCCCGTCGAGGTGCGGGATGTCGGCGGGCGTCCCTTCGTTCCAGATCCACTCGCCGTGGGCGTCGGCGAGGTTCCAGTTGCCGCGCAGGCCGCCGGCGGGCTGCAGATCCTCGCCGGTGCCGGCGGCGGCCACCTCCACCGCCGTCGGCGGGCGGCCCGGAAGCAGGCCCTGGGCGGGATCGCCGATCAGGGCCGCGGCGAGCAGGGTGTGCAGCTGGAAGTTGTCGCCGATCCCGCCGATCGTCACGCGGTACCCGCGCCCCGTGCCGGCGAACCCCCGGTCCAGGACCAGCAGCGGCTCGTCGTCGAGCACCCGGAGGAGCCCGCCCAGCCAGTGCGGCGCGCCGTGGGTCTCGCCGACCCGTGCGACCGCCGCGGCGAGCCGGTCCCGCTGCGGGAGCATCGCCCGGATGTCGGCGCGCTGACACAGGTACAGCATGGGCTGCACCAGATCGTCGGCGCAGAACCACGCCTGGCCGAGCACCGCCGCCTCGCCGACATCGAGGCCGTGTCCACTGCCCGGGCCGGTGAACCGATCCATTGTCGCGTCGACCTCGTCGTGCGCGCCGGGCGACGGCGGCTCCCCGAACGCGGCCCGGTGCAGCTCGGCGAAGCGCGCGGCCGCCTCCATCGCCGCCGCGGCCCGGTCGACGAGCGCCGGCAGGACCACGCCCGGGTCGGTGCCGTATCCGGCCATGCCGCCGACCAGCGGCGCCACGGCGCCGCCGATGAAGAACGGGAGGCGGCCGAGGTACGGCTCGATGCGCGCGAGCGCGGCCTGCACCTCATCGGGCGTGGCGCCGGGCACGGCATCCGCGACGCCCGGCAGCGCGTGGTCCAACGCCTCGAGGTCCTGTCCGTCCAGCGCCGCGAGCAGTGCCTTGACCTGACCGGCGAGCGACGCCATCGGTGCATCCATGCCGGTGATCGTAGCGACCGGCTCCCCGCGACGGGCGGAGATCGGCGTGACGCCACCGTGGCCTGAGCGTTCTACGCTGCTGCGATGATCAGCCGGCTCGCGCAGTCCCTGAGCTTCGAGGTGCACCACCGGTCGCACCGCCGGATGACGGCCGTCCTGAGCACCGTCGCCAGGGCGCTGCGGTGTGAGTTCACCCCTGTCGAGCACCCCGACCTCGCCGACGCCTCCTCGGCGACGCTCTTCGGGATGCACGTGCTCCTCGGCGCGCTCACGTCGGAGGGCGCCGGCACCACGTACGTGCTGCGCGGCGAGACGTCCGGGCTGACCGGCCAGCACACCGAGTACATCGACCTGAGTCCGCACGTCGCCGGCCTGCTCGTCCACGGAGCGGGGCACTGGGAACCCGCACGCGACGGCCGAGCATGATTGCGGGCGGCGACACCGCCGAGTTCGCCGCGAACCCCGGAGGGATGTGCATGGCCGCTTCGACGACGGTGCTGCTGGAGGGGCTGCGCCGGGCCGGGCTGCGGGACGTCGACGCCGTGGAGCCGGCGAGCGGCGGGCTCGCGGCGCTCGCGGGCATCGCGACCCGCCGCGACGGTCCGCCGGTGTTCGTGAAGGCCTTCGCCGACGCGCCGGGCGACGACGTGTTCGAGGCCGAGGCCGAAGGGCTGGCCGCGCTGCGCGAGCTCGGCGGCATGGCGACGCCCGACGTGGTCCTGGCGGGCCGGGACCTGCTCGTGCTGTCGATGCTGGCGGCGAGGCCGAGCAGCGAGGCGTTCTGGGAGCGGTTCGCGCACGCGCTCGCCGGGCTGCACACGAGCACGACCCACACCCGGTTCGGCTGGCACCGCGACAACTGGCTGGGCCGTCGCCGGCAGAGCAACGCCTGGGACGACGACGGTTTCGCGTTCTTCGCGCGGCACCGGCTGCTGCGGTGGCTCGGGGAGCCACGGGTCGACGCGGCGCTCGAGCCCGCCGACCGGGCGGCGCTGGAGCGGCTGTGTCACCGGCTGCCCGAGCTGCTGCCGGAGCGGCCCGCCTGCCTGACGCACGGTGACCTGTGGGCGCAGAACGTCATGGCCGCCCCGGACGGGCGGCCCGCGGTGATCGACCCGGCCGTGTCGTACACGTGGGCCGAGGTCGACCTGGCCCACGTCTGGTCCACGTCGCCCCCGCCCGAGGCGCGGCGGTTCTTCGAGGTGTACGCGGAGCTGACCGCGCTCGACGCCGGCTGGCCGGCCCGGATGCCGATCATCCAGCTGCGACAGCACCTCGCCGTGCTGGCCCAGTTCGACGACGACTGGGGCGCGGCCGACCACATCCGTGCCACCCTCGCCCCGTTCCGGACGCGCACCTGACACCGGGTTCGATGTGCGCACTGTCAGGCCGGTCACCGCTCGTGAACCACCTCACCGTCGATGAAGACGAGGTCGGCGGCCGTTTCGTAGAGGGTCGCGTCCGGTTCGAACGGGTCGCGGTCCAGGACGACCAGGTCGGCGGCCTTGCCGGGCGCGATGGAGCCGGTGAGGTCGTCGGTGCCGTTCACGTACGCGGAGCCGAGGGTGTAGGCGGTCAGGGCCTGGTCCAGGGTCAGCGCCTCGCGAGGGAGCATCGGGACCTGGGAGGTCGGCCAGTCGGCCTCGGCGGAGACGGGGGGCTCCGTGCGGTGGACGGCGACGTGGATGGCCCACCACGGGTTCGGGGTCGTCACGGGCCAGTCGCTGCCGGCGGCGAGGCGTCCGCCGGCGCGGGCGATCGAGCCGAACGGGTACTGCCACGCGGCGCGTTCGGGGCCGAAGAACGGGACGCAGAGGGTGTCGTTCTGCTCGTGGTGGGTCGCCCAGAGCGCCTGGATGTTGGCGGTGACGTCCAGCGCGGCGAACCGCGGTACGTCGGAAGGGTGCACGACCTGCAGGTGCGCCAGGTGGTGACGAGGCCCCGAGAAGCCCGCGGCACGGGCGGCGGCAACGGCGTCGAGGCATTCGCGGACCGCGCGGTCACCGATGGCGTGGAAGTGGACGCCGAAGCCCGCGGCGGCCAGTTGCCGCACGAAGAAGGCCAGGCGGGCGGGGTCGACGTTGGAGTGGCCGCAGTGGGCGCCCTGGCCGACGTACGGGTCGATCATCGCGGCGGTGAAGTTCTCAGCCACGCCGTCCTGCATGATCTTCACGGCGGTGGCGCGGAAGCGGCCGTGCCCGGCGGCGGCGCGGCGGGACTCGAAGAGGGCGATCTGCGACTCGTCGCCGGCGCGGTCCCACCACAGCGCACCGGTGACGCGGGCGCGCAGTACACCGGCCGCATCCGCCGACAGGTAGGTGTCGAACTGGTCGCGGGTGCCGGCATACGAGCCGACGATCGCGTCCTGCCAGCCGGTGATGCCGAGACTGAAGAGGTACCGCTGGGCCTCGGCGAGCGCGCGGTCGTAGTCCTCGGCGGTGTCCGCCGGCAGCAGGCCGGTGACCAGGTCCATGGCGCCCTCGTGCAGCACCCCGGTCGGCTCGCCGGAGGCGTCCCGCTCGATCCTGCCGCCGGCCGGGTCGGCGGTGTCACGGGTGATGCCCGCGAGCGCCAGTGCGCGGCTGTTCACCCACGCCGAGTGGTGGTCGCGGTTGGGCAGGAAGACGGGGCGCCCGGCAGCGACGGCGTCCAGGTCGTCGCGGTGCGGCAGGCCGCCGGGGAACGCGGCCATCGACCAGCCGCCGCCGGTGATCCAGCCGGAGCCGGGGTACGCGGCGACGGCGGCCAGGTACTCGGCCTTCGTGTGCCATGGCGTGAGGTCGCAGCGCAGCCGCTCCAGGGCGCCGGAGACGGGGTGGATGTGCGCGTCCTGCAGGCCGGGGACGAGCGCCCGGCCGTCCAGATCGACGACGTCGAAGGCACCGCCGGACAATTCGGATAAAACAGAGGCGCGGTCGCCAACGGCGACGATCCGCCCGTCACGGACCGCGACAGCGGAAGCAGGACCGGCGCCGAACACCCGGCCGCCGATGAACAACAGCGCACTCATGCAGGGCAGCATGACGGGCAACGGTGGGGGTACGCAAAGGGTCCGCCCCGTTGACCGGCATGCCCGTCGATGTGATGGTGCCATCACCACATCGACGGTCGGCGAAGTGTCCGCGGTATCCCCGCGGGCGCCCGCTGCGTTCCCCCCAACCCGAAGGGACCACCCACCCATGCGCACAAGACGGGTCATCGCGATCGGCGCGGCCGTGCTCGCCGTCGCCGCGAGCGTCGTCGCCGGGCCTGCGCCCGCCCAGGCGGTCCAGGTCACCGGCCTGACGGCGACGATCGCCCTGAACAACTGCTCCGGTGCTCTGGTCCGGTACCCCACGTCGGTCGACAGCGACCGGGCGATGCTGCTCACCAACGGCCACTGCTACGAGGGCGGCTTCATCAACGCCGGGGTCGTGCTGCAGAACCGGACCAGCTCGCGCACCGGCACGCTGCTGGGCAACACCGGCAACTCGCTGGGCACCGTGCGCGCCGACAAGCTGATCTACGCGACGATGACGAACACGGACGTCGCGCTGTACCAGCTGACCCAGACGTTCGCGCAGATCAAGACCAGCTTCAACACCACGGCCCTGACGATCGCCGGCACCCACCCGGCCGACGGCGCGGCGATGACGATCCCGTCCAGCTACTGGAAGCAGGTCTGGACCTGCACCATCAACGGCTTCGTGCCCACCCTGCGCGAGGACCAGTGGACCTGGCACGACTCGATCCGCTACAACACCGGCTGCCAGACCACGCACGGCACGTCCGGCTCGCCGATCGTGTCGTCGGCGGACAACACCGTCATCGGCATCAACAACACCGGTAACGACGACGGTGCCAGCTGCACGCTGAACAACCCGTGCGAGGTCGACGCGAACGGCAACGTCTCGGTCCACCAGGGCCAGAGCTACGGTGAGCAGACCTACTGGTTCACCACCTGCCTCAACTCGTCGCGGGCCATCGACCTGACGATCGCCGGCTGCCTGCTCACCAAGCCCGCCGGCACCGGCAACACGGTCACCGTCACCAACCCGGGCGCGCAGACCGCGACGGTCGGCACGGCGAAGTCGCTGCAGATCTCGGCCTCGTCGTCCGGTTCGGGCCAGACGCTGACCTACTCGGCGACCGGCCTGCCCGCGGGTCTCACCATCAACTCCAGCACCGGCCTCATCTCCGGCACCCCGACGACCGCCCAGACCACCACGTCGACGGTCACCGCGACGGACACCACGGGCGCGAGCGGGACGGCATCGTTCGGCTGGACGGTCAGCGGTGGCGGCGGCACGTGCAGCGGCCAGAAGCTGCTCAACCCCGGCTTCGAGTCCGGCGCCACCTCGTGGACCGGCACGACCGGCGCGATCGGCCAGTGGGCTTCGCAGGGCCAGCCCGCCCGCACCGGCACCTACTCGGCCTGGCTCCTCGGCTACGGCTCCACCCACACCGAGTCCATCTCCCAGTCGGTCACCATCCCCGCCGGCTGCTCGGCGACCCTGACCTTCTACGTGCACATCGACACCGCCGAGACGACCAGCACCACGGCCTACGACAAGCTCACCGTCACGGCCGGCTCCACCACCCTCGGCACGCTGTCCAACCTCAACAAGGCCACCGGGTACCAGGCCAAGACCTACAGCCTGAACGCCTTCGCCGGCCAGACCGTCACCCTCAAGTTCAACGGCACGGAGGACTCTTCCCTGCAGACCTCCTTCGTCCTGGACGACCTGGCCGTCACGGTCAGCTAGTCCGGGTGGCCCGCACCCGGGAAGAATCCGGGTGCGGGCCTCAGGCCGGGCTGTCGCGGACCGATGGTGCGGCCATGAACGTGACGTCCCCGCCCGCTGACGGTTCGGTGACGCCGCTGCGCCTGACCGCGCCCCTGGCGGTCACGGCCGGCCTCGTGGTGCTGGCCGCCCTCTGGTTCGCGGTCGGTCTGGTGTACCGAACGCCGGCGCTCGTCGGGTGGTCGGCCCTGCTGGTCAGCGTCCCGGTCGCCGCCGTCAGCTCGTGGCGGGCCGGCGGGCCGCAGCGGACGTTCTGGCGGTACGTGAGCGTCGGCCTCGTGCTCGTCGGCTGCGGCGCGGTGAGCAACGCCCACGACAACCTGGCCGGCGTTGACCGCAACCAGCACGTCAGCGGCGTCACCTCGGCGATCTACCTGAGCGGCCTGCTGGTCATGATGATCGGCCTGCTGCGCATCCCCGGCATCCGGCGCACCGGCGGGGCGTGGACGCGCTTCGGCCTGGACATCGCCACGGTGATCGTCACCACCATCACGTTCGCCTGGCATCTGGTGTACCCGCGGTGGGAGTCGTGGTTCGCGGGCAGCGCCGGCGACACCTGGTCGGCGCTCACCGTGGTCGGTGGCGGCTTCATCTGCGTCTTCGCGTTCATCAAGGTGGCGTTCACCGGCACCGGGCCGATCGACCGGCGGGCGCTGCACCTGCTCGCGCTCACCGGCGCGGTCGGTGCGGGCGGCGGGTCCCTCGCGCCGCTGCTGGCGTCCCGGCCGCACCTCAACACCTCCCACCTGATCCTGCCGTCGGTCTGCCTGGTGCTGTGCCTGGCCGCCGACCGGCAGGTGCGGGCGCTGGGTGTCGCGCCGCCCCCGGACCGTCCGCCGGGCCGGCGGCTGAGCGTCATGCCGTACGCGGCGGTCGTCGCCACCGGTGCGCTGCTGCTGCTGTCGACGATCCAGGCCACCGCCGACGTCGTCGTCGTGGCCCTCGGGGCGATCACCGTCACCGTCCTCGTCGCCGCCCGGCAGATCATCGCGCTGCGCGACAACGCCGCCCTGCTGCAACAGCTCGACGCGCGGCTGCAGGACAACGCCCGGCTCGTGAAGCAGCTCGACTCCCGGCTGCGCGATCTCCACTCGTACCAGCGCAAACTCGCCCACCAGGCGGGTCATGACGCGCTGACCGGCCTCACCAACCGCACCGTCTTCGCCGAGGCCACCACGGCGGCGCTCGGCGGCGGGTCGGTGGCGCTCAGCGTCGCCGTGATCGACCTGGACAACTTCAAGGGCATCAACGACCAGCTCGGCCACGCCGTCGGCGACGCGCTGCTGCAGGCGGTCGCCGCCGTGCTGACCGCGCACGTGCCCGCCGGCAGCACCGTCGCCCGGCTCGGCGGCGACGAGTACGCGCTGCTGCTGCACGGCACCGACCAGGCCGCGCACGAGTCGGCGCTGAACACGCTCACCGCGTCGCTGCGCTGCCCGCTGCAGGCGGCCGGGCACGACCTCGTCGTCGAGGCCAGCATCGGCCTCGCCGGCGCCCGGCCCGGCGACACCGCGGCGGAGCTGCTGCGCCGCGCCGACGTGGCGATGTACGAGGCGAAGAACCAGGGCAAGGGCCGCTTCCGTGTCTACACGTCCGCGATGGACCAGCGCGGCGCCGAGCAGGCCCGCGTCGCCGCCGACCTGCGGACCGCGCTGGACACCGGGCAGCTGCATCTGGTGTACCAGCCGATCGTCGACATCACCGACGGGTCCCTGTACGGCGTGGAGGCCCTCGTCCGCTGGAACCACCCCGAGCGCGGCCCGATCCCGCCGGTCGAGTTCATCCCGGCGGCGGAACGCACCGGCCTCATCGTGCCCCTCGGCGCGTGGATCCTCGCCGAGGCGTGCACGCAGGCGGCCCGCTGGCGGTTCGAGCTCGGCCCGGACGCCCCGGCCATCGTCAGCGTCAACGTGTCGGCCCGCCAGCTGCGCGAGGCCGGCTTCGCCGACGACGTCGCCGCCGTCCTGCGCAGCACCGGCCTGCCGGCCCACCACCTCACCATCGAGGTCACCGAGACGGCCGTCTTCGACGGCGGCACCGCCGTGGAGACCCTGCACGCGCTGAAGGATCTCGGCGTCGCGGTCGCCCTCGACGACTTCGGCACCGGCCACTCCTCGCTCGGCCTGCTGCGCACCTGCCCCGTCGACCTGCTGAAGGTCGACAAGTCGTTCGTCGACACCGTCACCCACGGCGGCGAGCACGCGGTCATCGCCGCCGCGCTCATCGACATCAGCAGTGGCCTGCACCTGCGCGCGGTCGCCGAGGGCGTCGAGACCGCCGAGCAGGCCGCGGAGCTGCGCCGCCTCGGCTACCGGTACGCCCAGGGCTACCACTACGCCCGTCCCCTGCCTGCTCCCCGCCGACCTCGAACGCCACGCCCTGCCCCACCCCGCGCCGGCCCCCGCCTGACCGTCAAGGAGGTCCGATGTTGCTGCGCGCCGCCCGGCCCGCCCGCACCGCGCGGGCCGTCCTCGTCGCTTATGAATGGCGGTGCGCCATCAGCAGCGTCGCCACCCGCGAAGTGTTGGAGGTGGCCCGCATCGCCCCGCACGCCGGTCCGCCGGACGCCGTGACCAACTGCCTGCTCCTGCGCGCGGACCTGCGCAACCTGTTCGACCGGCACCTGCTGTGGCTCGACGACGACTTCACCGTCCGGGTCGCCACGTCCATCACGGACGCCACGTACCGCCACTGGGACGGCCGGCTCCTGCACCTGCCGCTCGACCCCGCCGACTGGCCGGACCCGGAGTCGCTGCGCCGGCACCGCGCCGCCCGCTGCGGCTGACAGCCCGCGTCACAGCTCCCCGGTCGCGGCGTCGTCGTAGCCGCCGATCTCCTTGAGCCGCGTCAGGCCGACGGCCGCGGGCCGCGCTCGCCGCCTGCACCTGCCGCTGCGACGCCTCCGTGGTGCGCGGTAGGTTCTTCAGGGACGCGATGATGTTGGGCCGAGGAGGGGCACGTGGCTCAGGTGTTCACCCGGGGGCAGAAGAGCCCGCTGTCGGCGCTGACCAGCACGGACGAGCTGTATGTCGGGGTGTTCCTGGACGGGCCTGGGCTGACCTGGGACATCTCGTGCTTCGGGCTCGACGCGGCCAACAGGATGGCCGACGACGCGTACTTCATCTTCTTCAACCAGCCGAGCTCGCCGGAGGGGTCGATCCAGAAGGTCGGCGCGCAGGGCGGGGACACCGAGGGGTTCCGCGCGGTGCTGAGCAGGGTGCCGGAGAAGATCGCGAAGCTGTCGTTCTGCGCGTCGATCGACGGTGCGGGCACCGCCCGGCAGCTGCGGTCCGGGTACATCCGGATCGTGGCCGGCGGCCAGGAGGTCGTGCGGTACAGCTTCACCGGCGCGGACTTCGGCACCGAGCGGGCGATCATCATCGGTGACGTGTACCGCAAGGGGGTCTGGCGGGTCGGGGCCGTCGGGCAGGGGTTCGCCGGCGGGCTGGCCGACCTGATCCGCTCCTACGGCGGGACCGTGGACGACGAGCCGGCGCCCGCACCAGCGGCACCGCCGCCGTCCTTCGCACCGCCACCGCCAGCCGCACAAGCGCCCCCACCACCGCCCGCACAAGCGCCCCCACCGGCGCCCGCTCAAGCGCTGCCACCGCCGCCCGTACAGGCGCCGCGGGGTTTCGCGCCGCCGCCGCACATGCCCGGGCCGCCCGTACCGGCGCCGGCGCAGCAGCAACAACAGTGGGGGCCGCCACCCGTACAACACCCGCGGCAGCCGCACGGTGCACCGGTGCCGCCGCAGCCCGAGCGGGTCCGGCCCGGGGTCATGACGAGCCTGGACAAGTACCGGGAGGCGCCGACCACCGGCCGGTGGACGAAACAGGGCAGCAAGATGGTGAAGGTGGCCCTGGGGCCGGAGGTGCACGCGCGGCGCGGGTCGATGGTCGCCTATCAGGGCAGCGTCGAGTTCATCTACAAGGGCTCCGGCGGCCTGCGGGCCATGTTCGAGGGCGCCGTCACCGGCCAGGGCCTGAAGCTGATGACGTGCAAGGGCCAGGGCGAGGTGTTCCTCGCCGAGAACGCCACCGACCTGCACATCGTCGAGCTCGACGGCCAGTCGCTGTGCGTCAACGCCGACAACGTGCTCGCGTTCGACGCCACCCTGCAGACACAGATCGCGCGGATCGAGAGCCCCGGCATCCCGGGCGGCGGCATGTTCCACCTGGTGGTGTCCGGGCAGGGTGCGATCGTGGTCATGACCCGGGGCACGCCGGTGACGCTGCAGTGCCAGGGCCCGACGTTCGCCGACATGAAGGCCGTCGTCGCCTGGACGTCAGGCATGCGGGTCTCGGTGTCGACACAGGTCAGGCTGTCACGGCAGCTGTACGCCGGCGACAGCGGCGAAGGCCTCGCGCTGCAGTTCATGGGGTTGCAGGGCCACTTCGTGGTGGTCCAGCCCTACGAGGTGTGACCGGCGATCACTTGATCAGCGCGGTGCAGCGGGCGATCAGCTCGTCGCTGTGGAACGGTTTCATCATGTAGTCGTCGGCGCCGGCGTCGAGGCCGGCCTGCAGGTCGGCGGGCATGGCGTAGGCCGACAGCATGAGGATCGGGACGTCGGCGGTCGCCGGGTCGGCGCGCAGCGCGCGGCAGACGTCCAGGCCGTTCAGCCCGGGCATGACGAGGTCCAGCACCCGTTCGCCGTGCAACGCCCGCACCAGCGGCAGCTCACCGGGGCCGATCGGGCGGCCGTCCGGGTGGTGCAGGTGCAGCACCGGCCCCCACTCGGTGGGCGGCACGGTGATCTGGGGGCCGAGCAGGTCGCGGGCGGCGTCGTTGGCCAGCACCACCCGGCCGTCGTGGCCACAGCCGACCACGGCCGCGTCGAGGCTGTCGAGCAGGGCCTGCAGCACCTGATGCTCCTGGTGCAGCCGCTGGTGGGCGAAGACCTCCGCCTCGGCCCGGGCGTTGCTGGTGCGCACCTGCTCGGCCAGTTGCGCGAACCGCAGCCCGTCGGGCCGGGACTCCACATAGGCGGTGACGTCGTCGACGCGGTGCACGATCCAGCGCAGCTGGCCGTCCTCGTCGCAGACGGGCTCGTTGACCGGCGCCCAGAACCGCCTGTCGAAGCCACCGCCGACGCGCGGGATGTCGTATTGATGGATCGCCATCACATCGGTCGTGTGCTCCCGCAGCACGCGCCGCAGCGAGGCGTCGAGCGCCGCGATCCCGGACGACTCCGGGTCGTCGGGGTTGACGGGGAACGCCTCGAACACGCCCCGCCCGATCAGGCCGTCCCGGGTGCACATGGTGGCGGCCAGGTACGCGTCGCTGGCCTCGACGATCGTCAGGTGCGGGTCCAGCACCAGCAGCGCCGCGGGCGCATGCCGGAACAGCAACCGGTAGCCGACCGTCGCAGTCGTCTCCACCCGCATCGCCCCCGTCACGCTCCGTATCCGGACATGCTACGCTTTTCGCCCACCCAGGGTGCGGAGACGCCGCGCGGCGCGGCCCGTGGGACGATCGGCGCCGTGGCCTTCACGCACCCGCCGCGGGCCGGCCTCACGGCCACCGCGAGCGTCCCGCTGCCGCGGATCCTGCTCTGTGCGGCGCTGCTGCTGAGCGGCTGCACCGCCGCGGACGAGCGCGCCGAGTACACCATGAACACCGACGCCATGCAGCCGAAGCTCAGCGCGGGCCAGTCGTTCAAGGCAAGGCGCGTGCGCCCGGGCTCGTACCAGCCGCACGCCGGCGATGTCGTCGTCTTCACCCCGCCCCCGTCGTGGGACCGGCGCGGCGTGTCGGTGGCTCGGGTCGTGGCGGTCGGCGAGGCCGAGATCGCCTGCTGCGACGACCAGGGACGGGTGACGGTCGACGGGATCACCCTCGACGAGCCGTACCTCGGCGAGAACTCCAGCATCGACAATCCGCCGGACGACCGGTGCGTGTCGCGGCGGTTCGGGCCCATGCCCGTCGGGACCGGCCAGGTGTTCCTGATGGGCGACAGCCGCGGCATCTCGATGGACTCGCGCTGTCTCGGCACGGTGCACAGCGACCGGATCGTCGCGGTGGCCGAGTAGGCCCCGCCCGACGGCATCTGCGATCATCGCTGGATGCGCCGCCCCCACACACACTGACCTCATCCGAGCGGCAGGTCCGGGCAGGTTTCTCGCCGGCGACCCGGTCGACCTCGCAGCGGCGGTGGCGTCGGTACGAGCGGCAGCGCTCGCCGACCTGTTGAGCCGGCCGGTGGACCGTGCGGCGCACGCGGCGGCACTTCCCCGGCTGCTCGGCGACGACAGCCCGCTGGCGGCGCAGGCGCGCGACCGCCTCGCGCAGGTCGCACGGCACAACGCCACGCTGTCGCACCGCATCAAGCGGCGGCTCCGCAGCCTGGCCGAGTGACCGGACGTCATCGGTTGACGAGGGCGCCGGCGAGGCGTTGCTGCTCCTCGGCGACGATCATCCGGGCGAGCTGGACCTCGGAGATGTCCACGGCGCCGGGAGAGGCCTGCGCGATGGTGCTGTGCCGCACGTACGCGTCGAAGAGCTGGGCCTTCGAGCCGAGGATCTCGATCATCCGCTCGTCGACGGAGTCCGCGATGAGCAGGCGGTGGACCTGAACGGTGCGGACCTGGCCCATGCGGTGGGCGCGGGCGATCGCCTGGGCCTCGATCGAGGGCTTCACCTGCGGCTCGCACAGGATGACGACGGAGGCGGCCTGGATGTTCACGCCGACGCCGGCCGCCTCGATCTGGCAGACCAGCACGGCGGGCTTGCGGGAGGCGGTGAAGTCGTCCACGATGCGCTGCCGGTCGGCCACCGGCGTCGACCCCGTGATCGGCCCGCGGGCGTCGGCGCCGAGCGCCGCATGGACGACGGCCAGGACATCACGGAAGTAGGAGAAGACCACCACGTGGCGCTTGGCCGCGAGGGCCTCCTGGGTGAGCTCCAGCAGGCGGGTCAGCTTCGCCGAGTCGCGCGGCCGCTGGACCGCGAACGCCGCCCGGCGCATCGCCATGAAGTTGCCCTCCTGGACCGCGGCGCGGTAGGCGGCGGCGTCCTCGGCGCCGAACTCCTCCCACTCGTCGACCTGCACGAGCTCCGGCAGCTCGGTGAGCACGTCGGGCTGGTTGCGCCGCAGGTACACCGGGGCCGCCGCCCGGCGGAACGCCTCGACGCTGATCGCCGCGTGCTCCGGCCCCATGTCCGCGGCGATCTCCGGCCGCAGGTGCTCGATCAGCGCACGGAACTCGTCGATGCGGTTCTCCATGGGGGTACCGGTGAGGAACAGCACCCGGTCGGACTCCGCCGCGACCCGGTTCACCGCCTGCGAGCGCTTCGCGTCGGGGTTCTTCACGTAGTGCGCCTCGTCGACGACCAGCAGCGCCGGGCGGGGCGGCGGCAGCGGGACCGCGCCCAGCGACCCGAACGTGACGACCCCGACGCCGCCCTGGGCCCGCCACCGGGCCGCCGCCCGCGCCCGTCCGTTGCCGTGCAGCGTGACGACGGGGACGGTCGAGTGGCGGGCGATCTCGCGGGACCAGTTGATCAGTACACTCGCCGGGCAGACGACCAGGAAGTGGGTCGCGCCCCGGGCGGCCAGGTGCGCCATCGCGGCGATCGCCTGCACCGTCTTGCCCAGCCCCATCTCGTCGCCGAGCACGACCCGCCGCTGCACCAGCGCGAACCGCGCGCCGAACGACTGGTAGCCGCGCAACCGCAGGCCGTCGCTCAGCCGCGACGTGTCCAGCTGCTGGGCGCCGACGCGTTCGACGATGTCGGCGGGCAGGAACCCTTCGCTGGCCGCGACGTCGCCGCCGAGCCCGACGACCTGGCTGAGCAGGCCGTAGTAGTCGGCTGAGTGCCGCTCGAAGTCCCGCCACACCCACCGGTCGCCGGGCGTGCGGACCTTGCGCAGCCCCCGGGCGGCCTCCGGCAGGCCGGCGCGCTCGGCTTCCTGCAGCGTCGCCTGTACCGCCAGCGCCGCCTCGGCCGCCGCGGCCCTGTTCGCGGCCCGCATGAACATCCTGCGCCACGCGCCTGCCGCGGCCGGGCCGGCCATCGGCCGCTGCGCGTCAAGCTCTTCCTTGCACCGCTGCGCGTCGGCCTCCCGCGCACCGGCCGCCTGCGACACCTCCCGCCACTGCGCGAGGGCCCGCACCAGCCGCGTCATGTCCGCGTTCTTCGGGTCGAACTCGATCCTGAACTGCAGCGAGTCCCGCGCGGCCCGCTTGAGCTGCTCGGCGGCGTGCATGGTCTTGCGCGCCGTCTCCGCCCCGATCCCCGGCACCTTCGTGAGCCGATCGGGCCCGGCCTTCAGCACGTCCGCCACCGAACAGATCCCGTGCGCCGGCAGCTCGTCCAGCCGCGCCCGGCCGTCCACAGTGTCCTTCACCGTCTCGATCGACATCGTGCCGATCGCGGCCCACACCTGCGGCTCCCGCGCCACCTCGTACGCCGCGACGACCTCGTCCCGCGCCGCCGCCACGGTCCCGGCGATCGTCCCGGCGTCGCCGTGCACCTCGTCGGCCCGCGCCAGCAGGGCACGCGCCTCCCGCGGCCTCATGCTCGCAGCGCCGGCATACATGCTCTTGAAGGTACCGATACAGCGGCGGTGCCGCTCGGCGCGGGCCGGTCACTCGGGGAACGGCGGGGTGCGGCTCACGCCGTACACCTTCCAGAAGAAGTCGTTCATGGCCGCCGCGACCGGAGCGTGCCGGGTGACGATCTCCGCGAACGGTGCGGGAAGCCCGTCGGGTGCCGCTCCCGCCGCGCAGCGACGCAGGTAGGCGTGGCGCTCGGTGGTCCCGGTGATCCCGGCGACGTTGGCGACGATCCAGTTGAGCAGCTCCCGCACGGCATATCTCGCGTCGTGGTCGCGGTGCCGCTCGAGGAACGCCCGCTCCTGCGCGGAGAGCTCGAACCGGGGCGACGTGGCCAGCCCGAGGTCCGTCAGGTAGAGCGTGTCGCCGTCGGTCAGGATGTTGCCGAAGTGCGCGTCGAAGTGCAGCAGCCCGTTGGCATTCATGAAGGCGACGTCGGCGGTCAGGCGGTGCTCAACCGTGCCGACGGCGTCCGGATGCTCGCGCAGCCACGCGTCCAGGCGCTGCGGGACGTACTCGAGGAACAGCACCACGCTCGCCGACGCCGCCGCAAGGGCCTCGAGGCGCCGCCGCACCGCCGCCGATCCGTCCCAGTACGCGACGGCCCGGTCGATGTCCTCGTGCTCCTCGGCGGGCGGCGGCGCGCCCGGCAGCACGCGCCAGTGGTACAGCAGCGGAAACGCCTCGGTCCTACCGGCCAGCACCCAGCTCGTCGTCATGGTGTTCGCCGCGAGCTCCCGCCACGCGCCGAAGCCCCCGCCACCGTGCGCGACGACGCTGTAGTGGCAGGACGTCGGGAGCTCGAACAGATTCGCCGTCGAGCGCACGTGCCGCGGAAGGCGCTCCAGGTCGGTCAGCGCGAGCCGCTTCACGAAGACCGGCGTGCCGGCGACGCCCAGCAGGGCCGAGGCGCCGCCGACACCGACGCCGAGCGCCTGGGCGTTGTCGACGAGCCGGGCCAGCCTGGCGTCGCTGAGCAGGGCCAACTCCGTGGAGACGGCGCAGTGTCTGCTCAGCCGGGACATGGCGGGAGCCTAGTCCTCACTCCGATCCCGCCGGTGGCACCGGCGCCGCCGCCATCGGGCTCCCGCGGGTGTCCCTCATCCCGGCCGCCCTCGCCCTGCTGGCCGTCGCCGGCCTGGCCGTCATGGCCCGCTCCGTCGATCGCCTCCGGTAGAGCGCTCGGCAGGTCTGTCTTGTGTCTTCGTTAAGTGTGGCTTAGATCGAGAGCTGACAGTGCCGCGCCGCGTTACGTTTGGCCCGGCCTGCCGGACGTCGCCCGCCCCGCCGGGGTGGCCGGGCAGCCACCGCCGAGTTGTCGGTCGCGCGTGTTCGATGCGGGCGGCCGGTGAGCCGGGGAACCAACCGGGGCCTCCCCATGGGGTGAATCCGCGCCCGCCACACCGGGGCGCGGTAGGGCGCGCCTTCTTCTCGCCCGAATCCGTCAGCTAACCCGGTAGGCGGTCACCGAAGAAGGACTGTGCCGTGTTCAACGGACGCACGACGCTCCGCGCCTCGGTCGTCGCACTGGCAGTGGCGGCGATGATCGCCCCGGCCTGCGCCGCGCAGGCGGACCCGACGCCGCAGGAGCTGCAGGCTCAGATCGACAAGGGCAACCAGGAGGTCGAGCACGTCGTCGAGCTGTACAACAAGGTCAACGGCGACCTGGAAGCCACCCAGGCGGCGATCACGAAGCTGCGGGCCGACATGGCGCCGCTGCAGGACACCCTGACGGCGGCGCAGGACAATGCCGCCGCGCTCGCGGTCAACGCGTACAAGTCCGGGGGCAACCTCGGCACCTTGTCGCTGATGCTGGGCGCGACATCGACCGACACGCTCAGTGCCCGCGTCGGCACGCTCCAGCAGATCTCGCACAGCCAGCAGCGGGACCTGGCGGCGTACGCGGCGGCGAAGGGCGCGTTCGACACCGAGCAGCGGCGCCTCGACGAGACCCTTGCCGCGCAGAGCCAGCAGAAGACCGAGTTGGAGACCCGGCGCAAGAAGATCGAGGGCGACATCGCCCGCCTCGACGCGCTGCAGGCCAAGGCCGAGGCGGCCGCCGCGGCGGCGAAGGTCAAGACCACCACCCCACCGCCGGCGACGAACCCGGCCAAGCCGCCGGCCGTGTCCGGCAACGCGGGCAAGGCGGTCAACTACGCCTGGGCGCAGCTCGGCAAGAAGTACGTGTGGGGCGCGGCCGGCCCGAACACGTTCGACTGCTCGGGGCTGACCATGATGGCGTGGAAGGCGGCCGGCGTGACACTGCCGCACAACGCCGCGCAGCAGTGGTCGAAGGTCCGCCACATCTCCCGGAGCCAGCTCGCCCCCGGCGACCTGGTGTTCTACAACGGCCTCGGGCACGTGGGCATCTACATCGGCAACAACCAGATCATCCACGCCCCGAACAGCCGCACGGTCGTCAAGGTCGCTCCCGTCGACATCGACACGCTGTACGGCTACGGCAGAGTCGCGTAACCACGGACGGTAGTCTGCCGGGCATGCGCACGTTGCATCTCGGGCTGCGGGTCACGGATCTGGAGCGCTCGCTCGCGTTCTACACCGCGGTCGGCTATTCCAAGGTCGGCCACGTCCCGGAGACCGGGTTCGGCAGCCTGACGATGCTGCGGCTGCCCGGTGACCCGTTCGTCAGCCTCGAGCTGGTGCACGACCCCGCCCGGCCGGTCGTCGACACCGGCGCCGTCAACCACCTCGTCGTCCAGGTCGACGACCTCAGCACCACGGTCGCCGACCTGGCCGGCAGGGGCCTCACGGCCGAGCCGCCGACCGACCACGGCGAGGGCATGGCCACGTCCTGGCTCACCGACCCCGACGGGTACCGCATCGAGCTCGTACAGTGGCCGCCGGGCCATCCGGAGGGCATGACCGAAGCCGACTTCGCCTGACCGCCGGCCATTCGTGCGGCCGGCCGCACGAAGCGGTGGGCGCACGAAGCGGTGGGGGCGGTGCGCGGAAACGGTTCGACAGGTGCGGTGACCGGCTGCCACGATCGGACGGTGATCACCGACGTCGACGCCGCGACCCGTTCGTTGCACGGGACGGCGTTGGGCGACGCGTTCGGCGAGACCTGGTTCTTCCGGCCCGCCGACCGGATGCAGTGGCAGATCGAGGAGCGGCTGGTGCCGAAGGGGCCGTGGCCGTGGACCGACGACACCGCGATGGCCGTCTCGCTGTACGGGACGCTCCGCGACCACGGCCAGGTGGTGCAGGACGACCTGACCCGCCGGTTCGCCGATGCGTACGCCGCCGACCCGTACCGCAACTACGGCCCGTCCATGCACGGCGTGCTGCAGGCCGTCGGCGACGGTGCGGCCTGGCGGTCGGTGACGGCCGCGCAGTTCGGCGGTCAGGGCTCGTGGGGCAACGGCGCCGCGATGCGCGTCGCCCCGCTGGGCGCCTGGTTCGCCGACGACCTCGACCTGGTCGTCGAGCAGGCGGCGCTGTCCGCGGCGGTCACCCATGCGCACCCCGAAGCGACCGCCGGTGCCGTCGCTGTCGCCGTCGCGGCCGCGCTGGCGGTCCGGCGGGTGCCGGCCGAGGAGCTGCTGCCGCAGGTGGCCGCGCGCACACCCGACGGCGAGGTCGCCGCCCGGCTCCGCCTGCTCTGCCGCCGACCGTTCGACCGGGAGCCGCGGTGGATCGCCGGTGAGGTCGGCTGCGGAACGCTGATCTCCGCCCCGGACACCGTGCCCTACGCGATCTGGTGCGCCGCCCGGCACCTGGACGACCTCGCCGAGGCGCTATGGGCGACCGTCAGCGCCGGCGGCGACATGGACACCACCTGCGCCATCGCCGGTGGCATCGTCGCCGCCCGCACCGGCCTGGACGGGGTGCCCGCGACATGGACCGACGCTTGCGAGCCGCTCCCAACCTGGTAGCGGCCGAGACACGACCGAGGAGTTGACCGTGACCAGCACACCCGACCAGCTGTCGGTACAGCAGCGGCAAGACCTCATCGACGACTTCGTCGCCACCGTGTTCGACGGCGTGACCGACCCCGACGGCGCCATCGTGGCCGGCTGGATGCGGGAGCTGCCCACCGGCCTCGCGGACGACCCGACCGGCGCGCGGGCCGCCGCGTGGCTGGAGCTCGCCGAGCTCGTCGCCGACACCGCGTTCCGGCGCAAGCTGCGCACCATGGTGCTGAGCGACCCGCGGCTGGAGTTCGGGATGAACATCCGCCCGCTCGTCCTCGCCCACGCCGGCGACGCCGTCGAGCGCGGTGTCGCCGCCGGCTCGCCCGAGGCGCGCGCGATCGTGCGCCGGATCGTCCCAGCCGACCTGCCCGCCGAGGAGACGGCCGCGTTCGTCCGATGGCTGGAGCTGGTCGCCGACGCCCGAGTCGAGCGCTACTGGCAGCTGCTCGCCACCCTGAACGGCACCGAGGCGGGGCCGCCGGCCGTGCCGGCGTTCACCTGGCTGCTCGCCGCGCTGCGGGCCGTCAGCTCATGAAACAGGCGCCAACAGGTCGAGCGTCCGGCGGATGAGCAGGGCGGTCGCCTCCGGGTCGTAGGTCGGCAGGGAGCTGTCGGCGAAGTAGTGCTGGTCGCCCGGGTACAGGAACAGCTCGCCGTCCTTCGCCTGGGCGACCAGGTCACGGGCGGCGTCGATGTCACCCTCGCCGACGAAGATCGGGTCGGCGTCCATCCCGTGCACCTGGACCGGCACGTCGGCGGGCCAGGCGGGGCCGAACTCGGTGACCGGCACGCACGAGTAGCACAGCAGCGCGCCCCGGGCGCCCGGGCGGGTCTGCGCCAGCAGCTGGGCGGGCAGCACGCCGAGCGAGAAGCCGGCGTAGACGAGCTCGCCGGGCAGCTCCGCCACCGCCCGCGCGCCGCGGCTCAGGATCTCGCCGGGGAAGCCGAGCTCGGTGGCGTACGCCAGGCCGGCCTCGATGCTGTCGAACGTGCGCCCGTCGAACAGGTCGGGGGTGTGGACCGTGTGCCCCGGCCCGGCGCAGCGCGTCGGCGAACGCGACGACGCCCGTCGTCAGCCCCTGGGCGTGGTGGAACAGGACAACCTCAGCCATGTTGCCACCCTATGCGTGCCAGGCGGCCCGCGAGCGGACAGGCAAGGAATGCGTCGACGTCGAATGGTGTACTGGTCGTACCGATGTCATGATCGATCGGGCGTGAGGTGAGGAGCGGGGCATGCGGTGGTTCCGGCGCAAGGCGGCCGGCAGGGCTGTCCTGGTCGACCCGGCACGGCAGGAGGCGCTGCTGGCCGACGTCCGGCAGCGGTACGGGGCGCACGTGGCCGGCGGCTGGCAGCAGCAGGCAGCTTCGCTGGCGCAGGCGCTCACCGGCGACGACGGGCTGTCCGTCGCGACCCGGATCGTGCACGACACCGCCGACCACGCTTACGCCGACGTTCAGGCGCAGGTGCGCGGGCACCGCGTGGACCGGCGCGACTATCGGGCGCTGTACCGGCAGATGGGGCCGCACCTGCGGTACCGCCTGACGGAGCTGCCGTTGCACCCGTACGTCCACCTGTCGGCGGCGCTGACGGCCGTCGAGGCGGACGTCAAGCGGGCCATGGTGCTGACCGACCCCAACCTGCTGCTGGCGCACACGCTGGAGCTGCTGGACCTCACCGTGTCCGGCTGGGAGTTCGGCCGGGTGCCGGTCACCGCCGACGCCGCCCGCCTCGTGTCGCGCCTCATCGCCGCCGCGACGCGGATGCGCCTGACCGAGGACGACCCGCCGGCGCTGCCGCCGGGCATCCGCGAGGTGATGCGCAGCAACCGGACGACGGATGTGCACGACCACTCCGGCACGCTGGTCGGCACCATCAACGTGGGCGCGGAGACCCGCCGGTCGTTCCTGATCTGACGTCACGCACCTGCGATGCGGCCTGAGCCCCGTGGCCCCGCGGGCCGCGGGTCGTGCTGCTCGTCGGTGACCTTCTCCAGCCGGTCGACGGCCCGGCCGTCCCGGACGCCGGTGCGGCCCAGCGGTCGATGCTGCACGGTGGACTCCTTCCCCGCGGCTCAGGCATGACGTTCTCCGAAGATCCGGCTACCCCGGCGGGTTCGATCCAACCGGCCGCGACCGTGCGGACCTGCCTCATGATCGCCGCCCCCACGGGACTCCCGCGGTCGGTATCGTGGGCGCCTTGAGCCTCCTCGACGCCATTCCGGACGGTCCCGGCGCGCCGGCACCCCGACCCGGACATCCGCGAGGCCGCCCACGACGCCCGGCCGGCAGGCCGTGACCGACCACGCCGGCGCGCCGTCGTTCTCGCTGGCCGTGCCGCCGCTGTTCGCCGCGCTCGCGCCGGCGCGCAACGTGCTCATCGCCGGGGCGGGTGGCGGGTTCGACGTGTACGCCGGGCTGCCCCTCGCGCTGGCCCTCTGGCAGGGCGGGACGCGGGTGCACCTGGCCAGCCTGTCGTTCTCGCAGCTGGAGCTCATCGACCGGGCCGCGTGGGCGACGGAACAGGTCGCGGCGGTGCGACCGGACACCGACAGCCCCGACTGGTACTTCCCCGAACGCACCCTCGCCCGCTGGCTGGCGGCGCACGACCTGCCCTCGACCGTGTACGCGTTCCCGCCGCTCGGCGTGCAGACCCTGCGGGACGGCTACCGGTACCTCATCCAGCACCTCGACATCGACGCGGTGGTGCTGGTCGACGGCGGCACCGACATCCTGCTGCGCGGCGACGAGAGCGACCTCGGCACCCCGGTCGAGGACATCACCAGCGTCGCCGCCGTCACCGCTCTCGACGTGCCGGTCAAGCTGGTGACGAGCCTCGGCTTCGGCATCGACGCGCACGACGGCGTCAACCACGTGCAGGTGCTGGAGAACCTGGCCGCGCTCGACCGCGACGGCGGCTACCTCGGCGCACTGTCCATCCCGAGCGCCGGCCGGGAGGCGGTCCTGTACCGCGACGCCGTCGCCGACGCCCAGGCCGCCACCCCCGACCGGCCCAGCATCGTGCAGGGCCAGATCGCCGCCGCCACCGCCGGCGCCTTCGGCGACGTCCGCTTCACCCACCGCACCTCCGGCAGCGCCCTGTTCGTCAACCCGCTGATGGCCGTCTACTTCACCGTCGACCTCGACAAGCTCGCCGCGCGCTGCCTGTACCTCGACCGCATCGAGCACACGATCGGCCGCCGCCAGGTGATCACCCGCATCCAGGCCTTCCGCGACGACCTCGCCACCGCCCGCATCCCCCGCGCCTTCCCCCATTGACCTGCGGGGATGCACTGGGAAATGCGCATGGGGAAGGATGTGCGGATGCCTTCACCTCGGCGGTGGCGATCACGGCCCGCCTATCCGCTCGTCGCGATCGCCGTGCTGGCGACGGGATTCGTGGCGTACGCACACTGGAATCCGCGCAACCACCTCTCGCTGCGGCCGGTCGCGGAGGTCGCGCCCACGATCGCGGTGGCGCTCGCCGTGCCGATGATGCTGGTCCTCGCCGTCGCGCTGACGGTGGCGCCGGGGCCGCTCAGGACGCTGGCGGTGTCGGCCCTGTTCGTGCTGCCCGTGCCGCTGGCGTGTGCCGGGCTCGTCATGGCCGAGGTGCTCGACGACAGCTGCAAGCCGGGGCCGGCCGCCGGGGCCGCCCGCTCGCCCGACGGCCGCTGGGACGTCGTCCGGGTCCAGTACCACTGCGCGAGCGACTCCGACGGCTACTTCGACAAGTTCCTGCTCCGGTCCCGCGCCGGGTGGCTCAGCCGCGAGTCGCCGCTCCCCGTCGCGGTCGTCTGGCACAGCTTCCACAACGGCACGTTGGCCGACGTCGTCCGGGTCGAGTTCGCCGCCGGCAACACCATCGTCCTGCACACCTGGGCCGGCACCGTCCACTCCACGACGTTCGACCCGGGCAGCCTCGCGGTCCGCGACCAGTTCGGGCACTGCGAGCACGACCCCACGCTGCTCTGCGCGGTGTAGGACGCCCGCCTGGACGGGGCATCGCGGTGGGGCGGGATGTGCGAGACTGTCGCGGCTCTCGATGATGTCGCTCGCACGGAGACATGATGACGCTGCACTATCGTCGCCCCAAGTTCTGGCTGCTCGCGCTGTACTTCCTCGCCGGGTGCGGAGTCATCTGGGCCTCGCGGACCGGCACCGAGCTGACCGTGCTCGTGTTCATCAACCTGGGCTCGACGGCGCTGCTGATCCTGGGCGGGCTCGCGATCGTGTTCTCGCTGTGGCAGCTGCGGGAGGCGTTCCGGCCCGACCCGGTGGTCATCGGCGAGGCCGGGCTCCAGCTGAAGGTGGCCGGCATCAACCGGCTCGTGCCGTGGGGGGCGATCGACGCCGTGTTCCTCGAGCCGTACGTCAACCCCGGCAGCGACACCCGCACGCACCGCCTCGTGCTGACCCCGGCGCCCGGCGTCGACCTGGGCGCGAAGACGGACTACAGCAACCAGACGGACGGCCGCCCGTCGATCGTCCTGCTGGCGCTCGACGAGACGCTGCACACCGCCAACGAGGTGGCCCAGGCCCTGGCGGCCTACGCGGGCCAGCGCTTCGTGCCGGCGCCGCTCAGCATGGAGAAGTGACCCCGGACCGCTGGGCGCGCTGCTGGACCCCGGCCGAGGTGGCCCGCCGCCTGACCGGGGTGACGGTGCCCTGGTACGTGGCGGGCGGCTGGGCCCTCGACCTGTTCCGCGGCGAGCAGTCCCGCGAGCACCACGACATCGAGATCGCCGTGCCGGCCGGGCGGTTCGCCGAGCTCCGCTTCCCCGGCCTCGTGTTCGACGCGGTCGGCGACGGCCGGATCTGGCAGGACGCGGATCAACGGACGCTCGACGCCACGCGGCAGACCTGGCTGCGTGACCCGGCCACCGGCGACTACCTGCTCGACGTCTTCCGCGAGCCGCACGACGGCGACACGTGGATCTACCGGCGGGACGAGACGATCCGCTACCCGTACGGCGACATCATCCGGCGCACCGCGGACGGCATCCCCTACCTGATCCCGGAACTGGTGCTGCTCTTCAAGGCCAAGGAGCCACGCCCGAAGGACCAGGCCGACTTCGACGCGGTGCTGCCCCTGCTGAGCCCGTCGCAGCGGCGGACGCTGGCCGCCCTGCTCGCGGCGCACCCATGGCGCGCGGCGTTACCGTAGCCGGCAGTACTCGACGTGCAGCTCCGCGGGCGCGTGACGGCGGTCGTGGTGGCGCCGCCGCCGGCACGGCCAGCCGGTGGTGCAGCAGCACCAGGTCGAGCGGGCGCCCCCACCAGGAGCACCGGTCCGGCGTGCGTGCCGCGCGGACCGGCAGGTACACGATGCTGTGCGGGGACCGGGCCGCCAGCCCCCATGCCGTCGCGAGGGTGACGGCGGTGTGCTTGTCCAGGCAGAACTGCGCGCCGAGCCGGCCCTCGTAAAGCCCGCCGAAGGCGATCACCCGGGCCGGGCGGATCACGCGGTACTGACGCGCACCGCCCACGCACGCTCCGCCAACGGGACGACCATCGCGAAGACCGTCCCGGGGCGCGCGTGCTGGGCGCCCTCACCGCGTACCACCTCGCGCTCGCCTCCGGCGTGCCGGCCGCCCAGGCCGTCCCGGTGAAGGGCGGCGAGCACCTGGACTTCGGCGACTACACCGTCGAGGTGGCCGCGTCGCTGCACAGCCGCAACGCCGCCTACTCCCCCGCGCTCCCCGGCGTGCGGCTCACCCCGCCGCCGGCGCCGCGGACGATCGGCGACCTGCCGGAGGGCGACACCCTCGCGTACCAGGTGACGATCGCCGGCGGCCCGAAGCTCTTCTTCATGGGCGGCAGCGACTTCGTCGAGCGCAACCTGACCGGCCTCGCTCCCGACGTGGCGATGGTCGCGCTGCCGTCAGCCGGCGTCGTGTACGACTACACCGGGAGACTGCTGGCGGCGCTGGACCACCCGCGGGTCGTCGTGCCCGTGCACTGGGACAACTTCGAGACCCCGCTGCGCAACCCTCCGGCGGTCGCCGCCGGCGACGCGGCCAAGCTCGACGCGTTCGTCGCCGCGATCCGCCGGGCGTCGCCGCGCGCCCGGATCCTCCTGCCGTCGTACGACACCCCGTACACCTTCTAAACCTCGAACACCGACCAGCAGATGTCGTTGCGCAGCCGCTGGTCGTCGAGGACGAGCTCGCGGATGGCGTCCGGCAGCTGGTCCCGCTGCCACCGGCACTCCAGCCGGCCCGCCGCGTCGCCCGTGGCGCCTGGTGCGGCCGCCCGCGCTGCCTTGATCGCGTAGGCGGCCGCGCCCAGCTCGTGCGCGGCGACGTGGGCGACGACCGCGGCCTGCCCGGCGGCGTACGCGGCGTGCCGTGCCGCACCGCGCAGGTCCCGGGCCGCGCCCATCGCGTGCCCGCCCGCCGCCCGCGCCTCCATCATCTTCACCTCGCCCCGCACCCACGCCCGGGCGTGCTCGATCGCCTGCCGCGGCCGCAGATCCCCGGGCCGGGCCGCCTCGAAGAGCCCGAGCACGTGCTCCGCGCACGCGGCGGCCCACAACGCGAGCAGATGGTGGTCGTCGTCGGTGAGCGTCCCGCCGCGGCGGATCGTGATGAAGCGAGGATCCCGGATCTTCGGCAGGATCATGACACGTGTCCCGAGCTCATGTGGGTCAACCGTACCGTTGAACCACCGGTTGAGACTTCGGCGTGCGGGCGCCCGTCGCTCGCCCGCTCAGTCCCGGTCCCAGGCCGGCGTGGAGAACCTGATCAGCGCGTCGATGCCCCAGCCGACCAGGAACGACAGCCAGGCGAGCGGCACGCCGATGATGCCGTCGTACCAGAGCAGCCAGCCGCCGGCGCCCGCCCCGGTCACGAACGCCTCGCGGTAGCCGGGGACCGGCAGGAGGACGTCGATCAGCACGTACGCGACGCCGACCAGGATCGACATCACGGGTGTACGCACCAGCCACGCGTAGAGCCAGGCCGGCCCGGCGGACACACCGACCATCAACACGAAGAAGCCGGGCGCGTCGCCGCGCAGGATCGTCATCCCCGCCGTCGGCAGCGCGATCCCCACGGTGGCGGCGAGCGCGACCCCGCACCTCACCCACGCCCACCGGCTCATCGCAGCACGATAGCCGTATCCTGCTGCGGGTGCGCCCCCGTCTGATCGCCGGTCCCTGACCGGTGCGGTGCCGCACCACATCCGTCCCGTTGCGGGTGGCGGCTGGCTGGTCACCGACCCCGGCGAGGACGCGACGCGCCTGCTCTGCCGGCGGCTGCACACCAGAGCCACGGTGGACGGCGACCGTGGCGTGGTCGCCAGTGACGGCACGCGCATCGGCACCGCCATCGACAGCACCGTCACGGTCGAGGACCTGCGCGGCCGGCAGGTGTGGCGGATGGCCGTCGAGGGCGTCAGCGACTGCCACCTGGACGGGCGCGGCGTCCTGTGGACCCTGGCCGGCGACCGGCTCGGCGCGCGGGAGACGGCGCCGTGCGCGCAGGCCGCCCGGAAGTAGCCGGCGCCGCGCGGTACCGTCGCGGCATGACCGATGAGATCCGCCGCCTCGCCGCCGGAGTCGACACCACGGCGCTGTGTGACGTCGGCGAGGACGTGCGGGTCATGTCGCCGGCGCTGCGCTGCAGGTCGGCGAACCCCGTCCTGTGCGGCCCGGCTGTCACGGTGCGGTGCCGGGACGACTTCTTCGGTGTGATCCAGGCGATCGAGCTGGCGTCAGCGGGTGATGTACTGGTGGTCGACGGCGGCGGCCGCGAGACCGCCCTCGCCGGTGAACTGTTCGCCCGGGTCGCGCTGGGCAAGGGCCTGGCGGGGATCGTCGTCGACGGCGGCTACCGTGACCTGAGGTTCGTGGCCGGCTGCCGGTTGCCCATCTACAGCCGGCACGTCACCCCGAAGGCCGGCACCACGACCAAGCCCGGCGTCCTTGGCGCCACCGTCAGCTGCGGCGGCGTGCCGGTCCACCCCGGCGACATCGTCATCGCCGACCACGACGGCATCGTGGTGCTCGACCCGGCCGTCGCCGTCGACCGCCTCACCGCCGCCGCGCAGGTGATGGCGACCGAGGCGAAGGTCGCGGAGCGCCTCGCCGCCGGAGCGTCCCTCGCCGACGTGCTCAACACCGCGGAGCACGCGGACCGGCTGGCCCGCGGCGAGCCGTCACGGCTGCGCTTCACCCTCTGACGGCAGGCGCAGCACCATGTCGACGCAGTCGTCGAACGCGCCCACCTCGACGAAGCCGTGCCGGCGGTAGAACCGGCGGGCGCGCTGGTTGGCGGCGTGCACGCCGCCGAAGAGCACCACGCGGTCGCGGCCGAACAGCCGGGCCGCGTCCCACGCCGGCGGCAGCAGCGCCGCCGCCAGCCCCCGGCCCTGCCAGGCGTCGGCGACGCACGGGCCGAACCTGACGGTCCGCGCCGGGTCCAGCGGGTGGCCGTAGCTCGCGTACCGGGTGATCTCATACCCGTCCGGTAGCGAGAAGCTCAGGTCGGCCACCCCGGCGAGGTGGCCGCCGTGCTCGGCGACGAGCCGCAGCTTGTCGTACCGGCCGATCGCCTCGATCCAGTCGCCGGCCGCGGCGGCGTCGTCGGTGTCGCCGTGCCAGAACCGGCGGCTCGTGCCGGACAGCCCGGCGACGAACGCCGTCAACGCGTCGCCTTCGTCGGGGCGAAGCGCCCGCACGACGACCTCGACGCCGTCCACCGTGACCCGCCGGGTCAGCGGCGAAGGATCCCTGGCGAGCTCCGCCGGCGTCAGCATCGGTGTCACACCTTCCACGTCACGTGTTTCGTGGGCGTATCGAACATCGCATACGCCGGCGCGACAGGCGAGCGGCTTCGACGGGTGCATGAGAACACAGGGCACCACGCCGGTCCTGCGCAGTGGTGGCGGCGGCGAGGGCCGACAGCGCCGGGTCGGGCGGCAGGCGGGGCAGGACCAGCCCGACGCGCAGCAGCGGCAGGCGCCCGTGCGTGGCGGCGACCTCGGCGCGCAGGCGGCGCTTCACCGGCAGCGGGGCCAGCGCACCGCCCGGCGCCGGCGTGGAGACCGCGATGCCGTCGTCCGCGAGGGACCGCAGCACCGCGGCGACCAGCGCCCCGCTTGCGAAGTCGTCCATGACCGGCAACGGTAGGCGCTGCCAGCCGGCGTGTATTGAACGATCACGCCGCGATCGGGTACCGGCGGAGCTGGATCCGGGTCTGGTCGACGGTGCCGGGCAGCGGCGTGCGCAGCGGGTGGACGGCCGTGTACCGGTGGGTGCGGAGCAGTTCCGCGAGCACGGTGGTCATGACGAGCAGGACGAGGTTGCGGCCGGCGCACTCGGCGGATCCGCCGCTGAACGGGAAGATCTGCGGGCTGCGGCGGGCCGCGCCGCTGAGCCAGATCTCGGGGGTGAACCTGTCGGCGTAGTGCATGCCCTCGTCGCGCTGGAAGAACGAACTGAGAATGATCAGCGACGTGTGCGCGGGAAGGGTGGCGCCGCCCCAGTCGGTCTCCTGCGTGCTCTCGCGCAGGATGGCGAGGGTCGTCGGCCACAGGCGCAGCGTCTCCTGCACGCACGCGCCCAGGAAGCGCAGGTCGGTGGCGGCGGTCCCGGCGCGGGACGGGTCGGAGCCGAGCAGGGCGAGGGTGCGGAAGGCGGTCATCGCGGCCGCGTCGAAGGCGAACAGCCAGTGCGGCACCTGACCGGCCGGGTCGACGTCGGTGGTCGACGGGGTGCCGGCCATCATGCCGGCCAGGCTGCCGGGTTCGGCGCGGGCGACGTACGCGTCGACGCGGCGCTGGAACCGCTGCCGCAGGCCCTCCTGGCGGGGGCGCAGGTAGGCCCAGTTGGCGGCGTCGCGCAGCCGGTCGAGCTCGCGGGTCAGCCGCTCGTCGTCGCGGGCGGCCTCGCCGAGCGTGACGCGGCGGGCGACGCGGGCGAACATGGCGGAGAACCGCCGCCAGTCCAGGGCGTCGCCGGGCGGGTCGCTGCGCCGGACCTCGTCGCGGATCGCGGCGACGATCGCGTCGGCCTGGCGGTGCAGGGGCTCCGGGGTGTCGAGGACGCGTTCGTTGTACGTGCGGCGGTGGGTGCGCTCCTCGCCGGTGCTGATGAGCACGCCGTGCGGCTGGAAGTGGCGCAGCGCCGCGCGCTTCTCCGTGGTGGCGGGCGTGAACGGGTCGGGGGTCTCCCGCAGGATCCGCTGGACGTCGTCGGGCGACAGCACCACCGCGACCGACCGGCCCGGCACCTTCAGCATCAGGGGCCTGACACCGTACTGCCGCCGCAACCGCTGCAGGAGACGCCCTGCCCGCCAGTCGGTGTCGAGCCGCCGCGCGAGGCGCACCATCCGCGGCCGTCGGCGGATGGCGCCCTGGACGAACGCCGGGGCGACGACCACCAGGACGACCTTCGCCGTGTCGAGGACCGACGCCGTCGCGAGCGATGCCGGCGCGGACGGGGCGGTCCGAGCGGTCGCAGCCGTCGATGCTGTCATGCCGCCCGGCTACCCGGCCGCCGGGCGCGGAAACGCCGCGGCGGCCGCGTGCAGGGGAGCAAAACCGGAAACTCGCAGCTCAGCGGCGGGACGGCGCCCCTATGATCGACTCGGCCTTCAGCAGCGTGTCGAGCTGCACATGGCCGGATCCGTGGTCCCAGTCAACTCCGGCACCGCCTGGCGTGCCGGAGCCTCGTCGTGCGCAGCGCGCGTGCCGGTGTCCCAGGAGCGGAGCGGACAGATGACCTTCTTCACGACGAACCGATCGTCGGAGCCCAACCAGAACGTGCAGCGGACGTTCGTCGACGTGCTGTACGACCACACCGGCTACCTCGAGGCCAACGGCGGGCGGCTCGGCCCGGCCGGCGCGCTCAACGGCAGGTCCGTCGCCGTGATCGGGGCGGGCATGGCGGGTCTGATGGCGGCCTACCTGCTGGACCAGCAGGGCGCGAAGGTCACGATCTACGAGGCGTCCGAGCACGCCGGCGGCCGGGTGCGCTCGGTCCGTCCGGTGCCCGGCGACCCGGCGATCTTCGAGATGGGCGCGATGCGGGTGCCGCCGTCGGAGCAGCTGTTCAACTACTACGCCGCCCAGTTCGGCATCAAGCCGGGCGGGCAGTTCCCCGACCCGGGGAAGGTCAACACCAACATCATCTTCCAGGGCGGCACGTACGAGTGGGCGGCCGGGCTGCGGGCGCCGGCCATCTTCGACAACGTGAGCGCCGGGTGGGACGCGCTCGCCGGGTACTGGACGAAGCACATCGGCGACAACCTCGCCGACCCGTCGCGGTTCGTGTACGCGCAGTCGAACTGGCAGTCGCTCATCTACCCGTACGGCCCGTCCAGCCCGGAGCAGGGGTACAGCCAGATCTCGTTCTACCAGGGCCTCGTGCAGGCGTTCGTGGAGAACGCCGCCCGCTGGAACACCAGCCCGTGGACGTCGCAGGACTTCGCGCTGTTCGGCGCGCTGGGGCTGGGCTCCGGCGGGTTCGGTCCGCTGTACCCGGTGAACTTCGCCGAGATCGCCCGGCTCGTGGTGAACGGCCTGGAGACCGACCAGCAGTTCTACCCGTCGGGCCTGGGCGGGATCGCCGACGGCTTCGTGCAGCGGCTGCGGTCCTCGCAGATCCAGTTCCGCACCAGGGTGACCGGGGTCGCGCAGACCGGCGACCGGCCGACGGTCACGTTCCTGCCGCCGAACGCGACCAGGCCCGCGACGGCGAGCTTCGACGCGGTCGTGGTGGCGACCACGACCCGGTCGATGGAGGTCGACATGGGCATCAGCAGCTCCCCCGACTGGGTGCTGCCCGATGCGACCGGCACCGCCCTGCGCGAGATCCACCTGATGAACTCCTCGAAGCTGTTCGTGCTCACGAAGCGGAAGTTCTGGCAGGGCACCGACCTGCCGCAGAACATCCAGACCGATGGCCTGTGCCGCGGCCTGTACTGCCTGGACTACCCCGACAGCGACTACGGGGTCGTGCTGATCAGCTACACGTGGGGCGACGACTCGACGAAGTACATCGCGCTGCGCGACCCGCGGCAGCGCCTGGAGACCCTGCTGGACTCGCTCGCCCCGGGCGCCCCGAAGTTCGTGCGGACGCTGCGGGAGCAGATCGTCGAGGACCGCACGGCGATGGTCGACTGGCAGATGGAGCCGCAGTTCTACGGTGCGTTCAAGCTCAACTATCCGGGCCAGGACACGGAGAACGCGGACCTCTACTACCAGTTCCTGGACGAGTCGCCGGCCGGCATCTACCTCGCCGGGGACAGCGTCGGCTGGTGCGGCGGCTGGATCGAGGGCGCGCTGCAGACCGGCGTGAACGCCGCGGCGGCGGTGGCGAACCGGATCGCCGGACCGGGTGGGCTCTTCCCGGGCAGCCCGATGACCCAGACCAGCAACCGCTACACGTACGGCAACTGAGCACTGGGGATGGCCGTCCCCTTAGGCTTGATCCATGCGGGACCCCGAGACCGGCGCGCTGGCGCTGCTGCACGACCTCGTCCGTATCGACAGCGTGAACCCGGGCCTGGTCCCGTCCGCCCGGGGCGAGGCGGCGATCGTCGAGCACCTCCGCTCGCGGCTGCGGGGCGCGGGCTTCGCCACCACGGTGGTGCCTGCGCCCGGCCACGACGACCGTCCCAGCCTGGTGGCGGTGCCGCCGGGTCCGGCCTCGGGGCCGACGGTCGTGCTGAACGGGCACCTCGACACCGTGGGTGTGGACGGGATGCCGGCGCCGTTCACGCCCCGGCTCGACGGTGACCGGCTCTTCGGCCGGGGCGCCGCGGACATGAAGGGTGGCGTGGCGGCGATCGTCGCCGCCGCGGAGCACCTGGTCGCGGCCGGGGCGCCGGTCCGACCGGTGCTCGCGCTGGTGGCCGACGAGGAGGACGCGAGCCTGGGCAGCGAGGCCGTGATCGACGCGCTCCCCCGGCTCGGGGTCCGGCCGGACGCCTGCCTGATCGCGGAGCCGACCGACCTCGCCCTGACCAGGTCGCTGCGCGGGTTCGCCGTCGTGCGGGTGCGCTTCACCGGCCGCGCCGCGCACAGCTCGCAGGCGGACCTCGGCGTCAACGCCGTCACCCACCTGGGCCGGCTGCTGCACGCGGTCGACCAGCGGGCCGCGGCGGTGCGGGCCGGCGGCGGCGACCTGATGGTGACGGTGGCGCGCGGCGGGTCGTCGCCGTTCGTGGTGCCCGACCACGCCGAGTGCCTGGTCGAGCTGCGCACGACGGCGGGCTCGTCGAGCGCCGCGGCGCTCGACGAGGTGCGGTCCCTGCTCGACCCCGGGTGGCACGCCACCGCCGAGCTGCTCGCTCACCGCGACGGCTGGCGGCTCGACGACACCGGGCCGGCCGCCGGGCTGTCCCGCCTGCTGGGCGGCGCGCTCGGCACCGGACCGACGTTCGACGCGCCGTACTGGATGGAGGCACCGCTGTGGCAGCGGCTGTGCCCCACCCTGGTGTGCGGCCCGTCCGGCGGCGGGTTGCACGCGATCGACGAGTGGGTCGACGTGCGCCAGGTCCGAGCGCTCACGTCCGCACTGGTCACGGTCCTGGCCGGCTGGACCCCCTCTTCCGGCTGGACCTCCGCTTCCGACGCCGCCTCGCCCTCCGCTTCCGACTCGGCCCGCTCTTCCGACGCCGCCTCGGCCCCCGACGCCGGCTCGACGTCCGACGCCGGCTGGGCGCACGATGCCGACTGATCCGCGTGGGTTGCGCGGCGACGCGCCGCTGCTGGACGCCTGGCTGCGCTTCGGCGAGCGCCCACCGACGCCGTTCACCATCCCGGGCCACAAGCAACGCCACGACCTCGTCGGCGACGTGGTCGCCGGCGACGTCCCGCTGTACGCCGGCCTCGACACCATGAAGCTCAGCCGCGGCGTCCTCGCCGACGCCGAGGCCCGCGCGGCCCGGCTGTGGGGCGCGGACTTCTGCCGCTTCTCCACCGGCGGCGCGACCCACGCCAACCAGGCCGTCGCCCTGGCGGTCGCGGGCGACGGCGACCGGGTCGTCGTGAGCCGCACGCTGCACCGCTCGCTCCTGCTCGGGCTGGTGCTGGCCGGCCTGACACCCGTCTGGGTGCGCCCCGAGGTCGACCCCGCCACCGGCCTCCCGCTGGGCGTCGCGCCCGCCACCCTGCGCCGCGTCTTGACCGCGAACCCCGACGTGCGGGCGGTGTTCGTGGGCGACCCGTCCTACGTCGGCACCGTCGGCGACATCGCCGGCCTGGCCGACGCGGCACACGAGGCCGGCGTCCCGCTGGTGGTGGACGCGGCGTGGGCCGCCCACTTCGGCTTCCACCCCGGCCTGCCCCGGCACCCGCTGCAGCTCGGCGCCGACGTCATGGTGACCAGCGCCCACAAGACGCTCCCGGCCTGGAGCCAGGCGGCGCTCGTGCTGGCCCGCACCGGCCGCGTCGACGCGGCGCGCCTGGACGCCGGCATCGAGGCGACCGCGACCACCAGCCCGGCCGGCGCCGTCCTCGCCAGCACCGACGCCGCCCGCGCGCTGCTCCAGCGCGACGGTCACGCGCTGCTCGGCGACGCCATCGCGGCCACCCGCGCGGCCCGTGACCGGCTCCGCGGCATCGACGGCCTCACCGTCCTCGACGGCCTCGCGGCCGACCCGCTGAAGCTGACGCTGCTGCTGTTCGGCACCGGCGCCGACGGCAACCTCGTCGAGCGGGACCTCCTGGCCGCCGGGCTGCCCGTCGAGTCCGCCGACCGCGACGTCCTCGTCGCCGTCGTCTCGCTCGCCGACACCCCCGCGTCCCTCACCCACCTGACCACGGCCCTGGCCGACTCGGTGCGGCGGCACCGGGGCGCACCGCGCCCGGTCGTCGGACCCGCGGTCTACGGGGTCGAACCGGTCGCGGCGATGCCACCACGACAGGCGTTCTTCGCCGCCACCGAGACCGTGCCGGCCGAGCGGGCCGTCGGACGGGTCTGCGCCGAGCTCGTCGCCCCCTACCCACCCGGCATCCCCGTCCTCGCGCCCGGCGAGCAGATCACCGCCGCGGCCCTCACGGCGCTCGAACAGGCCCGGCACGCCGGCGTCAGGATCGCGTACGCGGCCGACCCGTCCCTGCGCACGCTGCGGGTGGTCACGAGACTTCTGTAATGCGGGCGGGGTCGCGCGCATCTCTTCAGGGAGGCACCACACCGCACCCCACCGATGGGACCCCGCATGCCGGAGGTTCACACCCGCACCCGGCGCGCGACCGCAGCCCTCGTGCGCGCCGCCCGCGCCGGCGACCGCACACGTGGGCGTGGGGCAACGCCGGCAACGGTTTCACGCGCGGCGGCGGCGATCCGGTGCCGGCCGCGGCGCACGTGCTGCACGACAACGCGGCGTGGGACAACGCCGGCGACGGGTTCTCCGACGACGGCAACCGTGGCGCGATCCGGCTCACCGCCAACACGGCCTGGCGCAACGGCGACGCCGGGTTCACCTGTACCGACGCCGCCGCCGCACTGCAGGGCAACCTCGCTGACGCGAACCGCCGGGCGCAGGCGGTGCCCCGCGCGGACGGCAGGCCCTGGCCGGCGGGCGCGGTGGCGACCAGGGCGACCTTCCGGTCCACCGGTCCCACCGCCGCGGAAGGCGCCCGCCGCCCCGACGGGCGCCTCCCCCCAAACGGACTTCCTCAGGACCACGGTCACATGACGATGCTCGCCTGCGGGCCGCCGTAGGTCCTGACCAGGTTCGGCACGTCGGCGGCCGGGTCGAGGGTGTAGGAGTAGAAGCTGCCCGGGTTGAACGCCGAGCCCTTCGTCTCCTGCCGGCCGGTGCTGTTGACCACGATGCTGCCCGACTGCCTCAGCTGCGCGTTCGCGTCCGGGTAGTACGGGTTGCTGACGTGGTCGAAGTAGCTGTTCTCCAGGACCATCTTCGTCGCGCCGCGCGCGTAGTTGCCGTAGCTGGACACGTTCTGCAGATAGTTGTTGTACAGGTGGGCGTAGGCGAGGTTGTCCGCGCTGGGGTTGCGCTGGGTCGTGTCGTGCAGCCAGTTGTGGTGGATCGTCATGCGGGCCACGACGTTGTCGGTCCAGCCGATGCCGAACGTCTTGTTGTGGTTGCCGAGGATGTTCCACGACACGGTGACGTTGGTGGTGTCCTTACGGGAGTCGATGTAGCCGTCGTTGATGTTCGTGAACGTGTTGTGGTCGATCCACACGTGGTCGGCGGTGTCCATCTGGATGCCGTCGTAGTCGAAGTCCTTGTCGTCGGGGTCGTCGGAGGCGACGGCGGTGTCCCCGATCGTCAGGTTCCGGATGATGACGTTGCGGACGCCCGCGCCGAGGAAGAACCCGCCGTTCTTGATGCGGCCGGTCTTCCCGACGCCGACGAGGGTCTTGTTCGACGCGACCGGGATCTCGTAACCATAGTTGGGCACGGTGATCGTGCCGCTGATCCGGATGATGTACGCGGGGGCGGCGGTCGCGTACTTGAGCAGGTCCGCGTACGTGGTCACGGTGACGGCCGTGCCGCCGGCGCCGCCGGTCGTGCCCTGGGCGAAGCCGTCAGCGGTGTTGGACCAGGTGCGGCCGCCCTGCGTCGGCGTGCTGCCGGTCGTGGCGTTGAACGACCACTGCATCCTGGCGATGTCGGCGCACGGCTCCTGCACGATCGGGTTGTTCCCGGCCGTGGACCCGTCCTTGTTGCTGACGCACAACCCGTTCGCCGCGCTCTTGACCAGGTACTTGCCGGACGCCGCGCCGCTGGCGGTCAGCTGCCACGTCTGGTTCGCCGACGCCCCGCACGTCCACTGCCACAGCTGCGTGCCGGCCGTGGTGGTGTTGCTGGGCACGTCGACGCACTTGCCGCTGCCGGCGTTGACGAGGCCGTACGCCCCGTTCTGCGCGACGACGGTGAACCGCTGGGCGGTGACGGTGGCGGCGCAGGCGACCTGGGTGAGCAGGCCACCGTTGGCGGTGCCGGCGGCGACGACGCACTTGCCGCTGGACGCTGACGCGAGCGTGTAGACGCCACCGTTGACGGGGGCGACGGCCGCCTCCGACGGCCACACGGTCACGGCGACGACGCCCGCGGACGCGGCCAGAACCGAAGCGATGAGGACGGCTGTTCTGCGGTGCTGCACTTGCGTTGCTCCTTCCCTGCAACTGTTTGTCGCTGAGAGAGATGCATCCGCCCGCCCGCCGATTACGCTTTTCCCGGCAGGCGTCCCGTTCCCCTTGCCCGCCGGTGAAACTTCCACGGCCGCCGCCCGGCTGCCGGGGTCGTCCGTCAGCGGGACCTGCTTGACCTCAGGCATGCTTGAGCCTCTACGGCCCGCGCGGCACTCAAGGAGCACGCCCCAACCATCCGCGCCCGCATCCACGAAGGCATCCCCGACGCCGACTACGTCACCGCCGTGAAGGTCCTGCAGCAGCTGATCCGCAACACGACCCCTCCACCCCCGCGGCCCTGACCCCGCGACGCCAGTCATCCACCGTTTCAGCGCCTGATCAATAGTTCTGTCCGTAATCTTCGGGTAGCCAGGGTGAGGTCCAGGGCGCTGCGGTGGTGAGGTTCCAAAAGCAGAGTCCTCGCCGACAACGACGACGCCGGCTTCATCGCGGCTCATGATGCCTGCAAACAGCAGGACCCGCTCCCGATGTCCTGCATGAACACCGGGGGGACCGCCGGAAGCGCTGATTCCGGAAGTCGCCGCAGTACGCGGCCCCAGCGGCCAGTCGAATACGCCGATCGCATCACGGCGACGACGAACAACGGTTCACCCGCGCAAACATCCTCGATCTCGGCAGGATCAGGCTCACCATGAGCGGCATAGAAGGCGATGTACGGGACCCGTGCTGTCATGACGGCCAAGGCGCGGTGCTCGCCAGCAGACACCAAGAGGACCGATCCTGACGAGAACCTCACCGCCACGGAATGCCCCTCCCTTCTGTCTGTCCATTCGCCGGAAGTCAGCCTGGAGCGAAGTACCGTAGGGGTGTGGCCGACGACGACACCCGGGCTGGCCTGGAGCAGGCGCGTTCGGCTGTTGCCGCCGAGGTGAGCAGGCTCGAGGCGGACCTGCGCGCCGTGTTCGAGGCGAGTCAGGACTCCAACGCCGACGACGAGCACGATCCTGAGGGGAGCACGATCGCCTACGAGCGTGCGCAGCTCGCCGCCGTCCTTGACGCGACCCGGCGCCGGCTGGGCGACCTGGACGAGGCGCTGGCGCGGCTGGACTCCGGCGACTACGGCATCTGCGAGCGCTGCGGCCGACCGATCCCCGCCGGTCGCCTCGCGATCCGCCCGTCCGCCCGCACCTGCGTCGCCTGCGCATGACCACCGGACGCCGCGGCAAGGCACCCACGGCGGACCGTCCGGTCGCTGATCGGCTGTGGTCGTCGCCAGGACGCTGAGTGCGCGGTCGGATACTGTACCGACCGCGTGCGCGCGGTGGGGCGGTCCCTACCGTTGCCACATGACCGATGCCGTTCGGTGACGACGCGCACGAGGTCATGTCCGGCGAGCTGGCGCACGACCACAGCCACACCGACGCGCACGACGGTGCGCTGCACCGTTACTCCGAGCCTCCTGAGCCGGACAACCTGTTGTACGACTCCGACGGCGACGGCGAGATGGACCGGGTGGTCATCGAGCGCGGCGGCCACGAGACCGTCTACGAGGACCTGGATCATGACAGCGACGTCGACCGCACGTACACCCGCGACGCACCCTCCGGCATCAACCGTCCCCGCCGGTCCTGACCTGCGCAGCGACGCGCCGCGGGCCGGTGTGGCGAAGGCGTGAAGATGCTGTGCAGGCGGGCGCCGGCGGGGCGGCGGGGCGGTTTGATACGGGTATGTTCGAGTCAGTGCGGGGCGCGGTGTACGGGCTGTACGCGCGCCGGTTGAGCCGGCGGCTGGCCGGTGGGAGGCTGCCGCGGCACGTCGCCATGGTCATGGACGGCAACCGGCGGTGGGCGCGGCAGATGGGGTTCGACGACCCCCGGGTCGGGCACCGGTATGGTGCCGAGCACCTCGACGAGGTGCTCGGATGGTGCGCGGAGCTCGGCATCCAGCACGTGACCGTGTTCGTGGCGTCGGTCGACAACGTCCGCAAGCGTGACGCCGGCGAGGTCGGGAACCTGATGCGGATGATCGAGGAGGTCGTCGCGGAGCGGTTGCGGCGGCCGGCGAGCCCGTGGCGGGTGCACCTGGCGGGCCGGCTGGACGTGTTGCCGGACTCGACCCGGCACGCGTTGAAGCTGGCCGAGGAGTCCACCAGGGACAGTGGGGCGCCGTTCGGGCTCACGATCGCCATCGGGTACGACGGGCGGGATGAGATCGTCGCGGCCGTCAGGGCGCTGTTGGAGCAGGAGGCGCTCGCTGGTCGTACCGTCGACGACATCGCACAAACGCTGAGCGTGGAGCAGATCGCCCAGCACCTCTACACCGGCGGGCTGCCCGATCCCGACCTCGTCATCCGCACCAGCGGCGAACATCGGATGTCGGGCTTCCTGCTGTGGCAGGCGGCGTACTCGGAGCTGTACTTCTGCGACGTGTACTGGCCGGGCTTCCGCAAGGTCGACTTCCTGCGGGCGCTGCGGTCCTACGCCGCCCGGCACCGCCGGTTCGGCGGTTGACCGGGCGCCGGCCCAGCAGGCCGGCGCCCGAACCGATCACATGGTCGAGGAAGAGGAGATCGAAGAGCGGGCCGCGGTCGTGGTGCGCGGCGGGATGGACGACGTGTCGAACGCGTAGGTGATCACGGCGGTCGCGATCGCGTCGGCGTTCGTGTCGAGGGCGAACGTGTTGATGTTGCCGACGAGGGTGTACATGCTGCGCAGTTGCGCGTAGACGGCCGGGTCGCCGCCCTTCTGCGTGACGCGGAACAGGTCGTCGCACGCCTCGTGGTAGCACGGGTCGTAGGCGACGCCGGCCACGCCGCCGAACTTGGCGACGTCCGCGGCGGACTTGATGACCTCCGCGCCGGTGAACAGGCCGCCCGCGGGGATGTTCACGCCCGCGGCGATGAACGGGCCGTAGTCGGAGCGGCCGGTGAAGTCGGCGGCGTTCGTCCGCTGGCCGCGGGAGGCGAAGAACGCCTCGAAGAGGGCCTCGATCTGCGCGGAGCCGGCCGGGCCGGGGCCGGCGCCGGCGGCCGCGGAGTCGTCGCCGTCGTAGACGCCGAACTGGTAGTTCGGCGAGGCGATCATGTCGAAGTTGAGGTACAGCCTGATCTGCGCCTGCTGCGCCGGGGTGAGGCTGTTGACGTAGAAGGTCGAGCCGACGAGGCTGGCCTCCTCGGCGCCCCACCACGCGAACCGGACCTTGTTGACCGGCTTGGTGCGGGCCATCTGCAGGGCGACCTCGAGCAGGGCGGCGCTGCCGCTGCCGTTGTCGTTGATGCCGTTGCCGGCGGGCACGGAGTCCAGGTGCGAGCCGGCCATGACGACGTTGCCCGCGTTGCCGCCCTTGGTCTCCGCGATGACGTTCTCGGTGTCGCGGATCTCGGCGGTGGTCGAGGTGGTGAGGTGCACGGTGAGGCCGGCCGTCGTGGAGAACGCGGCGCCGGTGTCGTACGAGACGCCGACCGCCGGGATGCCGACCGGGGTGCCGAGGGTGCCGAGCAGCAGCGAGTACCGGTCGGGTGCGGTGGCCCGGTCGCCGTTGCCCTGGTTCATGACGATCGCGCCGGCGGCGCCCGCCGCCTCGGCGTTGGCGACCTTGGTGCCGAACGGGCAGCCGCCGCGCTGCATCAGCGCGATCTTGCCGGTGACGGCGGTGGTGAAGTCGGTGGCCTCGCAGCCGGACGTGACGGCGACCCGGGGCTCGACCAGGTTCAGGTCCACGGGGACGACGGCGGCGGTGACGTCACCGGAGCCGGAGCAGGTCATGACGTCGTAGTCGGTGCCCTCGACGTACGTCGTGGCCGCCGGCGCCGTCTGCGCGAAGGACGAGCCCGTCTCGTCGCAGAAGTTGAACTGGAACGGCTGCCGGGTGACCTGGTAGCCGGCCTGCTGCAGCAGGGCGGCGACGTAGTCGGCGCTGCGCTTGTGCCCGGGCATCCCGGACGCGCGATTGCCGCCGTTGAGGTCGCCGATCACCTGGAACGCGAGCAGGTGCCGCAGGACGCCGGGCAGCGTCACGGCCTTGGTCAGCTGTTTCGGTGTGCTGATGGTGGGGGCGGCCGCGGCCGGCGCTGCCAGCCCGACCGACCCCACCAGGACCGCGACGGTCGCCGCGCCCACGAGCCTGCGAAGCACCACGTGCTCTCTCCTCCTCGTCGAGGTACAGAGGAGGAGGGTAAGCAGACTCGCAAGATCGACGGTAGTTGATGCATGCCCGATTGTGCGCGATGTGCACACGCCGGGCGGCCTTACTTGGCGGCGAGCACGTCCACGACGAACCGCAGGGCGCCGGCCGGCCGGCCGCCGTCAGGGTTGTCGCCATACGCCATCGATGCCGGGATGTCGAGCTGGACCCGGCTGCCGACCTTGGCACCGACGAGGCCGTCGTCCCAGCCCTTGATGACCCTGCCGGCGCCGACCTGGAACTCGAGGGGCTCCGACCGCTTCCAGGACGCGTCGAACTCCTTGCCGTCGACGTAGGTGACGCCGACGTAGTTGGCGGTGATCGTCTGCCCCGCCTGCACGGCGGGGCCCTTGCCCTCGATGAGCGTGGTCACGACCAGCTTCGTCACGGCCCCGCTGCCGGCCGTCACGGTCGGCTTCGTGCCGAGCGCCGGGTCGGCACCCTCGGGCAGCTGCGGGAAGGCCGCGCTCGTCGCGCCCTGAGTGGCGCCGGCGCTGCTGTTCGTGCCGGCCGCGGGCGTCGACGGGTCGTCGTCACCGGACTGCGCGAACCAGACGATCGCACCCACGACGAGCAGCACGGCCAGCGCCGCTCCAACCATGCTCAGCACCCGGCGGCGCTTCTCGGCCGCCACGGCCTTGGCTCTGGCGGCTTTCGCCGCCGCGCGCTTCGCGGCCTTGGACTTGTCCACCTGGATGCTGCTGCCGGCGCGCTTGGTCGCTGCGCCACGCTGCGGGTTCGCCACACGTTCGGTCACCGCAACACAATACGGCGGTGATGTGCCCGTGACCACTCACTCTTGATCTCAACAGCCGTCCTCCTCCGCCTCTGCGGCGAGCCGCGCCACGACGAGGGGTCGGCGAGGGGGTCGAACAGCGGGAGCCAGATCGCCGCCCGGTTCACTGCGCGTACCCGTGCAGGCGGTCCGCGAGCTCCACGGGCCGGCTCAGCGCGACGCAGTGCCCGGCGTCGATCTCGTCGGGCGTGATGCCGAGGCGCTCGGGCACCAGCCGCCGGAAGAGGCCGGGCGGGAAGCACCGATCCTGGGCACACAGCAGGAACCGCGTCGGTACCGCCGGCCACGCGGCCAACGGCCAGGGCTTCGCGGTCGCGGCCTCCGACGGGTGTGCGCGCTCCCGGCGCTTCGCCTCCTCGGCGAGCTCGCGGGGCACATCGTGGTAGAAGCAGACATCCGGGTCGTCGCTGCCGGTGCGCCCACCGTCGCGGGCGGCCTGCTCCCGGACGGCGTCCCGATAGCCGGCGCCGCCGCCCCAGTCGGCGGGCCGCTCGCCGGGGACGGGGATCATGCCGGCGACGAGGACGAGCACGCGGGCGTCCAGGCGTTCCGCGACGAGCGGGGCCGTGAACGCGCCGAACGAGTGGCCCACGACGATCACGCCCGGCCGGTCACCGGCCGCCGCGACGACCGCGTCGGCGTAGGTGGTCAGGTCGGCCCCGTCGTCGCCGGCCGGCAGGTCGGGGGCGATCGCGTCGTGCCCCCGGCGACGCAGCGCGTCCGCGACGAGATGCCAGGACCAGCCGGAGTCTCCCCCGCCGTGAATCAGTACGAAGGTGCTCATGCCGACCACGCTAGATTCGCCGTGGCATGCTGAAAAGCGATGCTCTGTGATGGTTTCCATCGGCCCGACCGATAGACTGGACGTCGTGAGCGACATCGAGCTGCGCCACCTCGCCACCATGACGGCCGTCGTCGACGAGGGCTCGTTCAGCAGGGCCGCCGCCCGCCTCGGCTACACGCAGTCGACGGTCAGCCAGCAGATCGCCACGCTCGAGAAGACCGTCGGCGGCGCCGTGTTCGACCGCCCCGGCGGGCCCCGCCCGGTGCGGCTCACCCCGCTCGGCCAGGTCGTGCTCACCCACGCCCGCGACCTGCTGGCCCGCACGAACGCCCTGGTGGACGCGCTCGACCGGTTCCGCGCCGGCGAGGGGCGCATCGACATCGGCACGTTCCAGAGCCTGTCGACGACGCTGCTGCCGCGGCTCGTCCTCGCGCTGCGCGCCGAGTTCCCCGCGTGCGACATCCGGCTGTTCGAGGACGAGAGCGGCCAGCCCCGCGTCGACGACGTGGACCTCATGTTCCTCGACAGCCGCGCAGACGGCCGCATCGACGGCGACGTCGAGCACCGCAAGCTCCTCGACGACCCGTACATGCTGGTCGCCCGCCGCGGCGACTTCCCCGACGGTGCCGTGCCGCTGGCCGGCCTGCACCGCGCCCCGATGGTCGCCTGGCCGGCCGACTGCGACCAGCCCCGGATCGAGGCCGCCTTCGCCCGCGCCGGCGTCCAGCCCCGGATCGTGTTCCGCACCACCGGCAACGACGCGGTGTTGTCGATGGTACGAGCGGGCATCGGCTCGGCCGTCCTGCCCCGGCTGGCGCTCGGCGGAGTGGACGACTCGCTTGCCGTGCACGAGCTGGACCCTGCGTTCCCGCCCCGCGAGATCTACCTGCTGTGGCGGGCGGGCCGCACCCACTCCCCGCTCGCCGCCCGCGCCATCGACCTCGCCACCGACATCGCCGGTGACCTTCTGTCCGGGCCGGCTTCCGGGGTGCGATGACTGGTCCCGGCGGCCGCCCGCGCGATCGTCAGGCGGCCGCCACGACTACCAGGCCAGGCGGCGGCGCCGCTTGCGGCCGGTCATCCGCTCCGCGGTCGCCACACCCTTGCGGAGCAGACGGGTGGTGCGCGTCGAGCCGCGGCGGGCCTCGATCCGGTCGCTGACCTTCCTCGCACCGGCGATGGCAAGGGGCACCGCGATCGCCGCCACCGCCCACTTCGCGATCATCTTCGGCAGCATGGTCGTCCTCCGTGATGTCGACGTCTCAACACCTACCGGATACCCGACCACCCCCAACGCGAACCGTGCCGGTGCTTCAGCCGGCCGAGGCGCCGCCACGCGCCGCCGCGACCACCTGCCCGGCGTCCGTCCCGCTGCCGCCCGTCGCCGGGCGGTGGAACGTCCACCACCGGTACATCACGTAGTTGAACACCAGCGTGGTGGCACCGGCGGCGACCCGGCCGACGGCGAGGTGCACGCCGAGCACCTGCAGCCCGAGAACCACCCCGACGGTGAGCGCGTAGTCCCCCAACACCTGCACGACGAACCTGGCGACCTGCGGCCCCACCGCCCGATGGCTCGCGTCGAAGGTGAAGTACCGGTTGAGCACGAAGTTCACGGCGTACGTCGCCCAGAAGGCCACGGTCACGCACGCGAACGCCGGCAGCGGCGTCACGGCCTTGAGCAGCAACAGCAGCCCGACGTCGAACCCGAACCCGAGCCCCGCGAACGCCACGAACCGCACCAACGGATGCCGCCAGGCGTCCACGACCCTCCCCCGCACGGCGGTGACGCTACCCCAGCCACCTGAACGTCAGACGCACTCCCAGAAAAATCGTCCCTCAAGGCGGTCCGGGCTCAGGACGCACAGCCGGTCCCGCCGCCGAAGTTCGGCTTGTACGCGTCGCCGGCGGCGTCAGAGCAGGTGGCGCAGGTATCGGTCGGGCTGGCCGAGGAACGCCCGGAAGTGCTCGACGACGGCGAGGTCGGACCAGGTGGTCCGGCGGATGCCGTGCTCGCCGAGCTCCAGCACCGTCGCGTCCGGCAGCGCGGTCAGGACCGGCGAGTGGGTGGCGACGACGATCTGTGCGCCGGACTCGGCCAGTGCAGCCAGGCGGGACATGAGGCTGAGGGTGGACGTGAAGGACAGGGCCGCCTCCGGCTCGTCCATCAGGTAGAAGCCGGGCCGCGTGAACTTGCGCTCCAGCAGGGTCAGAAAGCCTTCGCCGTGGCTGCGGTCGTGCAGGTCCCGGTCGGACGGGTGGTCCAGGGACTCCAGGTAGGTGTAGAGGCCGTGCGTGGTCTCGGCGCGCAGGAAGTACGCGTGACCGGAGGCGCCCGCGGTGCGGACCAGCCGCAGCAGCGCGCCCAGCGGCGCCTCGGACTCGCGGGTGCGGTGCATCGCGCCACGGGAGCCGCCCTCCGGATTCAGCCCGTACGCCTGGGCGAGCGCCTCGATCAGGGTGGACTTCCCCGACCCGTTCTCCCCGACGAGGAAGGTCACGCCCGCCGGGAGGTTGAGGCCCCCGTCCAGCAGGGACCGCACCGCCGGGATCCGGGCCCACCACGCGTCCGGATCCCACGACGCGCCCGGGTCCACCTCGACGCGCCGCACCAGCCGCTCCACACCGGCGAACACTACCGGGCGGCACGACGTGAGCGCCTGATGAACGCCTCCGCCACGGTCAGGTTGATGATCCAGCCGGCGGTCTGACCGAAAGGGATCAGCGTCGGCGCGAGCGTCGCGGCGCTCTCCGCGGTGAACGGCAGCCGGACCAGCAGCAGCAGCGGCACCAGCACGCGGGCGGTGACGGCGAGGAAGGTCAGCGCGTAGTTGCGCAGCATCCACTCGCGGTGGGCGGTGAAGTCGCGGCGGCGGGCGGCACGGTACGCCAGACCGCCGGTGATCAGCCACAACACGGCCGCGACGGTGAGGCCGGCCTGCGTCACCGGCCGCCCCGACCACAGCGCGACCGGCACCGCGGTCACCGCCGACGGCAGCACCCCGCCGAGCAGGTACACCCGTCCGATGGTGCGGTGGACCCGCGGGCGGGCCCGCACCCGCGCCATGAACTGCAGCGGTCCGAGGATCAGCGCCACGGCGGCGGTGAAGATGTGCGCGACCAGGGTCGCGTAGTGCGCGGTCCCGGCGACGCCGAGGCGGCTCTCGGAGGCGTCGAGGCCGATGTACGGGTAGACGAGCACGAGACTGACGACGATCGCGACCACGAGCGTCACACGCGACAGGCGGCTCCCCGGCAACGGCCGCCGCTGCGCCGTGCGTTCGTTCGACATGGCTCGACGATGGCCCACCGCGGCGGCGGCGTCATCAGCCCAGCGACGACCCGGCGCTACGCCAATGGGCGTAGATCCGCCGACCCGAGAGAGCGATCTCTGCGGGATGGATCACAGGCCACAAAGTCCTTCGAGGTCTTTCTACGCTGACGACAGACGGGTCCCGGGCCGGTGCGCAACGGTCCGGGACCCACGCCGTCTCAGCCGGGCGCGTCGACAGCCAGCTGGTCGCGGCGGCGGGTCAGGTACGCGATCTCGGCGGTGTTGCCGGCCAGCTCGATCGCCCTGTCGTACGCCACGCGCGCCTGCTGACCGCGCCCCAGCCGCCGCAGCAGGTCGGCGCGGGTCACGTGGAACGCGTGATAGCCGGCCAGCCGGTCCGCCAGGCGGTCGACCGCCGCCAGGGCCACGTCCGGGCCGTCGAGCTCGGCGACCGCGATCGCCCGGTTCAGCGCGACGACCGGCGAGGGATCCAGGCGGACGAGCTGGTCGTACAGTGCGACCACCTGCGACCAGTCGGTGTCCCGCGCATCGCGGGCGGAGGTGTGCACGGCGTTGATCGCGGCGAGGATCTGGTACCGCCCGGGCGCCTCGCCGGTGGCCAGCCGCTGCCGGACCAGCCGGTGCCCCTCGGCGATCAGCGCCGGGTCCCACGCGCCGCGGTCCTGTTCGGCGAGGGTGACCAGCTCGCCGGTCGCTGAGAACCGGGCTGCGCGCCGGGCCTCGGTGAGCAGCATCAGCGCCAGCAGTCCCGCCGCCTCGCCGTCCCCCGGCAGCAGAGCGCGGATGAGGCGGGTGAGCCGGATCGCCTCGGCGGTCAGGCCGGGCCGCACCGGGTCGGTGTCGGCGCCGGTCGCCAGGTAGCCCTCGTTGAACACCAGGTAGAGCACGGCGAGCACGCCCGCGACGCGAGCCGGGAGATCGTCGGCGGAGGGCAGCCGGTACGGGATGCGCGCCGCCTTGATCTTCGCCTTGGCCCGGGTGATCCGCTGCCCCATCGCGGCCTCCTGCACCAGGAACGCCCGCGCGATCTCGGGCACGGTGAGCCCGCCGACCATGCGCAGCGTCAGCGCCACGCGGGTCTCCATCGCCAGCGCCGGGTGGCAGCAGGTGAAGATCAGCCGGAGCCGCTCGTCGTCGATGGCGCCCAGAGGCTCCGCAGGAGTGTCGTCCTGCAACATCCGCGCCTCCTTCTGCTTGTCGTCGCGCTTGCTCTCGCGCCGGATCCGGTCGATGGCCTTGCGGTTGGCGGTCGTGGTCAACCAGGCGCCGGGGTTCGGCGGCACGCCGTCGACCGGCCACCGCTCGACGGCGGTCGCGAACGCCTCCGCGGCCGCCTCCTCGGCGACGTCCAGGTCACCGAAGCGCCTGGTCAGGTTGGCGACCACCCACGCCCACTCCTCCTGGTGGGCCCGGGTGAGCGCGGCCCGCACATCACTCACAGAAATGGCCGGACCTCGACCTTGCGGTTGCACGCCTTCGAGCCTTCGGCGGCGAGCTTCAGCGCCACGTCCAGATCCGGCGCCTCGAAGATCCAGAAGCCGGCGAGGTACTCCTTCGACTCCACGAACGGCCCGTCGGTGATCAGCTGCTCCCCGCCCCGGTTGTCGATGACGGTGGCCGTGCCGGGCTGTGCGAGCCCGCCGGCGAAGACCCAGTAGCCCTCGGCCTGCATCCGGTCGTTGAACACGTCGATCGCGGCCATCTCCTCGTCGGTGGCCAGGGTCGAGCTGTCGTGGATCACGGAGACCAGGTATTGCACGGTGCGCTCCTTCTCGTCGGTCGTCCTCACGATGATTCACCGGACCTACGAACAGGCCACCCCCGATCCGACAGCCTCACCCAAGTTTTTCGCGCGCCGAGACCGCGGTCGGGCAGGTGCCTGGACTGCGGACACCTTCGCCCGATCCGGCAGGTTCCTCAGGAATCTCCGAGGACGAGCAGGTCGCTGTCCATCGTGACGGGGACCTGGATGTCGCCGGCGGCGACCGCCAGGTCCAGGGCCGCGAAGCCGCGCCGGATCTCCTCCTCGGTCAGGTGCTCGAAGGTGGAGATGGCGCGCAGGCGGAGCCGCTCCGCGTAGGCGGCGAGGTCGGTGGCGACCGTCTCGCGGATCCGGTCGAGGCCGAGGACGGCCAGGCCCGCGTCCTCGAAGAGGCCGGTCACCTCGGCGACCGTCGGGAACATCCGCTGCTCGACGTCGCGGGCGCCGGGGAAGAACCGGTGCCAGAGCAGGTCGGGCATGCGGTCGGAGAAGGCGCTGCGGATCAGGACCCGGCCGCCCGGGCGCAGCACCCGGCGGATCTCCGCCACCGCGCGCGGGCGGTCGACGACGTGGTGGAACACGAGGAACAGCAGCACGACGTCGCAGGCCTGGTCCGGCAGCGGGATCGCTTCGGCGCTGCCCGCCAGGTACTCCACGCGCGGGTGAGGGGCCGCCTGCTCCCGCATCCGTCCGGCCGGCTCGACACCGTAGACCTGGCCGCCGAAGGTGTCCGCGAGGATGGGCGTGAAGCGGCCCGTGCCCGAGCCCAGATCCAGCACCGTCAAGGGGTTCGGCGCACCCGCCCACCTGGCGAACACGGCGGACCAGAGCCGCGCGGACCCTTCAGGCAGCGCGCGCCCGGCCGAGTACACCGCGTGCTGCCGTACGTCGTAGTCAACTCGCTCCAGCACGGTCACCGTCCTCACGGTTGAAGGCGGCCTCGGCCGCGTTCGCTTGGCAGAGCCGCTCCTCGGCGGCGGTCCAGCCGAAGGCCGCCGACAGGACGGCGAACTCCTCGTCCAGTGTGGTGTCGGCGGTGGTACGGGTATCGGTGCTGACCGTGACCTTCAGCCCGGCGCGCAGGAGGCGGTCGGCGGGGTGGTCGGTGATCGCCGGCACCGCGGCGGTGAGCACGTTGCAGCGCGGGCACGTCTCCAGCGCGATCCCGTCGCGGCGGAGCCGGTCGAGGAGGGCCGCGTCGGCGGTGCTGCGGACGCCGTGGCCGATCCGGCGGGCGCCCAGCACGTCGATGGCCTCCCACACGCTCTGCGGCCCGGCCGCCTCGCCGGCGTGGACGGTGACGGGCAGGCCGGCGGCGTGCGCGAGATCGAACGCCTCGCGGTGGGCGGCACCGGGGAAGCCCTCGTCGCCGGCGAGGTCGAGCCCGGCGACGGCGTCGCGGCGGCGGACGGCGACGTCGGCGACCTCGAGGCTCTGCTCCGGCCGCTGGTGGCGCAGGCAGCACAGCAGCAGCCCGGTGCGCACGCCGGTGGCGGCGGCGCCGCGGGCGAGACCGGCGGCGACCGCGTCGATGGCGTCGTCGAGCCGCATCCCGGCGCGGGTGTGCAGCTGCGGCGCGAAGCGGACCTCGCCGTAGCCGACGCGGTCCCGGTGCCAGTCCTCGACGAGTTCCTCGGCGGCGCGCTCCAGCGCGGCGGGCGTCTGCAACACGTCGAGGGCGACGTCGATGTACGGCAGGAACGCCCGCAGGCTGCCGACGTCCGGTGGCGCCACGGCGAGCCGGCGCACCGGAGCGGGCAGCTCGAGGCCCTGCTCGGCGGCGAGCGCGGCGATGGTGCCGGGCCGCACGGAGCCGTCAAGGTGGCAGTGCAGCTCGTACCGCATCGGCGCCCTCCCCCGAAGTGTTCTCGACGATGAGAGTGACCGTACCCGTGCGGCCCGGACCGCCGTGCCCGGCCGTTCCAAACCGTTGCCCAGGCCGCGGGCGAGCGCCCCGGTCCGTTGCCCAGGGCGCCGCGAGCGATCCGCTCGGCTGCTCAGGGCGCGGCAAGGGCCTCGGTCGGTGCGAGCCGGCTGGCGCGGATCGCCGGGTAGAGGCCGGCGACGCCGCCGACGAGCATCGTCGCCGCGACCGCGCCGGCGGTCGCCCACGCCGGGACGACGGCCGGCCAGGCCTGGTAGGTGGCGTAGCCGGCGGTGACGGCGACGCCGAGCACCACGCCGCCGAGGCCGCCCATGGTGGACAGCAGCAGCGACTCGACGAGGAACTGCAGGCGGATCTGGCCGCGGGTGGCGCCGAGCGAGCGGCGCAGGCCGATCTCGGCGCGGCGCTCCAGGACGGAGATGACCATCGTGTTGGCCACGCCGACGCCGCCGACCAGGAGGGCCACCGCGCCGAGGCCGAGGAGCAGCCCGTTGAGCGTCGCGTCGGCGGCCCGGCGGGCGGCGAGGACGTCCGACGGCTTGGACACGGCGACCGTGCCGGGCGCCTCCGGGTTGGCGGTCGCGGCCAGGACCCCGTGGACCGCCTCGACCTGGCTGTCGCGGGTCCGGGCGTAGACGGTGCTGGCCCGGCCGTCGAAGCCGAACGCGGTGGCGGCGGCGTCCCAGCCGATGAGCACCGCCGCGTCCAGCTCGGGGGCGAGCGCGACCGGGCGCAGCACGCCGATCACGGTGAACCGTTCGCCGCCGACCAGGATCTCCACGTCGGGGCTGGCCCGCCCGATGCCGAGCCGCTCCGCGGCCGCCGAGCCCAGCACCGCCGCCGGGTACCGGCCGGTCAGGCCGTTGAGCCAGGTGCCGCCGCGCACCGTGGCGCCGACGGTCCGCGGCAGGCTCTCCCGCGCGGCGAGGACGGTGAGGCCGTTGGTCTCCGCCCGGTTGATCCGGTCCGTCCGGTACACCCTGGCGCCGGTGATCTTCCCGGTCGCCGAGACGCCGGTGACCGGGCCGATCCGCGAGATCATCGCCTCGGCCTCGGCGGGCAGCTTCGCCGCGTCGCCCTCGACGGTGCGCCCGGGCGCGACCGTCAGCAGGTTGGTGCCGAGGGCGGCGAGCTGCCGGTCGAGCTGTTCGCGGGACGACGACGAGATGCCGACGACCGCGACCATCGCGGCGATGCCGATCGCGATGCCCAGCGCGGACAACAGCGCCCGCGCGGGCCGGGTACGCAGGCCGGCGGCCCCGACCCGGACCACGTCCGGCAGGGCCATGCGCGCCGGAGCGAGCTGGGACGCGGTCACGATCCGGCCGCCGTCGCGGAGTCGGCGACGACCAGGCCGTCGCGCATCTGGACCTGCCGGTCGAGCGCGGCGGCGACCGACGCGTCGTGGGTGATGACCACGACCGTGGTGCCGCCGGCGTGCAGCTCCCGCAGCAGCGCCAGGATGCCCTGCCCGGACGCGGTGTCGAGGTTGCCGGTCGGCTCGTCGGCGAGCAGCAGCGCCGGCCCGCCGACCACCGCGCGGGCGATCGCGACCCGTTGCCGCTCGCCGCCGGACAGCTCGTGCGGCTCGTGGCCGAGGCGGTGCCCGAGACCGACCCGCTCCAGCGTCGCCTCCGCCCGCCGGCGGCGCTCCTTCATCCGGACACCCGCGTAGAGCAGTCCGTCGGCGACGTTGTCCAGCGCGGGCACCGCGGCGGCGAGGTGGAACTGCTGGAACACGAAGCCGATCCGGCTCGCCCGCAGCGCCGACAGCTGCCGGTCCGGCAGCCGCGACACGTCGTGCCCGTCGACGGCGACCGTGCCCGAGGTGGGCCGGTCAAGGGTGCCGAACATGTGCAGCATCGTCGACTTCCCGGAGCCGGACGGGCCGACCACGGCGACCAGCTCGCCGGCGCCGATGCGCAGCGTGACCCCGGCGAGCGCCCGGACCCCGCCGGGGTACTCCTTGGTGACGCCGGTCAGCTCGATCATCGCGGCATCCCCACGGTCATGCCCTCGCGCAGGCCGTCGCCGGTGACCTCGACCCTGCCGTTGGCGAACAGGGCGGTCTCCACCCGCACGTACCGCGTGCCGGAGCCTTCGACGACCTCCAGGCCGTAGCCGCCCTCGGCGAGCGCGACCAGCGCCGCGACCGGCACGGTCAGCACGTCCTTGTGCTCGGCGGCGGTGAACGTCACGGTGACCACGGCCGCCTCGACGCCGGTCGCGGCCGCGGGGTCGCCCAGCGACACGACCGCCTCGATCTTCGTGAGCGGCGGGCCGTCCCGCTGTTCGATCACGGTGTACACCCGCTCCACCCGTCCGGGCACCGTCCTGCCGTCCGGCATCTGGACCTGGACGGCGACGCCCTTGCGGGCCAGACGCTGCTTCGACACCTCCAGCTTGACGGTGATCTCCCGTCCGGTACCGGTGAACCGCAGCACCTCGTCGCCGTCCCCGGTGGACCCGTTGACGCCCGCGGTGACGGTGTCGACGCGGATCGCCGCGGGCGCGAACAGGATCCGGCCGAGCTCGACCTGACCGGTCTGTGGCAGGTGGTTCGCCTGCTGCCAGCGGCGCACCGCGGCGGCCGTCGTCGCCGAGTAGCTGTCGTCGACCGTGAACCCGGTGTAGCCGAGCGCCTGGAGGTTCGTCTCCAGCTGCCGGACGTCGGCGCCGACCACGCCCGGCGCGAGCGTCCGGTAGACGGCGACGTCCCCGTACAGCAGCACGACCGGCGCGTCGTCCACGCGGTACACCGGCTGACCACGGTCGATGACGTCACCGGCCTGCGGCAGCCGGGTGAGCACGCCCGGAATCCGGCCGGCGAGGGCCGTGGTGGGTCCGTACCCGAGGCTGCCGGGCTCGTCGTCGGTGTCCAGGATCGTCGTGCGGGTCACCTGCGCGGTGGCCGGCGGCAGGTCGGACGCGTCCGGGGTGCCGGTGGCCCCGCCGCCGAACCGGAAGCCGGCGAGCCCGACGGCCGCCGCCGTGGCCGCGCCCACGACACCGGCGACCGCGGCGGCCTGTCCGCGTCGTCTCACCGGGTCACCACGGGGCTCGGCGTGTAGGAGCGGACGTGCTCGTCGCACAGCTGCTTGGTCGGGGTGTACCGCGGGTCGTCGCGGATCGCGAGCGGCACGTCGGCGAAGTGACCGTCGGCCTCCGGGTCGGGGAAGTCGGGGAACCCGTGCTCGCGCATGCACCGCGAGAACTCCCGGGACTTCTCCACCTTCGCCGCCGCGTCCGCCGGGGGGAGCCGCGGCAGCAACTGTGCGCACGCCGCCTCCGCGGCCACCAGCTTGTCGTTGCCGACGGCGTCCTTGTCCACCGGCCCCATCCGGATACTCGACGCGCTGACCTCCGGGTCGCTGAGCGGGACGCCGTGCTCCCGCATGCACCGCGTGTAGGCGAGCGCCTGCTCCTGCAGGCTGCCGGTCGCGGTCGCGCTGGGCCTGGACGCGCCGTCGACGGAGGCGACATCGTCGTCCCTGCCGGCCCCTGGGTGGGCGCTTGAGCAGGCGCCCGTGCAGGCGGCGAGCAGGAGCGGCAGCACGGCCCGGGCGAGCAGTCTCGTTCTCATGGCGGCCAGTGCAGCAGCGGACCGGCAACGCGGGCGTCACAGCGTCTGTAACGCTGGTGTTATCCCCATCCACCGACAATGGCGGAGGGAAGGACGGTCCGGTGCGGGTGCTGCTGATCGAGGACGAGGCGCTGCTGGCCGAGCAGGTCGCCGACGGGCTGCGCGACCACGGCATGGCGGTCGACGTGGCCGGCGACGGGCTGGACGGGCTGCACAAGGCCGGCGCCAACCGCTACGACGTGGTGGTCCTCGACCGGGACCTGCCGCTGCTGCACGGCGACCAGGTCTGCACGGCGCTCGCCGCGGGCGGCAGCGACGCGCGGGTGCTGATGCTCACCGCCGCGGGCGAGGCGGCGGACCGGGTCGCCGGCCTGATCCTGGGCGCCGACGACTACCTGCCGAAGCCGTTCGTCTTCGACGAGCTGGTGCTGCGGATCCGGGCGCTGGCGCGGCGGGCCAACAACGCGCCGCGGGTGCTGCGGCGCGCCGACCTGACGTTCGACACCGGCCGGCGGGTCGTCACCCGCGGCGGCCGGATCATCCCGCTCACCACCAAGGAGCTGGCCGTGCTGGAGATCCTGATGTCCGCCGCCGGCGCCGTCGTCAGCGCCGAGGATCTCCTGGAGCGGGCGTGGGACGAGCACGCCGACCCGTTCACCGCGACCGTCCGGGTGACCGTGGCGCGGCTGCGCAAGAAACTCGGCGACCCTCCCCTGATCGAGACGCTCGTCGGCGCGGGGTACCGGCTGTGAGGGCGCACCGGCCGCGCCGCTCGATCCGGCTGCGGCTCACCCTGGTGTACGCGGTGATGCTGGTCCTCACCTGCGCGGGGCTGCTCGGGCTCAACTACGCGCTGCTGTACAACAGCCTCTACACCAACGTGCACGGCCCGACCGCGGCCGACGTCGCCGCGATCCAGGCGCCCGCCGACAACCCGGAGGGAGCCGACAAGCTCGAATCGATCAGGCGGGAGCTGGCCGAGAACGAGCGGCTGCGCCGGCGCGAGCTGCTGCACACCGGGGAGATGTCGGCCCTGGCACTGCTCCTCACGTTCGTCGCCGGGGTCGGCGTCTCGTGGATCGTCACCGGCCGCATGCTCCGGCCGCTGCGCACCCTCACCACCACCACCCGGCGGATCTCGCAGGACCACCTGCACGAGCGGGTCGCGCTGGCCGGGCCGGACGACGAGCTCAAGGAGCTGGCCGACACCTTCGACGCGATGGTGACCAGGCTGGAGGGCTCGTTCAACAGCCAGCGGAGGTTCGTCGCCGACGCCTCGCACGAGCTGCGGACACCCCTGGCCATCGTGCGGACCGGTGCGGAGGTCCTGCTCGCCAAGCGGCAGAGCACCCCCGAGCAGTGGCAGGCGATGGCGACTCGCGTGCTCACCGCGACCGGCCGGGCCGAGCGCCTGCTGGACGGCCTGCTGGCCCTGGCCCGCAGCGACAGCGGTGCCGTCGCCCGCGAGCCGTGCGACCTGGCACTCGCCGCGGCCACCGCGCTCGGCGACGCGGACCCCGAGGCCGTGGCCGCCGACCTGACCGTCACCACCGACCTGCGCCCGGCGCCCGTGTTCGGCGACCCCGCCCTGCTCGACCAGCTGGTGCGCAACCTGGTGGACAACGCGATCCGGCACAACGTCCCCGGCGGCTGGGTCGACGTGACGACCGGCGCCCCCGACGGTCCGGCGGCGGTGGTGGTCCGCAACAGCGGCCCGGCCATCCCGTCGACGGAGGTCGGCCGCCTGTTCGAGCCGTTTCAGCGGCTGTCCGCCGGCCGCCCGGCGGGCGGCCGCTCCACCGGTCTCGGCCTCGCCATCGTCCGGTCGATCGTCCGCGCCCACGGCGGCACGGTCGCCGCCGAGCCACAGCAGACCGGCGGCCTGACGGTCACCGTCACCCTGCCACCGCCGGCCACGCCGGCCGGCGACCCGCCGTGAGCGGGGCACCGGCGTAGGCCCGGTTGTGGCGGGCCGGCGCGGTGAGGATCGCCGGACCCGCGCTGTTCGGGGCGGGCGCCGCGGGGGGTGGCGGCCCGGACGCTGACCTCGAGCCCGGCGGGCGGGGCTACGTGTTCTTCGTCGTCGTGCTGACGTTCGGCACCCCGCAGGCGCTGGTGCTCGGCGGCTGCGTCGCCCTGGGCCGGTGGCTCGGCCCGCGGTCGACGGCAGGCATCGCGGCCGGCGCGGTGGTCGAACTCGTCGCGAGCGTCTTCTACCTGTGCGGCGGCGCGGGGCACCGACGCCGGCGATCTCGATCCGGCGCGGGTCAGACCCGGTCGGCCGGGTTCTCCTTCGGATAGCAGGCGACCGCCAGGCGGAACTCGTCGCCTTCGGCGCCACCGTAGCGGGTGAACAGGTCCTGCAGTGTCTGCTGCAGCTCGTCGAGGAACGCCTTGCGCTGCTCCGGGCGGACCCTGATCTCCCCCGACACGCCGATCGACGGCAGGTCCGGCCGGGTGAGGTCGAGCGCGGCGATGTCCGCCTGCACCTCCTCCATCAGGTCGACCAGGTGGCCCAGGCTGAGCAGGTCGCGGGCCTGGCGCAGCCCGATCCGGCCCACCAGGGCCGGGGACAGCCAGTAGGACCGGCCCGCCGCCTGGTAGATCCCCTCGTGGATCCCGCGCACCCGGCGCTCGGCGACCTGACGGACCAGGCCGGCCTCCACCAGGCGCTTCACGTGGTAGTAGACCCGCTGCGGGGTCTGGTCGAGCTCGACCGCGACCTCGGTGCACGACCGGGGGTCGGCGAGCTGCCGCAGCACTTCGATCCGCTGCGGCTTGAGCAGGGCCTCAGCCTGCTCGATCTGGTCGAGGTAGACGACGTCTCTCATGACAAGTCAAGTCTTTATGTACAAGAACTTTTTGTCAATACGGTACGCCGCTGACGCCGGCATCCGGAGAGGCCACGTTCAGTGGCAGTGCGGCTCGCGCCGGTCGGCGACGGAGGTCACGGACGGCCTGGTCCACTGGGGCACGGGACGGCCGTCGCGGCGCCATCTGGTGTACGTCGGCTCCTGGGGCCAGCCGTCGGGGGACGACTCCCAGGTCTCCTGCCGGCCGTAGACGGTCATGTCGAGCAGCTTGTGCGAGGCCATGATGGCTTCGACGCCGCGGCCGGTGGTCTCGTACGTGAGGAAGAACCGGTCGCCGCGGCGCAGGTAGCAGGCGATGACGCCGCCGCCGGCGTAGGCGGGGTCGTCGATGCCGTAGGTCGAGTACCAGCGGTGGGTGTAGCCCATGAACTCCCGGAACGGGGCCATCTGGTAATACGGGCCCTCACCGAAGACGGCGAACGAGATGCCGCGCTCCTCCAGGTAGGCGGCGTCGTGGAAGTCCCAGATGGACGCGGTGCAGCCCTCGCACTGGGCCTCGAACGGCTGGTCCAGGTGCCACATGTGCTTGTAGACGACGAGCTGGTCGCGGCCGGCGAAGATGTCGGCGAGCGGGGTCGGGCCGCCGGCCCCGACCAGCGAGGTCGGCGTGATCTCGGTCATCGGCAGGCGGCGGCGCGCCGCGGCGATCGCGTCACCCTCGCGGGTGTGGGCCTTCTCGCGGGCCAGCAGGCCTTCCCGCTCGCGCAGCCAGGTCGCGCGGTCCACGACCGGCGGGGCGGGCGTCACATCCTGGGAAGCGGTCATGTCCAGTATCCTAAACATAGTCGGACCTACGTTCATCAGAGTGAGGCGACGTGCCGGTCAGGCAGAGCTACGGCGACCACGGCGACGCGTGCCGCGCCGCGAACGCGCTCGACCTCGTCGGCGACCGGTGGACGCTCATCATCGTGCGGGAGCTGATCCTCGGCCCGAAGCGCTTCGGCGACCTGCAGGAGGCGGTCCGCGGCATCACGCCCGCCGTCCTCACCGAGCGGCTGCGGTCCCTGCAGCAGGCCGGCATCGTCGACCACGTCGCGCTGCCAGACCTCGCCCGCACCCGGGCCTATGCCGCCACCGAGTGGGGCCGCGGGCTCGAAGGGGTCCTGGCGGCCCTCGGCCGCTGGTATTCCGCCGGCCCCGACCCGGCCACGGCCGGCGGCATGACGCCCGACGCGGCCGTCCTCGCGATGCGGACGATGGCCCCGGACGCGCCGGGTGACGTGCCGGCCGTCGTGCTCCGCCTCCACGACGCCCGCCGTGCCGACCCGCCGGTCCACGTCTTCCACACCGTCGCCGAGCGCAGCGCCGTACACGTGAAGACCGGCGAGATCCATGACCCCGCCGCGACCGTGACGGTCGACTCGACCGCGTGGACCCGCATCCTCTTCGAAGGCCACGACCTCGACGCCGCGGACATCGACGGCGACCGTGGTGCCGTCGCCCGGCTCGTGGGGCTTTACACTCCACCGGCGTGACCCTCGGTCCCACGCACAACGGCTGCCGCTGGCGATGACCGGCCCCGCCCCGGACGCCACCGCCCGCGTCACCCGCGACGGCGACCCGGTCACCACCGACGTGCGGCACAGGGTCCCGGCGGCCGCGGTGCCGTGGCTACCGTACGACGAACACCTGCTCGAACGCGTCGCCCACAGGGTCGTCGCGCTCGCCCACTGATTCGGGGGTGCCGGGATGGCGGTCCTCTACGTCGCGCTGCTCGTCACCGCCGGGTGGGCCGGTGCGGGGCTGCGGCGTCCGGCCGTGCCCGCGAAGGTGCCGGTGGCGACGATCGTCGCGGTGGTGGTCGTCGCGGTCGTGTCGGTGCTGCAGCTGACGGTGGCGTCCGGGCTGTTCGAGGCGCTGCGGCGGGACCGGGCGGCGATCGGCGACGGGCAGGTGTGGCGGCTCGTGAGCTCGTTCGTCGTGCAGGACAGCGGCTGGACGGGCACCGTCTTCAACCTCGTCGCGCTGGCCGTCCTCGGCACCATCGCCGAACGCCGCTGGGGGACGGCTCGGTGGCTCCTGCTCGCCGGCGCGGTGCAGGTGCTCGGCGGCCTGTGGGGGCTCGTCGTGCTGCCGGTCGGCGCGGGCAGTTCGCTGGTCGGCTTCGGCCTCGCCGCGTCCCTCGCCGCGGCGGCGCTGGTGCTCGGCGCCTCGGTCCAGGTCCGGGCGCTGGGGACGGTGAGCCTCGCCGCGGCGGTCGTGCTGCTCGTCCTCGGCGACGTCCACGGCGGCGCGGCGACGCTCGGCGCGATCGCGGGTGTGACGCTCGCCGTCCAGCAACGGCGGTCGATGGGCTCGGTGCATGTCTGACGGGGAGACGCCCGGCATCGACTTCGGCACGACGCACACCGTCGCCGCGCTCGCCCGGGCCGACCCGCACCGCGCCGTCGAGCTGCTGCTCTTCGACGCCTCACCGCGTCGGTGCTCTTCACGCCCGCCGCAGGCCACGCGGCACCCTCCTGCTCCCCGGTCGCGCCGACCGGTGCCGCCCTCGACAGCTGGTACCAGTCCGCGTGACGGTGGACTGATCACCTCATTGGTCATTCTGTGCCGGCGGAGGCCGGGCGACCCTCGTGGAGGATGATCGCGGGGTGGACATCGCAGGCACACCTCGCGTCATGACCGTCGCGCGCGGGGAGGGCGGGATCGGATGAGCGTGCTGGTCGTCGGCGCGGTCAACGTCGACCTCGTCGTCCACACGCCGCGCATCGCGCCGCCCGGTGAGACGGTCATCGCCACGGGCTCGACGACCGTTGCCGGCGGCAAGGGCGGCAACCAGGCCGTCGCGGTGAGCCGGCTCGGTGGGGCGTGCGCGCTCGTCGCCCGGGTCGGCGCCGGGTTCGACTACGGCAGCCTCGACGGTGTGGACGTGTCTCGGGTGCGGCAGGACCCGGCGCCGACCGGGCTGGCCATCGTCATGCTCGACGCCGGGGGCGAGAACGCGATCACCGTCGTCCCCGGCGCCAACGCCAACCTGGCCCCCGGCGACGTCGGCGAGCTCACCGGCGCCGGCGTCGTCCTGGCCAGCCTCGAGGTGCCCTTGGCGGCCGTCGCCGAGGCGGGCCGGCTGGCGGCCGCGGCCGGCTGGACGTTCGTGCTCAACCCCGCGCCGGCCCAGCCCTTGCCGCCGTCACTGCTCGCCCACGTCGACGTCCTGGTGCCCAACGAGCACGAGCTGGCACTGCTCGGCCCGCCCGAATCGCTGCTGGCCCAGGGTGTCGGCGCCGTGGTCGTCACGCTCGGGGCGGCCGGCTGCCGGGTACACCTGCCGGACAATGTCATTGAGGTCCCGGCTCATCCGGTGCGGGCGGTCGACACCACCGGCGCCGGTGACGCGTTCTGCGGCGCGCTCGCCTGGGCCCTCGACGGGGGCCGCGACCTGTCCGACGCCGTCCGGCTGGCCTGCGCCGCCGGTGCCCTCGCCACCCGGGCCGTCGGCGCCCGCGCCGGCCTGCCGACCGCCGCCGAGGTCACCGCATTGGCCGCGAGCGTGCGCGACTGACGCCCGGCCGAGCGTCCGGGGCGGCGGCCAGGCGCAGCAGCGACGCCCCGCCGGCCTACCGGTGGGTGACCGGGAGCGCCATCATCTGGTCGCCGTCGCGGCTGCGGCTGTAGTGCACGGCCTTGCCCTCGCGGGCACGGACGAGCAGGCCCGCGCCGAGCAGCGCGGCGAGGTGGTAGGACACCGTCGACTTGCTGAGCCGGTGCCGCCGGCTGAGTTCGGTCGTGGAACGCGGGACGTCCAGGTCGCGCAGGATCGCGGCCCGGTGCGCGCCGAACAGCTGGACCGGGCCTTGCACCTGGGCCGACGGTCCGGGTGTCGCCCGCAGTGCGTACTGCACGAACGAGTTGGCGGGGTCGCCCAGCTGGAGGTTCAGCCCCGGGCAGCCCAGCAGCGACGGCACCAGCGGCAGGCCGGTGGCCGACAGGTCCCACGTCTCGGCGTAAGCCACCCGCAGTTCGATCGCCGCGCCGGACCAGTGGATCTTCGGGTGCAGCGTGTTGACGGCGTGGCCGATGCCGTGCCGGGCCATGAGCCGCGCACGCATCGCGACCTCGGCGTCGAGGGCGTCGCGGACGGTGGAGATCTGCTCCGCGAGCACGGTGTCGTAGAAGTGGCGCAGCGCCCGGGCCGCGCGCCCGGCGAACGTGCCCCGCTGCACCGCGTCGCGCACCTCCCGCGGCAGGTCGCCGGGCAGCAGCCGGGCGGCGTCGGCGGCCGGCGTCGCACGCACCTGCTCGATCTGCTGCCGCCGGGCGGCGTCCCAGTCCTGCGTCGGCGGGCTCGGCATCAGCAGGTCCGGGATGTAGCTGCGGTAGGTGCGCAGGACCGCACCGACCAGGGCGACGTCGCGGTCGCGGAGGGCGAAGCGTGCCGCGGCGCCCGGATCGCCGAACTCCCGGTGCCGCTCGCCGCGGGCGGCCAGGCGCAGCCACTCCAGGGTCTCCGCGACCGGCGACGGCGCCAGCCGCACGCATGCAAGGCCCGGACCATCGATCGACACCGAGATCACCGTCGAACTCTACCGACTCGCGTCACGGGTGGCACCGTTCGACGAGGTTCGAACTGATTGCGGGCCGCCGCCGCGGCGTAGTGAACTGCGTGCGGTGCGTCTCGCCGGGTTCAACGGGGGACCCGGCGACGCATCATCACGGCACCGCCCGGGCTCCGGGGTCGCCTCGTGCCGGGCGCCCTCGCGGCGCCGTATCGACCACTATGGTGGCCGGATGCGTTGGTCGCGTTTCCGCGGCACCGACGGGCGGCCCGGCGCTCTCCCCGAGGTGATCGGCCTGCTGCTCCTGCTGCTGGTGTTCACCCGCCTGCACGCGGCCGCCGGCACCGACGCCGCCGCCGCGACATCGAACGCCGTGTCGCTGCAGTCGATCGAACGCGGCCTGCACCTCGACTTCGAACTCGGCGCCAACCACTGGCTCGCCGGCCACCTGCTCCTGAGCCACGTCGGCGTGTACTTCTACCGCCTGTACTACCTGGCGATCGTGGGCGTCCTGCTGTGGGTGCACCTCCGCCACGCCGCCGTCTACCGGCAGGTCCGCCGCACGATGGTCGCGATGCTGCTGCTGATCCTGCCGGTCTACTGGGCGGTGCCGATGTCGCCGCCGCGCTTCGCCCTGGCCGGGATCGTGGACATCGTCGCCCTGTACGACCTCTTCGGCGACGCCTCCACCGACACCACGAACGGCCAGAACCACTACTCGGCCATGCCGAGCCTGCACGTCGGCTGGTCGCTGTGGTGCGCGTACGCCGCCTGGACCGCGCTGCGCCCCGCCCGTCCTCGCCTGGCCCTGCTGCCGTGGCTCTTCCCGCTGCTCATGGGCGCGACCGTCCTCGCCACCGGCAACCATTACGTGCTCGACATCGCCGGCAGCGTCGTCCTGCTGCTCGCCGCCGTCGCCGCGGCGCGGCTCTGGCACCGCCTGACAGCGTCCGGCGGTGCCCGCCCGGCCACGCCACCCGATCCCGCACCGGCCAGCGCGGGATCGGGTCCGCCGGCTGGTGCGTCGCCTCGGGTCAGGCGGCGGTGGCGTCCTTGGTCGTGGAGCCGGACGGCGCGCCGGGGGTGGGGCGGCGGGTGAGGACCTGGGGGCCGGCGGGCGTGACGGCGACGGTGTGCTCGGAGTGGGCGGTGCGGGAGCCGTCGGCGGAGCGGATGGTCCAGCCGTCCTTGTCGTACTTGATCTTGTCGGTGGAGCGGCAGAGCCAGGGCTCGATCGCGATGGTGAGGCCGGGCTCGAGCTTGATGCCGCGGCGGGCGCGGCCGACGTTGGCGACGTGCGGAGCCTCGTGCATGGTGCGGCCGATGCCGTGGCCGCCGAACTCGCCGTTGACGCTGTACCCGTAGGAGTGCGCGACCTCGGCGATCGCGGCGGAGACGTCGCCGAGCCGGCCGCCGGGCTGGGCGGCGTTGATGCCGGCCTCCAGGGCGACCTCGGTGGCCTCGATGAGCTTCAGGTCGGCGGGGTCGGGGGTGCCGACGACGAAGGACAGCGCGGAGTCGGCGACCCAGCCGTCGATACCGACCGCCATGTCGATGCTGAGCAGGTCGCCGTCGCGCAGCACGTAGTCGTGCGGCAGGCCGTGCAGGACGGCGTCGTTGACCGACAGGCACAGCACGTTGCGGAACGGGCCGCGGCCGAACGACGGGGCGTAGTCCCAGTAGCAGGACTCGGCGCCGCGCTCCTTGATCCGGCGGCGGGCGTGGTGCTCGACGTCCATCAGGTTGACGCCGACCGCGGCGACGCCGCTCAACTCGGCGAGCAGCTCACCGACGAACTGCCCGGCCACCGCCATCCGGCCGATCTCGTCGGCGGACTTGAGCTCGATCACGACGCCTCTCCCACTTCCGTGTGCGGTATTTTTATACCACACGCGATCCGGGGCGCTATTCTGCTCGCATGGTTCGCCAACCACTCTCCGTCGAACAGATCGCAGCGGGCCAGCGCCTCGGAGCGGCACTGCGGGCCGCGCGGGCGGGCCGCAGCCTCGTCGACGTGGCCCTGGCGGCCGGCATCTCCCCCGAGACGCTGCGCAAGATCGAGACGGGTCGCCTCCCGGCACCGGCGTTCGGCACCGTGGTCTGCCTGAGCCAGGCCCTGGGTGTCCCCCTCAGCGACCTGGCCGACGCCTGGCTTCCCGACACACCCGTCCGCCAGGCGTCGTAACTTTCACGCGGTCGCCGCCCGCACCCGGGAAGCCCGCACAATTCGTTGACGCCTGTCAATGCCGAGGGTCACGCTCGGGCCGTCACCAACACCGGCACGACGCCCATCCACGACCGGGTCATCACCTTCACGTTCCCCGGCGACCAGCGCGTCACCCAGGCCTGGAACGCCACCTCCGGCCAGACCGGCGCCGCGGTCACGCTCACCCACGCGAGCTGGAACCGGGTCATCCCGCCTGGTGGTTCGGTGACCGTGGGTATGTACGGCACCCGCACCGCCCCGCCCACGCCACCGCCGACCGTGTACGTCAACGGGGTGCCCTGCTCCGCCTGACTGTCCACTTGCGACTCCCGCCCACCCGACCGTCTCGCCTGGTAGGGTAGACGGTTCCGACGGGCGGGAGGTGCGGGATGCGATTCGCTTCCGGCCTGCGCACGACCGCCGTCGGCCTGGCGCTGAGCGCGTGCGTCCTGCTGCTCGGGCTCTCCCGGGCCCATGACGCGCTGCCCGGCGACACGTTCCAGTTCGCCCGCGGCGCGGTCGCCTCCGCCGCCGTCGGTGCGGAGACACCGCACGGCAGGAAGCTGTCCGAGCCGCGGGACCTCCGGTCCGGCGCGCCGCACTGGCTCGCCGTGCTCCCACCCGTCGCCGACGCCGATCCCGGCCTGGGGCCGGCGTGCCGCGGCCCGGCCGCCGCCACCGTCCACGATGGACGGCCGGCGACGGCGCCGACCTGCCGGGGCCCACCCACGTCCTGAACGTCCACGTTGTCCGCAGCCGCGACCCCGCCGGGGTCGACGGTCTCGTCGCGTTGACCTTCAGGAGGTCGTTTGTCATGAACCCCACACCGCCTCTCACACCGAGCCGCAGGCGCCCCCGACCCGGATCCTCGCCGCCGCCGCGCATGGCCGCCCGGCGAGGCGTCACGCGCAGCTCCAGCGCTCCCCTGCCGGGCATCGGCACGCTGCACGTGCTCGCCGCACGGGACGGGCACCGCGTCGGCGTGGTCCGGCACGACGACGACCGGCGGGAGCTCGTCGTCTACGACCCGGCCGACCCGGACACCCGCCTCACCGGTGTCCTGCTCACCCCGGCGGAGGCGCGCACCGTGGCAGATCTGGTCGGCACGACCGGCCCGATGACGCACTGTGCCCGCCTCGACCGGCACGCCGGCGGCGTCGCCGTGCTGCAGGTCCTCATCGGTGCGGACTCGCCGCGGGTCGGCCGGCCGCTGACAGGCATCGGCGTCGCCGGCGCGACCGTCATCGCGGTGGTCCGCGACGAGCACGTCGTGCCGTTCCCGGGGCCCGACCTGCGGTGCCGGTCCGGCGACATCGTCGTCGTCATCGGCCGGCCGGACGCCGCGTTCGAGGTGATCGACGCGGTGACGGCGGCCTGATGTACCGCTTGCCGTATCGCCAACCGGATCGCTGAGTGCCCTACCGGCGGACGTGCCCGGATGGTGCCATCGAGAGCACCGAGCAACCAAGCTCGTCGATGCGCATCCGGAGGCGGTCTGGCTCCACGGCGGCGCACGGCGGGCAGGGATGGCGGGTCCACCTCGTCCCTGTCCGCCACAGCCTGGCCGCGTTGGAGGCGGTACGCCAGCGCGCGGCACGGTGACCGGCCGGACGCTCACGAACAACGGCAAGGACGTCGAGTACGTCCTGGGGACCTTCACCCCGTGGACCTACAAGGGCCCCTCGACCAGCGACTACGGTGACACGATCCGCGGGACGAAGGCCTCCGTGGTCGGCCAGGCGTTCTGCACCAACGGCGCGTTCGGCGGCGAGGTGTGCTCGGGCACGGTCGACGCGACGAACCTCTGCGGCCTCGACCGGCTGGTCAGCGCTGCCGTCCTGACGCGCCTGGGCGACAGCGGCGGCAACGTCTTCATGTATGACGCGGCCGGCCTGAAGGTGGGCGGCATGATCGTGGCCGGCTCGCCGAGCGGCACCACGACGTACTTCCACCCCGCCGCCGCCGTGACCCCGACGGGCTGGCGGGTGTCCACCGGCTGACGCTCAGTGCCCCGTGGTGAAGCGGCCCGTGGTGAAGCGGCCCGTGGTGGAGTGCCCCGTGGTGAAGTGCCGCTCGATGCGGTCGAGCAGCGCGGTGCAGCGGCGGACGTCGTCGAGGTCCTCACTGAGGGCCTCGGCGAGCTCGCGGGCCCAGACGGCGCGCAGCGTCCGCAGGTTGGCGGCGGCGCGTTCGGTCGGGTGGACGGCGACGCCGCGTCCGGCGGCGGCGCGGCGGGAGACCATGCCCTTCTCCTCGAGGGCGCGCAGGGCGGTGCTGACGTTGGTGCGCTGCAGCCCGGCGCGGTCGGCGATCTGGCTGGGCGAAGCGCCCGGGAAGAGGTCCACGACCCGCATCACGTGCCGTTCGGTGTCGGTCATCGGCACGACGCCGGGGCCTTCCGGCGTGCGGGCGCGCACCAGCCGGCCGACGTTGAGGATCAGCTGCGCCAGGTCGGCGAGGTCGGTGTCGTAGCCCACGGTTCACATCCTAGTGGATTATGACATCATAGTTATGTGACGATAACCATGGCTCGGGAGGACCTGCGCCGCGGGCAGCGGGCGCGGCTGGCGGTGGTGCTCGGCTCACTCGCGGCATTCGGCCCGCTCACCATCGACATGTACCTGCCGGCGATGCCCGGCATGGCGCGTGACCTGCATACCACCGCGCCGTTGGTGCAGCTGACGCTGACCGTGTTCGTGATCGGGCTCGCCGCCGGCCAGGTGATCGCCGGCCCGTTGTCGGACGCCTGGGGACGCCGCCGGCCGCTCCTCGCGGGCATGGCCCTGTACATCGCCGGCTCCCTGTGGTGCGCGCTCGCCCCGGACGTCGGCTGGCTGATCGCCGGCCGGGCCGCGCAGTCCCTCGGCGCCGCGACCGGCATCGTGCTGTCCCGCGCGATCGTCCGGGACCTCTTCGAGGGCACCGCCATGACCCGGTTCTTCTCCACGCTCATGCTCGTCAACGGCGCCGCCCCGATCCTGGCGCCCGTCGTCGGCGGCCAGCTGCTGACCGTCGCCACCTGGCGGGCGGTGTTCCTGGTGCTGGCCGGGTTCGGCACGGTCCTGACCGTCGCGGTCGTCCTCGCGCTGCCCGAGTCGCTGCCCGCCGCGCGCCGCCGGTCCGGCTTCCGCGACACGCTGCGCGCGTTCAGGACGCTCGGCACCGACCGGCACTACCTGCGCCACGTCCTGGCCGCGGCGCTGATGTTCGCGGCCGTGTTCGCCTACATCTCCGGCTCGTCGTTCGTCCTGCAAGACGTGTACGACCTGAGCGCCCAGCAGTACAGCCTCGTCTTCGGCGGCAACGGCCTCGGCATCGCGCTGTTCGGCCAGCTCAACGGGCTGCTCGTCGGCCGGGTGGCACGCGAGCGAACGCTGCTGCGCGCCGCCCTCGCCGTCGCCGTCACGGGCGCCGCCGGCGTCCTCGTCTCCGCCGCGGCCCACCTGCCGCTGCCGGTGCTGCTGGCCTCCCTGTTCGTCGTCGTCTCGATGCTGGGCGTCGTGCTGGCCAACGCCACCTCGCTCGCCCTCGCCGGGCACGGCGCCTCGGCCGGTGCCGCTTCCTCGCTGCAAGGGTTGCTGCAGTTCCTGGTCGCGGGGCTCGCCGCGTCCGCCATGAGCCTGGCCGGCCAGGCGTCCGCCGTACCGATGGCGGCGACGATGCTCATCTGCGCCACCGCCGCCCTCGGCGTGCTGACGCTTACCCGACAGCCGGTATCTGGCCCGTCCGCTCACCCGTCCTCGCCGTGACCAGTTCACGTCACGGAGGGACGTCCCGATGTCTCGCACCAGATGGACGGTGGCCGGTGCGGCCGCGCTCGTGCCTTCGCTGCTCCTCGCGGCCCTGCCCGCACCGGCGCAGGCGTCCTCGCCCCTTCGCCCGTCGGGTCAGCGGTTGACGGTCTCGGCGCCGCCCAACCCCGCCGACGTCCGCCTCGGCAAATCCGGCGGCAAGGTCTCCTACACCGTGACGCTGAAGGGCACCTTCCGCGGCCCCGGCCGGCCGTCTGCACCGGCGGCACCCCGCGGCCGGCCACCACGACCACCCCGGTGACGGTCCAGCCCTGACCGCGCCCCATGGACGCGGCCCTGGGCCTCGGGCTGACCCCCGCAGCCCCCGAGACCCAGGGCCGCCCGGCACCCGCCCCGCCCGAAGCCGGCACGGCTCAGAGATCGGCGATACTGCCGTCGACGGCGAACGCTGTGACCGCGTTCAGGAGCCTGTCCAGGAACTCGTCGAGCGACTCGGCCACCACGGTGACGCCGAACGTGGCGTCGCCCTCGTACACACCTGCCAGATACGAGCATTCCAGCAGCCGGAAGACCGTGCCGGTGGCGCCGGCCGCGACCGCGTAGAGCGTGCCGCCGCCGTCGCTTCCGAAGACGACCACGTCGACCTCGCGCTCCAACGGCCGGCCGATGCGGTCCGGGCGCCCGTCATCGTGGTCCAGCACGTTGCGGATGAAGTCCGGTTCGAACATGACCAGACCGTTGGCGATGTCCGGCAAGCAGACCGCGCCGACCGACCCGCACACCGAGACAAGGTCGTCAGGGATCCAGGGCAGGCGCGACCGCAACGCGGCGAGCTCCGTCTCCGACGCCGGTGGCCCGACGGTCTGCACACCCGGCTCGAACGGAAACGTCGACAGGACGTCGCGCGACGCCCGGGCGACGGCCGCTTCGATCGATGCCTTCCGGTGAGGCCTACGATCGCTCCCGTGGCCGAGACCGTGACGCTCATGTTCAGCTACTTCGAGCACGACTGGGACGAGAGCGTCGAGGGCGCCGAGGCGATGGACGCGGAGCTGATGCGGCGCGTCACCGAGGGCGAGTGGACGCCGTACACCGGCGACGAACCCGACCCGGACGACATCGCGACGATCGAGGAGCTCGAGGCCCGCGCCCGCGAGGCGGTCGACGAGTGGGACGTGCCCGACGACGTCGTGCGCATCCCGATCGAGAAGCTGCGGGCCGTCATCGCCGACGGCGGCTGGACGTTCGTCGCCGGCGAGTTCTCCGAGTTCGAGGGCCACCACAACGACACCGAGTACGTCGTCAAACTCACCCGGTAGCCGTGTTCGAGCTGGGGGTTGTGGGCGGTTTGGCGCAGTCGTCGTCGATGTCCAGGGTGTGATCGGGGCGCAGGATGGCGTCGGCGGGCTCGGTTTCGCTCGGCCGCGGGTCGGCGGGTGCCGGCTTGCCCGGGGCGAGCAGGCCCTTGTCCGCTCCGGCGCAGTCCATCCACGCGACGTAGGAGTCGGCGTCGGCGATCCACATACCGCGGTCGCTCTTGCGGACCTGGCCGGGCTGCGGGAACTCCCAGCGGATGCTGTCGTGCACGGCGGCGATCGGGGTTTCCTGGCGCACGTCGAACGCGTAGACCCAGACGAAGTTCGTGGTGACGCGCAGGGTCTGGACGCCGTCGACCTTGGCGGAGTCGAACGTGACCCGGCCGCTGACCCGTGGCTGCTCGTCCGGGTCCAGTTTCACGGATGGGTCGATCCAGGTCGCCACGTTCAGGCGGGCGGCGTCGGTGAGCCACTTCGCGGTCCCGGTGCGGGCGTTCGGCGCCAGCAGCGCGAGGAACGTGGAGTTGTCGTGGCCGACGAGCATGTTCTGGTCCAGCCGGCCGGCCACCAGCGCCTGGTGCACCAGTTGCAGGTCGGCGCTCACCTCGGCCTTCGTGAAGCCGGTGACGGCGGTGGCCGGCGGCATGGTGATCCCGGCGTCGCCCTTGGGGTACGTCGCGGCCGGTGTGCCGTCGAACGGGCCCGTCGGGGCGGCGCTCGCCGAGGTGGTCACGGAGATGCCGCTGGGCACCGGCTGCGTCGGGTAGGCGGCCGTTCCGGTGTCGCCGCTGCCCGGATCGGCCGTGAACGCCGCTTTCACGTACGGGAAGCCGGCGGCCAGGAGCACCGCCGCGACGACGGTGCTGGCGATCCAGAGGGTCGTCTTGGTGGCCTTGGACCAGCGGAACAGGCGCGCCACGCGGCCCCAGCGGTGGGCCCGCTTCGCCCGCCGTTCGACGTCCTTGGCCCAGTCGTCAAGCCCGTGGAACGGGTCGTCGTCGTGGTCGTTCATTGTGCTCTCATCCGCCCGCGCTTGATCATCTGGCGGCACAGTATGCACGACCGGCGGGACGCCGGACAGCTGTCCCGCGGCGAAGGCACAGCCACTATCTGGGACGGCGTGATCGGCACCGGGGCGCCACGAGCGCCTGCCAGAACGCCAGGTCGTGCGCCGTCGCTTCCACCAGGTGGGAGGGCAGCGGGCATGCTGTGGGAAATTTGGCTCCGGTACCCTCTGTGAGAAACCTGGGCCGCACCGCTAAGGTGCACCGACAGGCCGGGCCAACGCTGTCCCACCGTGTTCCAAGGCACCGCAAGGCAACGGTGGAGGTCAGGCATGCCCGATCCGATGGGCTTCATGAAGTACCGGCGTCAGCTGCCGCTGCTGCGTCCTGTGACCGAGCGGGTCGCGGACTGGCGCGACGTCTACCAGCGCGCGGACTCGCAGCTCATCCACGAGCAGGCCGCCCGGTGCATGAACTGCGGCGTCCCGTACTGCCACAACGGCTGCCCGCTGGGCAACCTGATCCCGGACTGGAACGACCTGGTCCGCACCGACGACTGGGACCGCGCGGCCGACGTGCTGCACGCGACGAACAACTTCCCCGAGTTCACGGGGCGGCTGTGCCCGGCGCCGTGTGAGGCCGCCTGCGTCCTCGGCATCGGTGACGACCCGGTCACCATCAAGCAGGTCGAGGTCGAGATCATCAACCGCGCCACCGACGGCGGGCCACTCAAGCCGTTCCCGGTGGCGACGCCGTCGGGGCACAGCGTGGCCGTGGTCGGCTCCGGCCCGGCCGGCCTCGCCGCCGCGCAGCAGCTGGCCCGCGCGGGCCACGCCACCACGGTGTACGAGCGCAGCGACGCCATCGGCGGCCTGCTGCGCTACGGCATCCCGGACTTCAAGTTCGAGAAGCACCACATCGACCAGCGCGTCGCCCAGCTCGAGGCGGAGGGCGTGACGTTCGTCACCAACTGCCACGTCGGCGAGGACGTGTCGCTCGCGGACCTGCGCAAGCAGCACGACGCCGTCGTCCTGGCCTGCGGCGCGCTCGACGCCCGGGACGTGCCGGACACCCCCGGCCGCGAGCTGAGCGGCATCCACCAGGCGATGGAGTACCTGGAGGGCGCCAACCGGGTCGTCGCCGGATCGCTGGACGCCCCGCCGATCAGCGCCGAAGGGCGCCACGTCATCGTCGTCGGCGGCGGTGACACCGCGGCGGACTGCCTCGGCACCGCGCACCGCCAGGGCGCTGTCAGCGTCCAGCTCGTCGAGGTCGCCCCGCTGCCCCCGCCGCAGCGCGACCCGGCCCGCAACCCGTGGCCGACCTGGCCGATCATGCTGCGCAGCGGCTCCGCCCACGAGGAAGGCGGCGAACGCAACTTCGGCTGCGCGATCCGCCGGTTCATCGGTACGGAGGACGGCCGGCTAAAGGCGGTCGAGCTGGTCGACGTCCTGCTCGGCCCCGGCTTCACCCTCACCGAGGTCGAGGGCACCATCCGCGAGATCCCCGCGGACCTGGCCCTCCTGGCGATCGGCTTCGGCGGCACGCAGGACGGCGCCCACCTCGAGCAGGTCGAGCTGACCCGCAACCGCCGCGGCACGATCGACACCGACGCCGCGTGGCAGACCTCCGCCCCGGGCATCTTCGTCGCCGGCGACGCCCGTCGCGGGCCGTCGCTGATCGTGTGGGCGATCGCCGAGGGCCGCTCCGCCGCGGCCGCGGTCCACGAGTACCTGGGCAGCGGCGGCGCCCTGCCCGCCCCGATCACCCCGTCCTCGATGCCGCTCTCCTGAACACACCCGGCGGCACCGTACAGGGCGGCGCGGCATCGCCGCGCCGCCCTGTACGGTTCTGCGCTGGGCCCGGCCGGCGCCGTCAGTCGTCGATGGCGAACATCCCGGCGGGGATGCCCGGGGCCTCGTACCGGCGCCAGATCCTGCGGAAGGCGGGCACCTCGAGGTAGCGCCGCACCGCGGCCAGGCCACTGAGCCAGCCGGCCCAGCCCGGGTAGGGCGGGTTGTCCACGTCGAACCCGCTCTGCACGAACGTGAGCCGGGTCCGGCCGCCCGAGCCCTCCAGCTCCCAGGTGGAGGTGAGCCCGTCGGGGAACCGCAGCGACGCCCGGCGGCCCGGCTCGAACTCGACGAACCTGACGCCGCCCGACGGGTCCAGGTCGAAGCCGCCCATCGCGAACCGGCCGTCCACCCTCGGCTCGATGTCGACGCGGACGCCGGACCACCTTGTGTAGCGGTCCGGCTGGGTGAGCGCGTCGAACACCGCCTGCGGTTCGGCGTCGATGACCACCGCGCCCTGCAGCCGCGGCGAGGTGTAGTCGCACTTCGGCGTCAGCTCGCGCCCCGCCAGGTGGTCGTGCAGGTTCTCCAGGGCGAGCGTCCAGAACGTCTGCAGCTCACCGCGCGGCCCCGCCAGGTCCGACAGGACCTCCGCGAAGGTCGGCAGGTCCGTCTGTGTCAGGGCGATCAGCGTGCTCTCGGTGTCTTCGTGCTCCGTCAGGGTGATCTCGACCGTGGTCTCGACACCACCGACGATCCAGGCGAACCGCAGCGTGCGCTCGTCGGCGTGCAGCACGCGCTGCCGCGGCTCGGCGCCGTCGGGCGTGTAGCGGCCCCAGAACTGGAACCGGTCGGGCAGCGCCACCTCGGCGTGCTCGGCCAGCCACACCCGCAGCGCGGCCGCGTCGGTCAGCGCGGCGTGGACCACCTTGGGCGCCGCCGGCACGACCGCGCTCAGGCGCAGCTCGTTCGACTCGGTCATTCGGATCTCCTTCGGTGCTCATCGTGCGATGTGTGTATCGGTGTCGCGGAGCGGTCCGTCCGGGCGACCTCGCTGACGAAAATTAGTCTTTACGTAAAAAGAAGTTTTGTCAATTGCCCACGGGCAGCCCGCTCGTCGCCGTGCGGGGCATTGGCGAGCACGTCCGGCAGTCGCCGCGGCGGCGGATGCGATACCGCGGCCGCGGCGATGGCCAGGGCGGCCTGACGTCAGCGGGCGGCGGACAGCCACGGTCGCAACCGAGGTGCGGACGGGGAGCGGCAAGCGGGCCGCGCTCAGCCCCGGACCGGAAGCCCCGATGTCGTGGTGTCGGACGACGGCTAGGCATTCGAGGGGCGGCGACAGTGCAGCGTTCGCAGCGACGGCGGTGGTACGCCGTGATCGGCCTCGCCGTGATCATGCTCGGCCTGACCGGCCTGAGCGTGACCGGGGTGGCGCAGACCCGCCGGTCCGCCGCGGCCGTCAGCAAGGTGTGCGCGCTCGCCGCCGCCTACGGCCGCGTCCACGACGCCATGATCACCGAGGAGCGCAGCGAGCGGCTGTACCGGGTCGAGCCCGGATCGGTCGTGCGGACGTCGCACGCGTCCGCGGGCACGTCGCTGCAGGCGGCGCTGCTCGACGTGGAGCGGTTCGGCACCGACACCGACCGGCGCCTGGCGACCGAGCTCGGCGCGCTGCACGGCCAGTACATGCAGGCGGTCACCGACGTCTTCGACGCCGTCGACGACGGCGACGTCGCCCGGATCGACACGGGCCGGGCACAGTCGCTGTTCGAGCGGATCAACCGGATCGTGCAGACCGCGACCGTCGAGCGGGACGCGCAGGCCGCGCGTGCGCTGCGGGACCTGGAGCGGGTCGAGGCGCTCGCCTTCATCGCGACGGTCGCCGGGTTCGCGGTCGGGCTGGTGCTGATGACGGTGCTGCTGGTGGCCAGCCTGGGGTACCAGCGGCGGCTGATGCGGCACGCCGCCTCCAGCGAGTACCTGGCCTCGCACGACCCGCTGACCGGCCTGCCGAACCGGGCGCTGTTCGCCCGCCGCGCCGCCGACGCGCTGCAGGACGCGCAGGAGCGGGGCACCGGCACGTCCGTGCTGATGCTGGACCTGGACCGGTTCAAGGAGGTCAACGACACCCTGGGCCACCACTACGGCGACGAGCTGCTGCGGCAGGTCGCGGCCCGGACCAGCGCCGCGGTGCGCTCCGGCGACCTGGTCGCGCGGCTGTCCGGGGACGAGTTCGCGATCCTGCTGCCGCAGGCGGCCTCGCACGACGCCGCCCGCCTGGCCACCCGGCTGCAGGGCGAGCTGCACCGCAGCTTCGTCCTCGACGACGTGACCGTCGACATCGAGGCCAGCATCGGCGTCGCCGCGGCACCGGAGCACGCCACCACGGTCGAGGCCGCCCTGCGCTGCGCCGACATCGCCATGTACAGCGCGAAGGACACCAAGACCGGTGTCGCCGTCTACGACCCGGCGATGCACGTCGAGGACGGCAGCCGCCTGCTCCTGCTCGGCGACCTGCGCCGCGCCCTGGACAGCTCCGACCAGCTCACCCTGCACTACCAGCCGAAGATCCGGCTCAGCGACGGGCAGGTGTCCGGCGCCGAGGCCCTCGTGCGCTGGCAGCACCCGACCCGCGGCGCGATCCCGCCGGCGGAGTTCATCCCGGTCGCCGAGACCACCGGCCTGATCAGCCGCCTCACCCTGTACGTGCTGCGCGCCGCGCTCCGGCAGGTCCGCACCTGGCTGGACAGCGGTCTGACCCTGCCCGTCGCGGTCAACGTGTCACCGCGCTGCCTGCTCGACGCGGGCCTGGTCGGCCACGTCGTCGCGCTCCTGCGCGAGTTCGACGTGCCGGCGTCGCTGCTGCGGCTGGAGGTGACCGAGTCGGCCGTCATGGCGAACCCCGCGACGGCCACCGCCACCCTCACCGAGCTGCACGAGCTCGGCGTCCGGCTGTCGATCGACGACTACGGCACCGGCTACTCGTCCATGGCGTACCTGAAGCGCCTGCCCGTCGACGAGCTGAAGGTCGACCGCACGTTCGTCCTGCACATGGACGACGACCACGACGACGCCGTCCTCGTCCGCGGCGCCATCGAGCTCGGCCACAACCTCGGCATGACCGTCGTCGCCGAGGGCGTCGAAGGCATCGCCCACGTCGCCGCCCTGCAGGCGCTCGGCTGCGACATCGCCCAGGGCTACCACTACGCCCGCCCGATGCCCGCCGACGACCTCAGCCGCTGGATCGACGAACAGCGCCCCGCCACCGTCCCGGTCGGCTGACGCCGCTCGTCCCGCCGCCGCACCGGCGAACCGGCAGCCGCGACCCGCCCGCATGCCGCATGATCACCCCCATGGACATGGACACGGCGGTCGATCTCGCCGGCCTTGCACCGGTCGAACGGAAGCTGCTCCGACTCGGCGTCATGGAGTGGGAGCGTACCGAGGGCGACAGGGACGACACCGCCCGGCTTCTGGGCTACGACAGTCGCAGCCGGCTACGATCGGACGTCCAGCGCCTCGCCGATCTCGTCGACGCGCCCGGCCCCATGACGCGCCGCGACTGCCGGCGCCTGCTGCTCGCGACCGAGTTGGCGTTCGCCAGCGAGACGCTGGGCTGGGCCCGTGACTGGGAGGCGGACACCGGCTTCACCGACCGCGACACCAGCACCGTCCTGCGCGGCATCCAGGAGAAGCTGGCCGGCATCATCCACGGCTCCGCCGAGCGCGTGTTCGTGGTCGGACCGCCGGCCCAACCGGCCTGGGAACCGATTCCGATGGATGCCGACGACATCTACTGGGAGCCGTTCCACCAGCGATTCGACTTCCGGCCCGGCATGCGATCGTGGCCCGCGATCAACGAGCCCGTGCCGTCGGTCACCATCGACCTGGCGCCGATCTTCGCCGGAAGCCACCCGGAGTTCTCCGCCGGGGCGAGCGCCGTCGGCCATCTCGCGCTGGTCGCGTTCGCGCGGGTGCTCGAGCCCGGGACGAGCGTGGTGGTGCTCGACTGGCAGCATCAGACGTACCGGTTCTGGCCGCACCTGTTCGCCTGCCAGCCGGACCAGCGGTGGCCCACGCCGGTCGTCCCCAACGGTGACTACTCCGTGTTCCTCACCGAGGACATGCGGACCGGCACATTCGGGCATCCTTGGGAGCAGACGCTCTGCGTCTTCGGCGACCGGCTGGTCTCCGCCCTGACGCCGATGCTGACGAGCTGGCTTCCGGTCAAGCGCAGCAGCCGGTAGCGCCCCAACCACCCCACAGGGGCACGGTGGCGCGGGAGGTCAGCGGCTCGTGGTGGCGGGCTCGTCGGCGTCGCTGAGGCGCCAGCTGTTCTTGCCGGCGGACTTGACCGCGTACATGGCCGCGTCGGCGCGGCGGAGCAGGTCGGCGGCGCCGCCCGGGGCATCGCTGACGGAGGCGATGCCGATGCTCGCGCCGACCCGGACCGGGTGGCCGCCGATGACGGCGTGGGCGGCGACGGCGCGCACCAGCCGGTCGGCGACCCCGGCGGCGCGCCGGCCGGTCTGCCCGGTGAGCACGACGAACTCGTCGCCGCCGAGGCGGCAGACGACCGCGTCGTCGCCGGCCTCGCGGGTCAGCCGGCCGGCGACGTCGCACAGCAGCTGGTCGCCCACCACGTGCCCGAAGGTGTCGTTCACCGCCTTGAACCCGTCCAGGTCGATGAGCAGCAGCGCGGTGTCGGCGCCCGTCGCGGTGTACCGCTCGATCGCCTCGTCGACGTGGCGGCTGAAGGAGGCCCGGTTCGCCAGGCCGGTCAGCTCGTCGTGCCACGCCTGATGCCGCAGCTGCTCGGTGAGCGCCCTGTTCTGCGCGAGCAGCCGGTTGTTCTCGTGCATCGCCGCCAGCTGGCGGGTCGCGACCAGGCCCAGCAGGATGCCGGTGCCGGCCAGGACGCCCCAGCGGCGCCAGTCCAGCCCGGGTCCGACGACGGCGACCAGCAGCCCGAACGCGGCGGCGGAGGCGGCGTACGGCAGGACGGTGAACGGCCGGTCGCGGCGGGCCAGGGGCGGCACGGTGCCGGCGACGCTCGCGTGGTGCTGCAGCACTGCCCCGGTCAACGAGGACAGCTGCGACAGCAGCAGCAGGACGGTCGGCCCGATCGGCGCTTCCTCCTGGGCGGCGGGCAGTGCGGTGGCGACGCCCGACAGCGTGATGCAGGCGGCGTAGCAGGCCAGGGTCGGGCGGGTGAGCAGGCCGGCGCCGACGAACGCCACGCGGAGCACGCCGAACCCGGCGACGAGCACCGTCACCGGCAGGGCCAGGGTCTCCGACAGCGACAGCCAGCCGTGGCCCGGGGCCCAGTGGCTGCTCACCGTGAAGTACCAGATGAACGCGGCGGTGCCGACCAGCACGATGCCGGCGTCGAGGCCGACGCGCAGCTTCTGCGACCGGCTGTGCACGACGGTCGGGTAGCGGAACACGGCGTACATGGTGAACAGGCCGGCCACCGGGTAGACCAGTTGCGCGCCGTACATCGGCACGGGCCGCCCGCTGACCGACATCGCCACCAGCGCACCGAGGTCCACGGCCATGCCGATCGCGTACACCAGCAGCGCCCGGGCCAGGCAGACCCAGAACCGGGCGGCCTCGCGCGGCAGCCCGGGGACGCGCGACGTGCGGTGCACCACGAACGTCAGCGCACCGATCAGCACGAGGTCGGCCAGGACCGTGGCAGGCCGGGAGACGACCGGCGGCAGCAGCAGCCCGGCGAGCACCGCCAGCACCGCCGTCACCACACCGGCCGGCAGCAACGCGCCGACCCCGCGAAACAGCCGCATCCTCGAGCCTCCTCTCCCCCGTCAGCTGGTCGTCGGCTGACATCGGCACCGGATGCGCCGACCTGAACCAATCCCGGCGCGCCCGGTCAGCCGGAGCCCCGGCCGGATCCGGGCGGGGCGACGCAGCGGACCTCGGTGGCGATCGCGGGTCCGTCGGACGGGGCTGCGGTGCGCACGGCCATCGACACCGCGCCAGCGTAGCGAAGTCCTGGACCTCTGGGGCCCGGCGCTTACCCGGCGCGTGAATGGGAACCAGTACCTGTAAAGGCCCTGCGGATCCGAGGAGGAGCAGATGCCAGCCGGTTCCAACGCCAAGCGTGAACGGCAGTACCAGCACATCAAGGAAAGCGTGAAGCGGCGCGGCAAGTCGACCGACGTCGCCGAGGAGATCGCCGCCCGGACGGTCAACAAGGAGCGGGCCCGCGCGGGAGAGTCCCGGACGGCGAGCCGGTCCTCGATCAACGACGTGTCGTCCGGGCATCGCGGCGGGAAGCGCTCGCACTCGGGCGCGCAAGGGCGCACGAAGGCGCAGCTGTACAACGAGGCCAAGCAGCGCAACATCAAGGGGCGCTCCGCCATGAGCAAGGCCGAGCTGGAGAAGGCGCTGTCCCGCTGAGCGGCGCGCCGTGGTGACGCCGAAGATCTGGGAGGAGGGCGCCGTGCCCACGGCGCCCTCCCCGGCTATGCCGTCCTCGACGCCGGCGGCGCGGTGCGGCCGGTGGGCCGCGGGGTGAGGATGAGCTGCTGCTGGCGGCGCCCGCTGCCCAGCATCCAGGCCCAGTTGGCGAGGACGCCGAGGCTCACCGGTCGCTCCCGTCGAGGGTGATGACGACCTTGACGTCCTCGTCGGTGGCGGTGAACGCCTCCGACGCCCGCTCCAGCGGCACCCGGCGGGTGATGAGCCGGCCGAGCCATTCCAGGTCGGCCTTGGCCAGCGCGTCCGCGGCCGCGGCGTAGTGGCCGAGGTTGGCGTTCACCGAGCCGACCATCACGTCGTTCTCCAGGACGATCTCCCGGTTGAGGTCGCCGGCGTCCACGGTGAGGCGATGCCCGGCCGCGGAGACGCCGGTGAGGCAGACGATCCCGTACGGTGCGGTGCCCGCCAGCGCGCCGAACACCACCGGCCCGGCGCCGGTCGCTTCGACGACCACGTCGGGGCGCAGGCCTGACATGACCGTGTCGATCGGTTCGTGGTGGTACACGGCGCCGAGGTCGTGGACCAGTCCCGGCTTCGGACCGGCGGTGACGCGGTCCAGCACGTGCACGTCGAGCCCGCGCTGCGCGCCGAGCAGCGCGGCCAGCAGGCCGATCGGCCCGGCGCCGGTGACCAGCACGGTCTTCGGCTCGAACCACGCGCGGGCACCGACCCTCTCGATCTCGTCCCACGCCTTCGCGACCACGCTCGTCGGCTCCAGCAGCACGCCCACGCCGGCCAGGCGAGCGGCGAGCTTCACCGCGTAGCCGGCCTCGACGGTCCACGCCTCGCTGGCGTACCCGTCGAGCTGCTTGATGCCGCGTTCGGTGTACTGGCCGTTGCGGCACATGTCGAACTGCCCGTGCGCGCAGGCACCGCACGGCACCGGGTCCGGCCGGCGCACCACGCCGACCACCAGGTCGCCGGTCGCGAAGTCGCTGCCGGGCGGAGCGTGCCGGACCCGGCCCAGGGATTCGTGGCCGATCACCAGCCGCTGCCGGTCCGGCGGCGCCCACCCGTACGCTCCCTGGGCGATCTCCTTGTCGGTGCCGCACACGCCGACGGCCAGCCCGTCGACGAGCAGTTCGTCGTCCCCCGGCTCCGGGTCGGGGGCGTCGGTCACGGCGAGGGACTGCCGTTGCCGCGGGATGACGGTCAGGGCACGCATTGGGTGCTCACCTCCAGGGTGGGCCGGGCCGTGTGCAGGTCGCCGAGCAAACCATGGCCCTCGATCCGCGACGCCACGGCCGCCTCCTCGCGTGTCGATGGTGCCCGCTGTCCCGTCGAATACCCGTGCACGGTGCATCTACGCACGGTGCACGAGATTTCCCGGACCGGGCACACCCGCCGACGCGGGATCTACCTGGATCCTGAGCGCGACACCGGCTGGCCGGCGAGGTCCCGGATCAGCACGCTCAGCGGGCCATCGGGATCGGCCGCGGGTACCCGTGGGCGCCCGCGGCCTCGGAGCGAAGGGCTCATCGGCCTCCCAATGTGGCCGGTCAGTGCTTGGCGCGCGGGTGCCGATCGGCGGCGGCCGGCGGTGTCGCGGCGCCACACTCCCGGCAGTGCCCACTGCCGGCCGCCGGCGTGGCCGCGGCCGAACCGTCCGGTGCGGCAGACAGGCCGCCGCCGTGCTCGCAGATGAGTGCCGCCATCGGCGTCGCCATGCCAGTCGCCCCTCCACGCGCCGTCGCCGGCGGCACGCGCGATCGCGGGCCGGTGTGGGCCCTGCCGACCGGCACACCCCAGATGCTTGCATGGATGCAATGAACTGCGAAGAAACGCTACCGCACGGCTGCGGTGGTGTACAGCGCCGTTCAGGCCGCGCGGCGGCGGCCGGGGGCGGACGGCGCCGGCCAGGTGCCGGGCCCTCGGGTCGCAGACTCCTCCCACCGCTGCCACCACTGCGCGTCGGGGACCTCGCCCGCCGCGGCCGCGACGGCACGCATCGCGGCGACGGTCCGCTTCGAGACCGTCACACCCGCCGACCCGACCAGCTCCTCCAGCGCCCGGCGGCGGGCCACCATGATGGTCCCGACCAGGTCCTTGCCGGCCTCGGTCAGGCACAGCCAGATCGGCCTGAGGTCGTCCTCCCGGTGGAACCGCTGCACCAGCCCGCGCCGCACGAGCCGGTCACACATCCGCGTGACGGTCGACGGCGCCACGTCCAGCTCGCGGGCGACGTCGACGCTGCGCTGCGGGCCGCTGGACGCGAGGAACACCAGCGTCCGGTACTGCGGCACGGTCACCTCGGCGTCGAGCTGGCTGAGGTTCCTCGCGGCCAGGGCGACCATCGCCCGGCTGACGGACACCAGGACATCGACGAAAGCGCCGTCGGGCTCGGTGGGGCTTTCCACGGTTCGCGCCACAGCGCAATGATCGCACGCCGAGCCGGCCATGCTCGGATGCCTCAGCGGGGCGCGAGCGGGTGCATCGCCCGCAACGGCACGGGGTGTGCGCTGATCCCGGCTTCGGGGTCGGCGGCGTACAGCCGGTCCGCGGCGACGGCCACCGCGAGCGGCGCGCCGGACAGGGCGACGACGTGCCGGGGTGAGCCGGTGAGCAGGTCCCATACCGTGAGCGTGGTCCCGGTCGCGGCGGCCAGCACCGCGCGGCCGTGCAGGACCCCGACCGCGGGCGCGCTCAGGGATTCCACGCTCTCCGGCAGGGCCGGACCGACCGGCCGGCGCAGGGCCAGGTCGAGGACGCGGTACTCCTGCCAGTCGGTCTTCACCAGCAGTGCCGGTCGCCGGCCGAGCGCCCACGGACCCCAGCGGTAGCCCCGCACGAACGCGGGCGGCACGACCGGCCGGCCGCTGATCGCGTCCCACAACCAGCGGCGCCAGTCGGTCCCCGGCGAGTCGTCGTCGTCCGGCTCCAGCCAGGCGTACGCCCGGCCGGCCACCGCGACGAGCTCCTCCACCCGCCAGCCGTCCGGCGCGCTCCACGGTGCCCGGAGCGCTTCGCCGGTGCGCAGGTGGTGGTAGTGGACGCGCCGCCAGTCGCTGCTGAGCACCGCCGGCCGCCCGGCCACCACGGCCGCCGCCACGGTGTGGACGCCGTCGCCGTCCGGCTCGAACCGGTCGAGCAGGACCGGGCCGCCGAGGGTGAGCCGGTGCACGGTGCAGTCGGAGCCGCGGCCGCGGACGATCGAGTACGCCTCGCCGTCCGCCTCGAACGTCGACAGATTCGTGTCGGGGTGGGAGAAGCACCAGTCGTAGGGCATCGGCCACCCACCGAGCAGCCGGCCCGTGTCCGCCTCGTGCAGCGTGCAGGCCGTGGCCTGATCGACCGTGCTGAACATGCCCGCGAGGACGACCACGCCGCCGGCCGTGGCCGTCCGCAGGGCGCCGAAGTCCCACGTCCGCACCCGACGCATCGTACGGAGCCCCGGCCGGCGTTCACTCCTGCACGCCCCTGTGCGCTGCTCCCGTCGATCAGGTCGAGGATCGTCTCGTCGTCAGGCGTCGGGTGCCTGGAGGAGCCCGTGTACGGGTCGGGCGTGGGCGAGCACCTCGCGCACGTGCAGGTCGTCGTCCAGGACGACGATGTCGGCGGCCTTGCCAGGGGTGAGGCTGCCGGTGCGGTCGGCCATGCCCAGGAGGGTGGCCGGGGTGGTGGCCGCGGATCGGGCGACGTCGGTGATGGGCAGGCCGGTGACGTGGACCGCGTGGCGCACCGCCGCGTCCATGGTGAGGATGCTGCCGGCCAGGGTGCCGTCAGTGAGGCGTACGCTGCCGCCTTCGGCGATGACGGGCACCGGGCCGAGCCGGTAACTGCCGCTGGTCATTCCCGCGGCGGGAGTCGCGTCGGTCACGAACGCGACGCGGTCCGGACCGGCCGCGTCGACCGCGATGCGCACGGCGTCATCGTGGACGTGGACGCCGTCGTTGATGATCTCGCAGGTGACGGCCGGGTTGGCCAGGGCCGCACCAGCGGGGCCGGGGTCACGGTGGTGGAACTGCCGCATGGCGTTGAACAGGTGGGTGGCCAGCCGCGCACCGCCGGCGAACGCGTCACGGGCCTGGACGTACGTCGCCTCGGTGTGCCCGACAGCGGCGATGGCACCGGCCTCGACCACCTGGTTGAGCAGTTCCATCCCGCCGGGCAGCTCGGGCGCGAGCGTGACGACACGGATGTGGCCGCGCCCGGCTTCCAGGAGTTGCCGCAGCGCGGCCGGGTCCGGCGGGAGCAGGAACTCGTGGTGGTGCGAGCCGCGCTTGGCGGGATTCAGGAACGGGCCCTCCAGGTGGATGCCGACGACTCCGGGCTCCCCGGCATCGATCATCGCGGCGAGGGTGGTGACCGCGGCGACCATGCGGTCCAGGCGGTCGGTGACGAGGCTGGCCAGAGTCCGGGTGGTGCCGTGCCGACGGTGGAAGGTGACTGCCTGCCGGATCTCGGCGGGGTCGTCGGTGGTGATCTGGGCACCGCCGCCGCCGTGCATGTGCAGGTCGATGAAGCCGGGCAGCAGCCACCCGCCCTCCAGGTCCACCGACCGGCCGGCAGCGGGTGGACGACCTCGGCCCACCGCTCTGATGAGACCGCCGGCGATGCTCACCCATCCCGGGTCGAGAACAGCCGTGGGCGTGACGACGCGGCATCCGGTCAGGGTGAGCACCGTTTCACCTTAGGATGCCAGCGTCGCCCACCTACCGACGCCCCCAGCCGGGGTTGATCATTCCCTCACGCCGATGTGGTCCATCGGGGAGGCGCGCAGCAGGCGGCCGATCGGCAGGACCGTGGTCGTGAGGCCGAGCAGCGCGGTCCCGGCGATCACGGTGGACCAGCCGAGCGGCGGGACGTACGGCAGCGACGCGCCGGTCACGGCGCGGACCACCGTCGTCAGGGTCGCCAGGGCGATCCCGGCGCCGAGGAGGACCGCGACGCCGAGGAGACCGGCCTGCTCGGCGTGGACCATCCGCTTCAGCTGGGCGCGGGTGACGCCGGCGAGGCGCAGGACCGCGAGCTCGCGGCGGCGGGCGAGGGCCGCGATGACCATCGTGTTGGCGGCCGCGAGCGCGGCGTAGCCGACCATGACGCCGACGAGCAGCCGGTTGAGCCAGGCGCTGACGGCGAGGTCGGCGGCGAGCTGCCGGGTCTGGCCGCCGGTGGCGACCAGCGCGCTGCCGGGGTGCCGGGTGGTGAGCGCCGACAGGTCCGCCGGGCCCGAGGTGCTGATGAGGACCTCGTCGTCGACGTCGCGGGCGGTGTGCCCGGCGACCGTGTCACGGGTCAGGGTGATGTCGCCGAAGCCGAGGCCGCGCTCGTAGACGGCGACGAGCCTGAGCCGCACCGGTGTACCGTCGCCGAGCCACAGCGAGACCGTGTCGCCGACGTCCCAGCCGTGGGTCGACGCCCTGATCGACGATGCGGCCATGGTACCGGCGGACAGCGACGCCAGGTCGCCCTGCCGCACCCGTAGGTCCATTGTGGAGTCCAGGTCCGGCCCGGAGACCGCCTGGGCGCCGACCGTCTCCGCGCCGTCGAGGAACTTCACGATGACGGACGTCCGCCGTACCGACGTGGCGGCCCGGACTCCAGGGATCCTCCGCGCGTCGTCGGCGACGCCGGCGGGCAGCCCGGCCGGGGAGACCAGGGCCTGCGAGGCGCGCAGGCCGTCCCGGCGCTGGGCGACGGTCTGCCGCTCGAGGTTGTCCTGCAGGAACCACACGGATCCGCCGAGCCCGATCGACAGCACCAGGGCGGTGAGCACGGCGGCCATGCCGCGCGCGTTCGCCTTCAGGTTGGCGGTCGCGAGGTACCCGCTGCTCCCCCACACCGTCCGCAGCACCGGTGCCAGGAACTGTGCGGCGGCCCGGTTGATCCAGGGTGCGAGGAGGCCAACGGCGATCACGAACAGGTACAGCATCCCCACCGCGGCGGTGAGGGCCGCCTGACCGCCGGTGCCGAGCGTGACCGCACCGGACGATCCCGCGCCGGCCAGCGCGACGAGGCCGCTCACCAGGCGCACCTTGCCGCTGCGGGGTGGCTCGACCGACACCTCCCCCAGCGCCTCGACGGGACGGATCGCGGTGACGCGCCGGGCGGCGATCAGCGCCGACAGCACGGCGGCGAGGGTGGTGACGCCGGCGGCCGCAACCGTGGTGAGCACGCCGCCGGCGATCGGGAACGTCGCGGGGACGAAGCCGCGGCCGACGAGCTCCGCCCGCACCCACCGGGTCGCGAGCAGGCCGGCGGGCAGGCCGGCCGCGACGCCGGCGAGACCCACCACGGCCGCCTCAGCCATGATCATCCGGCGGACCTGGGCGGGGGTCGTGGCGACGGCACGCAGCAGCGCCAGGTCGCGGCGGCGGTGCCGCACCGACAGCCCGACGGTGGCGGCGACGACGAACACGATCAGCAGCGCGACGTACCCGCCGAACCCCGCGCCGGCCTGGATGAGCAGGTCCCGCGCGTCGAGGTCGGCGGACCCCTCGACCAGGCCCCGGTCCCCGCCGGTTTAGACCTTCGCGCCCGCTTCGGCCGCGACCCCGCGCACCGCCGCCTTGAGGGTGGCCTTGTCCGCGCCGGGCCGCGCCACGACCCCGATGACGGCGACCCGTCCTGGGTGTGGCGACAGCGTCGCGGCGTGCGCGTCGGTGAAGAAGACCGCAGGTGCCGGCCCGTCGACGACGCCGCTGACCCGGTACGCCCGGGCGACCCCACCGACGACCAGGCTCGTCTGCTGTCCAGGTGCCAGGCCGAGCCGCCGGTCGGCCGCGATCTGGTCGGCGGCGGCCGGCGGTGCGCCGTCGACGATCCGGTACGGCGTCAGGGCGGCCGCGGACCAGCCGTGTCCCGTAGCGCCGGGCAGGCCGACCGGCACGGCGTCGTCGGCGGCAACCGTGGCGACGCCGGCGAGCCCGCGGATCCGCTCGATCAGCTCGGCCGGGACCGTCCCGCCTTCGGGCAGCCATACCGTCGACCGGACGACCTCACCGTCGAAATCCTTGGTGCTGATGGTGAGGTCGCGATGCGCGACCACGACGTCGGCGGCCGCGTATCGAACCGGGTCCGGCCGGTACCGCAGCCCGGACTCGACCAGCGCACCCATCGCCATCAGGATCATGACGCCCGCGGCGAGGGCGACAAAGGTAGCGACCGCCGGACCGGGCCGGTGCCGCAGCATCCGCAATGCGAGCGCGGTCATGCCGCCACCTCCGCTTCGCTCCGGCGTCGTCCCGACCCAACACTGCGATGGCGATTCGCGGCTCCTCCGCTGTGCTCCGGCCCGCTCATGCCGCCACCGCCCGGCGGCGGCCCAGCGACGCCAGCTGCTCGGCGATGCGCTCCACGCCCGGCTGCGGCAGGTCGCGCACGATCCGGCCGTCGGCGAGCACCAGGACCCGGTCGGCGTACGAGGCGGCCACCGGGTCGTGCGTCACCATCACGACCGTCTGCCGGTGCTCGTCGACGACGGCGCGCAGCAGGCTGAGCACGTCCGCCGCGGTCTCGGTGTCCAGCGCACCGGTCGGCTCGTCGCAGAAGATCACCTCGGGGCGGGTGGCGAGGGCCCGGGCGATCGCGACCCGCTGCTGCTGCCCGCCGGACAGCGCGGACGGCCGGTGGTGCAGGCGTTCCCGCAGCCCGACCCGGTCGACCACGTGGTGCAGCCACGGCTGGTCCGGGCGCCCGCCCGACAACCGCAGCGGCAGCACGATGTTCTCCTGCACCGTCAGCGCGTTGACGAGGTTGAACGCCTGGAACACGAAGCCGATCCGGTCGCGGCGCAGCTTCGTCAGCTTCGTCTCCGACAGGCCGGACAGCTCCGTGCCGCCGATCCAGACCCGTCCGGACGTGGCCCGGTCCAGGCCGGCCGCGGTCTGCAGCAGCGTGCTCTTGCCGGAGCCGGACGGCCCCATCACCGCCGTGAACGTGCCCCGGTCGAACTGCACGTCGACACCGGCGAGCGCGGCGACGGCCTGCGCCCCCGACCCGTATGTGCGGGTCAACTGTTCGACGCGGACGGCCGCGCCGGTGTTCTGCCCAACCTTCAAATCCATACCGGCGACGCTATGGCGGCGCCGGCCCATGATCGATCCAGCGTGCTGGCGAACCGTGGTACAGCAGGCTGTACTCCCCCGTGCTCATCCCGTGTTCACCCCAGGCGCCGGGTGTCCTCCAGGTGCCGCAGGACCGCCGTCACCCGCCGGTCGGCGCGGTCGTCGGGCGCGAGGCCGAGCTTGGCGAAGATGCTGCGGATGTGCTTGTGCACGGCCCCTTCGGTGACGAACAGCCGCTCCGCGATCGCCGTGTTGCCGAGGCCCTCGGCCATCAGGGCGAGCACGTCGCGCTCCCGCGGGCTGAGCAGGTTCAGCGTGCTGTCGGGGCGGGTGCGGGCGAAGAGCTGGCCGACCACCTCCGGGTCGATCGCGGTGCCACCGCCGGCGACGCGGTGCAGCGCCTCGAGGAACTCCTCGACCCGGCCGACCCGCTCCTTGAGCAGGTAGCCGAGCCGCACCGCTCCCCCGGCGAGCAGGTCGGTGGCGAACGCCTGCTCCACGTACGCCGACAGCACCAGCACCGCGAGGTCCGGGTGGCGGCGCCGCGCCTCGACGGCGGCCACGATGCCCTCGTCGGTGTGGGTCGGCGGCATGCGGACGTCGACGATCGCGACGTCGGGCCGGTGCTCGTCCACCGCGGCCAGGAACGTGTCCGGCGCTCCGGTGGTGGCGACCACGTCGAGCTGCTCGGCCCGCAGCAGCATGGCCAGGCCTTCCCGCAGCAGGGCGTCGTCCTCGGCGATCACGATCCGCACGGCAGCTCCACATGTATCGTCGTCGGCCCACCGGGTGGGCTGGTCAGGGTGAACCGGCCGTCGTGGGCCTCGACCCGCCGGCGGATGCCGCCGATCCCGGAGCCGCGGCCCTCGTCGGCGCCGCCGTGGCCGTCGTCGGCCACCGACACGTGCAGCCGATCGGTCCTTCTCGTGACGGTGACGGCAGCGGTACTGGCGCCGCTGTGCCGGGCGACGTTGGTCAGCGCCTCGGCGACCACGAAGTACGCCGTCGCCTCGACCGATGCCGCGCACCTCCCCGGCACGTCCACGGCCACGGTGCACGGCACGCCGCTGCCGGCGGCCAGGCCGTCGAGCGCGCCGGCGAGCCCGCGGTCGTCGAGCACCGGCGGCAGGATCCCGCGCACGACGGTGCGCAGCTCCGCGAGCGCGAGCTCGGCGGCGTCGTGGGCCCGGTCCAGGACCTCCGCCGCCAGCGCCGGATCGCGGGCGAGGGCCCGCCGGGCGGCGCCGAGCAGCACGGTGACCGCGACCAGCCGGTTCTGCGCCCCGTCGTGCAGCGACCGTTCGATGCGGCGCAGCTCGACCGCGTGCGCGTCGAGGGCGGCCGCGCGGGTGGCGGTGAGCTCCGCGATCCGCAGCGACATGTCCACGTCGCGCGGCGGCGCCAGCCACCGCCGTCCCGGCGCCGCCTGCCAGCGGGCGATCCTGGGGCCGAGCGCGACGGACACGGCGAGCCAGCCGACGCCCATGAGCGCGACGGCGAGGGCGTCGGGCAGCCCGTCGATGCGCCAGGTGACGTAGCCGGGGCCGCCCGCGTCCGGCGGCAGCGCCCAGTAGTACAGCGGGAACAGCAGGTACTGCACCGCCGACAACGGCAGCGCGAGCCCGAGCATGCCCAGCGCGAACCCGCCCGTGCCGTGGATGGCGACGAACGCGGCATCGCGCCGGACCCAGGGGTCGCGCACGGCGTCGCGCAGGCCGGCCGGCACCGGCGGCGGCGACGGCAGGACGGCGTCCCACCGCGACAGCCGGGCCCGCTCCCGGTCAGCCGCCCACCGGGCCGCCTTCAGCGCCGACGGGACAACCAGCAGGCCGATGCCGGCCAGCGACGCGACCGCCGTGACGAACAGCAGCAGGAACGCGCCAAGGGCCAGGATCGCCGTGCCGAGCCCGCCGACGACGCGTTCGAGCGCGTCGACGGACGCGCGCACCCGTTCCCGGACGTACTGCCGCACCGTGCCCCCTTCCGGCCTCCCGGCAGGAACGATAGGCGACGGCTGGGCTGATCAGCCGTTCGCGGTCCGGAAAGTACAGCCTGCTGTACCCGCACCGGCGCGCTGGCTGGATCGCCTGCGAGCGCCCGGCTGCATAGCGTTGCCGGTATGACCGATCGTTACCGCATCGCCTCCGCCGACGCCCCCTCCGACGTTCCCGCCGACGCTCCTGAGCGCCGCGGCATGCTCCGCCCCGTCCTGTGGCTGGTGCTGGTGCTCAGCGCCGCGACCAACGCCACCATGTCCGGCATCGGCGCCAACCCGTTCGTCGGCGCCGCCTTCGGGATGGTCACCCTCGCCTGCGCGACCGCGCTGGTCGTCAACCACTACCGCCACCGCCGTCGCTGACCCTCACAGCACCGGTCCAGCGGGGCGGTCAGCAGCCGGTCGCGGTGACGGCGCCGGTGGCGTCGAGCGTGATGCCGTTCGCGGCGGCCGGTTCCGCGTTCAGGTAGCCCGCCGTCACCAGGTCGTCGACCGTCGCCGGCTTCGTGTTCTCGTTCGCGACGTACGCCTGGTAGGCGATCTCGACGGTCTGCTTCTCGGCCTTGCAGGCGACCGCCCGGCCCTTGCCGGTGAGGCCGCTGACCGAGGAGGCGGCGATGCCGCCGAGTGCGCCGAGCACGACACCGACGACGAGCAGCTCGTTGAGCGTTGAGCCGGCCTCCGGTCGCAGCCGGAGCGCCTGGATACGGCGACGAAGCACGAAGTTTTCTCCATCAGGGGTGCGGGACGAACGGCCGCGGTGACGAGGCGACCGGAGGTGCCCGCCCAGGCGACCACGTCTTGGCGCCATCGCGTGATCCGCTGGCCCGTCGACCGGCGTCGGAGCGAAACGGTAGCGGTTCGGTTGCAGGTTCCTTGTCAACCGGTCGACCTCGCTGCACGCGCCCACCGGCCGACACCGCTGGTCCTTTCAGCGGTCCGTTGCGGAGGCAGGGCCGGTGGAGGCGCGGACGATCAGCCGGGTCGGCAGGGACGTACGGGTGCCGCCGGGGCGCTCGCGGTCGTTGAGCAGGTCGGCGAGCAGGTCGATGCCGGCCCGGCCGCACTGGTCCTTCGGCTGGCTGACGGTGGTCAGGGCGGGGGTGACCAGGGCCGAGGCCGGGATGTCGTCGAAGCCGACGATGCTCACGTCACCGGGCACGGTCACGCCCCGGGCGCCGAAGCGGCTGGCGAGACCGAGTCCGATCAGGTCGTTGTACGCGATGACCGAGGTGACGCCGGCGGCCAGGACCAGGTCGGCGACGGCGACGCCGCCCTCGAAGTCGGGTGACACGTTGCCCGCCTCGACCACCTCCAGGCCCAGGCCGGCCGCGCCGGCCCGCACGGCGCGCAGGCGCTCCCGGTTGACCCACGACGTGCGGGGCCCGGCGACGTAGGCGACCCGGCGGTGGCCCAGCGCGGCGAGGTGCGCGAGCGCCTGGCGGACGCCGTCGGCGTTGTCGAAGATGATCGACGGCAGCTGGCCGACCCGGCGGTTGAGCAGCACCACCGGCAGGTCGCCGCAGACGGAACGTAACTCGTCGTCGCCGGCGCGGGGTGCGCACAGCACGAAGCCGTCGACCTGCTTGGTCAGCGTCCGGATGAGGTCCAGCTCGGTGGCGGGTCCCTCGTCGGAGTCGGCCAGCAGCACCGCGAGCCCGAACTCCCGGGACCGGCGCTGGGCGGCCTTGACGATGCCGGCGAACAGCGGGTTGGCGATGTCGGGCACCAGGAAGCCGATGGTGCCGGTGCGCCCGGTGCTCAGCCCCCGGGCGATCCGGTTCGGCTCGTAACCGAGCTGCGCGACGGCCCGCTCCACCCGTTCCCGGGTCGCGGGCCGCACCTGGCCCGGCGCGGCGAGGGCGCGGGACACCGACGACTGGGAGACCCCGGCGAGCCGGGCGACGTCCTTGATCGTCGCCGCCATCCGCAGCTCCTCACATCGCTCTGGAAGCGGTTCCAGATCTTGTCAGTTCGTCGACGATAGCACGACGACCATCGATGTGAAATCGGTCTATTGCAAGGTATTGACAGAACTCACTGCGGCGGACCACTGTGGGAACCGTTTCCGGTGCGCTCCAACCGCCAACCCGCCCGGAGACCCAATTCGCCGCGCGCGCTGTTGCGCACACCCCACCGTCACAAGCGCAACGGATTCGCCCGCACCTGTCGAGGAGAGTCGATGCGATGAAGAGAAGGAACGTGCTCGGCCTGGCCGCCGGGCTGTCGATCGGCGCCGTCGCCGCCGGGCCGGGCCGGGCCGTCGCGGCCGTCGGGGAACAGCTCGGCAACTACGCGTCCCACCTGACCGACGCCCGCAGCGTCACCGTCACCAGCACCACGGGACAGCGGTTGCGGATCACCGCGTACGGCAACCAGATCGTCCGGGTCCGTGCGATCCGCAGCGGGGAGACGTTCTTCGCCGACACCCGCTACGAGATGGTGGTGCCCGTCAACCACGCGGGCATGGGCGGCACCCTGACCGTCACCGACGCCGGCACCAGCCTGACCATCGTCACCGGCGCGGCGGACGGCATCCGGATCGTGCTGCAGAAGAACCCGCTGCGGCTGGAGTTCTACCACCGCGGCACCGGGGCGCTGCTGGCGAAGGAGGACGCGACCCGCAGCATCACCTGGGGCGGCACCAACAACAGCGTCGTCACCGAGGCCTTCGTCCCGCCGCCCGCCGACGAGCACTTCGTCAAGGCGGGGCACGGGCTGTACGGGCGCTCCCCCAGGGTCGACCGCACCGGCGACGTCGTGTCGCACAACTACGGCACCGTCCGCTCCGACCAGGCTCCCGCGATCGTGCCGCTGTACCTGTCCACCAAGGGCTACGGCGTCTTCTTCAACACGACCTTCGACACCACCTTCGCCTTCGCCAACGGCACCGCCAGGGACTACGCGTTCTCCGCCGACGACCACAACACCGCCGGCGTGCGGCCGCAGCTGGACTACTTCCTCATCAACGGCCCGGAGTTCGCGAAGCTGCTTGACCGCTACACCCAGCTGACCGGACGGCCGCGCCTGCCGCAGCTGGCCATCTTCGGGCTGCACATGTCGGACAAGAACTTCCCCGACGTCAGCGACCAGAACTGGTGGCGGACGAAGATCACCCAGCACCGCAACGCCGGCTACCCGTTCGACCACCACGTCAACGACAACCGCTGGCGCAACGGCACCGGCGCGTGGGGCGGCTCGTGGTTCGAGTTCAGCCCCACACGATGGCCGGACCCCGCCGGATACCAGGCGTGGGCAGCCGAGAACGGCGTCACGATGACGCTGGACTACAACCGCAACAACTCCAACCTCATGGCCGGCTGGGTCGGCGGTCCGCCGCCCGGCTACAGCTTCAAGGCAGCAGACCTCACCGGGGTGGCCGACAGCGGCTCGGTGCCCGACTGGACCAACCCCGCGACCCGCGCCTGGGTGTGGAACGTCTTCTGGACCAAGGCCCTGAACCCGGCGCTGCACTTCCCCGGCGACGGGCTGTGGCTCGACGAGACCGACGAGCTGGGCCCGATCCCGTTCAACGCCGACTCCGCGAGCGGCAAGAAGTGGTCGGAGCTGCGCAACGCGTACTTCTTCTACCTGCACAAGGGCGTCGGCGAGGAGGGCTGGGACCCGCAGGCGGCCGGCCACATCGGCACCGCGAAGCGCCCCTGGACGTGGAGCCGCGGCGCGTCGGCCGGGCAGCAGCGCTACGGCCACTACTGGACCGGCGACATCGCCTCCACCTACGACGAGATGCGCCAGCAGATCCGGGGGATGCTGGTCGGCGGGCTGGGCGGCTTCCCCTTCTCCAACATCGACGGCGGCGGCTTCCACGGCCAGACCGGCGGCCTGATCCCCGAGCCGTTCTACCGCAACTGGACGGCCGCCTGGTCGAGCCTGTCGCCGATCTGGCGGCCGCACAGCGGGGCCAGCACCACGTCGCAGGGGGCGGTCGCCTCCCGCTGGCCGCTCGACCAGAGCGCGGTCATCCAGGCGGACTTCCGCAAGTACGGGGAGCTGCGGTACACGCTGCTGCCGTACATCTACAGCATCGCCCACGAGGCGAGCACCACCGGGATGCCGATGGCCCGGGCGATGGTCATCGACTACCAGAACCGGCCGAACGCCTACTCGCACGACCTGCAGTACATGTGGGGGCCGTCGCTGCTCGTCGCGCCGGTGACGCAGGACGGCGGGGCGACCCAGAACGTGTGGCTGCCCGCCGGCGCCACCTGGTACAACTTCTGGGCCGACATCAGGCACGTCGGCACCGACGCCGCCGACCTGCCCTACGTCACGTACACCGGCGAGATCATCCTCTTCGTGAAGGCGGGCGCGATCCTGCCGAAGTACCAGTACGCGCAGAGCACCGCCTACCTGAACAAGCGGCAGCTGGAGATGGAGGTGTACGCCGGCGCGGACGGCACGTTCAACCTGGTGGAGGACGACGGCGTCACCGAGGCGCACCGCGTCTCCGGCGCCAGGAGCGTCACCACCCTGACCTGGACCGACGCCGCGACCAGGACCGTCATCAGGCACCCGCAGGGCACGTACGACGGCGCACCCACCACGCGCCGCTACATCGTGCGCGTCCACGGCCTGACCGCTCCGGTCGGCATGCGGGTCAACGGCGGTGCCACCCTGCCGTCCTGCAGCACCGAGGCGACGGCGATCACCAGCGGCGGCGGCACGGTGTGGGACTCCGCCCGGAAGATCCTGTCGGTCGTCACCGCGTCGATCCCGGTCATCACCGGCGGCGGCGTGGCGGCCACGGTCGAGCCGAGCGGCGCGGCCTTCCCGGCCGTCACGGGCGGCACCGCGTACCCGGCGGAACGGGCCCTGCTCAGCGGCGCCGTCATCGACACCCGCCACGCGGACTACACCGGGACGGGCTTCGTCGACTTCGCCGACACGTCGGCCAGCGGCGCCTACGTCCAGTGGACCGTCAACGTGCCCACCGCGGGCACCAGGACGCTGACGTTCCGGTACGCCCACGGCGGCACCGCCAACCGACCCCTCGCCATCTCGGTCAACGGCACAGTCGTGAACGGCGCCCTGGCGTTCAACCCGACCGGCTCCTGGGACACCTGGAGCACCACCTCGTTCACCGCGTCCCTGCCCGCCGGCAGCCAGGTCACCGTCCGGGCGACCACGACCGGCGCCAACGGGGCGAACATCGACAGCCTGACCATCACCTGAGCCGCGACCCCTGTGTCCGGCGGACCCGTCACGGTCCGCCGGACACAGGGCGGGCGGATCGTTCAGCGGCCGTACGTCTCGAGCAGGCGCAGCCACACCTCGCTGACGGTCGGGAACGCGGGGACGGCGTGCCACAGCCGGTCCAGCGGCACCTCACCGACGACCGCGACCGTCGCGGCGTGCAACAGCTCAGCGACGTCCGGGCCGACGACCGTGATGCCGGCGATCACCTGCCGGTCCTCGTCGACGACCATCCGCGCCCGCCCCTCGTAGCCGTCGGCGTGCAGCGCCGATCCCGCGACGGCGGCCAGGTCGTGGTCGACGACCCGGATCCGCAGGCCGGCGGCCGTGGCGGCGGCCGCGGTCAGGCCCACCGACGCGACCTCCGGGTCGGTGAAGACGACCTGCGGCACGGCCCGCTCGTCAGCCGTGGCGACATGCCGGCCCCACCGGGCGTCCTCGACGGTCTCGCCCTTGGCGCGGGCCACGATGACGTCGCCGACCGCGCGGGCCTGGTACTTGCCCTGGTGGGTCAGCAGCGCGCGGTGGTTGACGTCACCGGCGGCGTACAGCCAGCCGCCCGCCCCTTCCACCCGCAGCGTGTCGTCGACGGTCAGCCAGCCACCGGGCTTCAGTCCGATCCGGTCGAGGCCGATGTCCTGCGTGTTCGGCGTGCGGCCGACGGCGACCAGGAGCTCGTCGGCGTCGACCCGCTCCCCGTCGGTCAGGGTGACGCGCACCGTGCCGTCGGCACCGCGGTGCACCGACGCCGCCTCGGCACCGATCCGGACCGACGCGCCGACCTCCCGCAACGACGCCGTCACCAGCTCGCCGGCGAACGGCTCGGCCGCCGGCAGGACCCCGTCACGGGCGAGCACCGTCACGACGGACCCGAGGCTCGCGAACGCCGTCGCCATCTCCACGGCGACCACGCCACCGCCGATGACGGCGAGCCGGCCGGGAATCTCGCTCGCCGCGGCCGCCTCCCGGCTCGTCCAGGGCGCCGCCTCGCGCAGACCGGCGAGGTCGGGGACCAGCGCGCCGCTGCCGGTCGCGACGACGACCGCGTGCCGGGCGGTGAGCCTGGTCGTGGTGCCGTCCGGGCCGGCCACCTCGACGACCCGATCCTCGCTGATCCGCCCTTGTCCGCGGTACAGCGCGATCCCGGCCGACTCGAGCCAGGCGACCTGCCCGTCGTCCTTCCAGTTCGAGGCGAACGCGTCGCGGCGGCGCAGGACGGCGGCCGCGTCGAGGCCGCCGGTCACCGCCTCGCGCGCGCCGGCCAGGCGCCGGGCCGCCCGGAGCGCGGTCCCGCTGCGCAGCAACGCCTTGGTCGGCATGCAGGCCCAGTACGAGCACTCGCCGCCGACCAGCTCCCGCTCGACGACGGCGGCGGTCAGGCCGCCCCGCACGACCCGGTCGGCGACGTTCTCCCCGACCGGCCCGGCACCGATGACGACGACGTCAAACGTGGTGTCAGCCATGTCAGCTCGCCTTCGCGGCGCGGCCGAGGCGGATGGCGGAGATGAGGAAGAAGACGGCACCGGGGATGGCGTACCCGATGGCGTTGGTCAGCACCGGGTCGTCCGCGGCGGCACCGGCGACGAACGAGCCGCCGGCCAGCACGGAGATGCCACCGCTGATGATCATCGGCCATTGGCCGCCCATCCGGCGGCGGGTGACGCCCACGATCAGCTGGACGAGCCCGGCCACGACCGCCCACACACCCCAGACGCGCAGGACCGCCGGGATGCCGTCCGCGCCGGCGAAGACCAGGCCGGCGGCGGCGAGCAGGCTGACGGCGACGTTCACGTAGAGCAGCGCCGGCGAGCCGGTGGCGCGGGTGGCGCGGGCGTCGACGACGGCCGCGGCCACGTCGAACAGCGGGTAGAGCACCAGCAGCGTCCTGGCGAGCGGGCCGAGGTGGTCAGCGGTCGTGAACATCACGAGGGCCCAGACGATGGCGAACGCGAAGCGGACGAAGTACAGCCTCCGCAGGGCGGACGCCGTCGTCGAGATGCCGGGCGCGGTGAGGGTGGTCATGGAGCTTCCTTCTTCCCAAGGGAGAACGAACGTTCTGTCTCGCTCAGCGTGCAGCCTTCGCGAAGGCCTGTCAAGACCGAACGTTCTATCTCTAAGATGGACCCATGGCACTGGGCGGAGTCTCCGAGGCACGGCAGCGGCTCCTGGTCACCGCGGCCGGGATCTTCTACCGGGAAGGCATCCACTCGGTCGGCGTCGACCGGATCATCAGCGAGGCGAAGGTGACCCGGGCCACGTTCTACCGGCACTTCCCCGGCAAGGAGGATCTCGTCCTCGCCTACCTGCAGGCGGCCGACCAGGAGATCCGGGGCCAGGTGGACGCGGCCCTGAGCGCCGGCCTCCCGGCACCCGACGCGCTCCGCGCCGTCGCGGCGTCGATCGCCGCGGGCATCCAGTCAGACGGCTTCCGCGGCTGCGCCTTCCTGAACGCCGCGGCCGAGTACCCGGACCCTGGCCACCCCGTGCACCAGGCCGTGCTGGCACACCGGCAGTGGTTCCTCGACACGGTCACCGCCCTGATGGGCAGCGACCCTCCCGCCCGGCGATTCGTCATGCTCCGCGACGGCGCCATGGCGGCCGGCTGCCTGTCCGACCGCGCGCTGATCTGCGACACCTTCCTCCGCGGCGTCGACGACCTCATCCGGGCGCACACGTCCTGAGCGTGCCGGACCTTGCCGGTCCGGCGGGGTGGTTCATGAGCGCAGCGCCCGCCCCGGGTACGCGTCGAGGAGCAGCTCGCCGTCGCGGATGACGGGCTCACCGTTGACCAGCAGGTGCCGGACGCCGTGCGACGGTGCCGTCGAGGCGAGCACCGTCGCCTGGTCCGTGACGCGGTCCGGGTCCAGCACGACGATGTCGGCGTCCGCGCCGACGCCCAGATGCCCCTTGCGCCGGGCGGCCGGCGCGTGCGCGTCGAGCAGCCGGGCCGGAAGGTACGAGCAGCGCCGGAACGCCTCCGGCCAGTCCCAGCTCCCGGTCTCCCGCACGAACCGCCGCAGCGCCTTGGCGAACGTGCCGGCGGTGCGCGGGTGGGTCGCCCCGCCCGCCGGCAGCGGCCACTGCCGCGTGTCGCGGGTGCCGTCGTCGAACGACACCGGCAGCGCGTCGCTGGCCACGATCGTGCCCGGGTCGGCGAACGTGCCCTCCAGCACCGCCCGGTCCGCGGGATCCGCCTCGTCGAGGATCTCGATGAGGCAGAGCGCGCCGGGCGTGGCGGCCCTGACCTCCCGCAGCCGGGCGGCGTCGGCGATCCGTTCCCCGGACGGCAGGAGCACCAGGTTGTGGGGCTCGAGTCCCCACACGTGCAGCCGTTCGGGGGCGAGGAACGCCGCACCGATGCCCGTGCACGCGGTGCCGTACGGGTAGCCTCGTACGTGACCCGCGAACCCGCCGAGACCGCCGCGTGGATGGTGGTGAGGGCCCGCTCCACGTGCCGGCCGGAGGTGCTGTTGACGTGGCAGTAGTGCATCGCGACGCCGGTCTCCGCGGCGGCCGCGGTCACCTCGTCCGCGCCGTCGACCAGCACGTCGGGGTCGGCCTCGATCAGGTTCCGCACGTGCGCGAAGACGGGCACCCCGTTGGCACCGGCGAGCCGGGCGACGTGCAGGAACTCGCCGGGCTCGGCCCGCGGCGTGTACCCGATCGGCACCCCGATGCCCAGCGCACCGTCGGCGAGCTCGCCGGACAGCAGGTCCAGCCAGCGGCTGCGCTGTACCGGCGACGACGACGCCTGCCAGTGCTCGTTGCCCATCAGCGCCAGCACGGCCGCCAGGTCCGGCACCGGCTCGACCCCGGCCAGCACCAGCCCCCGGGCCGCCGCCCACGACGCGGAGTACCCGTAGTTCAGCGGCCGCCCCTCCTCGGCGGCCCGCTGGAGCGCGGCGGCCACCGGCATCAGCCCCACCTCGAGGTCCAGGGCCGTGGTCACGCCGTCGAACGCCTGCAGGCGCTGCCCCGCGATCGTGTTGACGTGGCTGTGCACGTCGACGAAGCCCGGCCCGACGATCAGGCCGGTCGCGTCCACGACGACGGCGCGCTCGCTCACGGTGGCAGGGTCGGCGATCGAGCCGTCGCGCACGAGCAGGTCGCGGACGTCGTCCGTCCCCGCGCCCGGGTCGATGACGCGGCCGCCACGGATCACGATCTCGGTCATGGCCCCACCCTAGGGCGGCAGGGGTCATCGAGGTTGGTAACCGCCGACAACTCCTCCCGGCGCCATTCGTACCGGCGGACGATCTTCACGACATCCGCCCATCTCGGGCACCCGTTCCGCCTCGCCCGGCCGGTAGCGTCGGCGGCATGGTGGACTTCGCGCTCATCGCATTGATCGCCCTGATCGCCGCGTACGCCGGTGGGGTCGCGACCGTCGTCCGGCTGCGCCCCGCCGGCGCCCGCCGGGCCCTGCTCGAAGGTGCCGCCACGACCGCCGGCGTCGCCGCGGCCTTCGCGCTCATGCTGGGCCTCGCCCGCGTCTGGCTGCCGGGCACGGTCATCGTCGCTGCCCTGTTCGCCGGCGCCGTCCTCCACATCACCCTCGTCCGCGACCTCGGCACCCGCCGCGCGCCGGTCGCCGCGGCCGCCGGCGGCCTGCTGATCGGCGCGAGCTTCCTGTTCGTGTCGTACCTGGCCGTCATGGCGCTGATCGGCGCCGCCGGCGTGTACCTCGTCCTGCGCCTGTGGCTGCGGACCAGGCCGGCGCTGCTGGTCCTGGGCGGCACCCTCGGCGCGCTGCTCACCGCCGCCGCGGGCGTCTTCGCGGTCGCCCTGGCCACCATGTGACGCCCTTCCCGCTTCCGGGGCAACGTCGCGGTGTAGTCATCGACTGACGTCGTCACCACCGGAGGCTACCGCCGCCGGGTCGTGTGTCTGGCCGCGCATCGCGGAGCACGGCGCCGGGGACCGGTCATGAACGGGAGACCCGCCGGAGGTGATTCCTCCGGCGGGTCCGGGCCGTTCGTTCACGTGACGACGGCCGGTGTCAGCACCAGCCCTTGACGGCCGGGGCGCTCTGGACGGAGCCGGAGACGGCGTACACCGTGGTGCGGCAGTCCGAGCCGCTGGTCACGGTCGTGGCGGTCACCTCGGCGGTGCCTGCCTGCGCCGGCACGGTGAACTGCCGGTCGACGTAGTAGGGGCGGTACATCTGGCCCCAGCGGGGGTCGGTGTACTGCTCCCAGTACTGCCGGGTGATGACGACCCGGAAGGAGGTCTCCTCCACCGAGTTGTCCTTGAAGCCGATCACCGTGGTGCCGTCGTCCGTCCTGGAGATGGTGCGCACGTCGGTCGGGGCGGCGAGGGTGGCGGTGTACGTCCTGCAGCCCAGCTGCGGGTTGCCGGGGTTCACGGCGCCGGCGGGGACGACGCTGATCGCCCACGCGCACACCTGGTGGGTGCCGAGGCCGGCCGGGACGTTGGCGTCGAAGCCGCGGTAGGAGCCGTAGGCCGGGTACGCGGCGGCGACGTCCGGGCGGTACGTGTTGGCGCTGAGGGTCTGCTTCCACACGCCGTCGATGTAGATGTCGACGACGAGCGGCGCGCTGCCGCTGTCCCGGTCGATGCCCCAGCCGGTGACCCGCACGGCATTGCCGACATACGTGGCCGTGTCGAGCGTGCCGTGCACGGGGATGTCCCGCACCACCGGGTCGCCGTCACCGCCGCCGTCACCACCGCACGCCGGCGGTGGCACCGGGACGTTGCAATTCGCCCCGGCGCTGGCCGGGCTGGACGGTAAGACGATCGCGCTGAACAAACCGGCCAGCGCGACGGCGCCGACCTGAAGAATTCGTCGTTTCACAGCTAATTCTCCTCTGCACGAGGTCATCTCGGTGATGACGAAAGGAATGTAGAAATTGGACGCCGCCGCCGATTCAATTCGCAGCCGACCGTGGCACGAACTGGGGAGAGGCCCTACCACCCAGGACCAGGGACGGGACACAAATCGGGACGGTTGTCCCTGTCCGCCTGGGACAGTCGGATGCTTCAATGCGCCCGCAATTGCATTGCAATTCGCGTGCTACTCCGATCACCCATTCAGCACGTGATGACCCGGCCGGCAGAATTGCTCGGACGGAATAGTCGGTCACGCGTGGCGTGGCACCGAGGCACCGGCGCCGGTCGCCCGCGCGTCCGGCAGCCGGGCCGAGTCCCATGAAAGTTTCGCCGGGTTTCCCGCGGATTCGCTCCCCCACCTTGCCGAAAAGGTTTTCGGGGTGCACCGTGGCGGGCATCGAATCGATGAAAGGGGATGTGATGCGGCTTCAACGGAACCGGGGCCTCGTGCTCGTCGCCACCACGGCCTGCCTCGTCGCGGGCGGCGCGTCGGTCGCCACCACGTCGGCGGGGGCGGCCGTCGCCGGCTGCCGGGTGACGTACACGATCAGCTCGCAGTGGCAGGGCGGGTTCGGGGCCAACGTAGCGGTCACCAATCTCGGCGACCCGATCAACGGCTGGACGCTGACGTGGAGCTTCGCCCCCGGCCAGAGCGTCACGCAGGCCTGGAACGCGACCGTGACGCAGAGCGGCACCGGCGTCTCGGCGGTGAACGCCGGCTACAACGGCGCGCTCGGCACCGGCGCAAGCACGTCGTTCGGCTTCAACGGCACCTGGAGCGGCACGAACCCGGTGCCCACCACGTTCCGGCTCAACAACGTGCTGTGCACCGGCACCGCCGGGCCGACGGCGAGCGCCTCGCCCACCAGGTCGGCGTCACCATCGCCGAGCGCCTCCGGTACACCCGGAAACCCCGGCACACCGGGCACGAAGACGGTGCGGGTGTTCTGGCTCAAGCCGACCGACGTCGCGTTCGACCAGCGCTACCCGGACGGCATCGCGACCGTGATGCGCGAGGCGCAGCGCTACTACCGCCAGGAGCTCGGCAAGACGTTCGCCCTCAACGCCACCGTCGTCGAGACGGTCAACGGCGAGCACGACACCAACTGGTACATCAACACCAACTGCGACCCGAACGGCGACCGCTACTGGTGCGTCGTCTTCAACATGCAGGCCGAGCTGCGGCGCCGGTACAGCCTCGCCAACCCTGACAGCCGCTGGCTGATCGTCGGCGAGATCAGCGCCGAGGACGCCGGCAAGTCCGGCGGCGGCGCCAGCCCCGGCTGGGTCCTGCTCTCCGGCCACGACGCCGACGGCGGCGCCGGCCGCAACGGCCCGATGAACCGCTGGTACGGCGGGATGGTCCACGAGCTCGGCCACGGCTTCGGCCTGCCGGACTCCAGCTCCACGGACGGCACGCCCATGTCCGCGTCGTTCTACGACTACCCGAACACGCACTTCAGCCAGGCCCAGAAGAACGCCATTCTCGCCGGCCCGTACGGCGGCTTCCTGAGCTGACCCGTGACGCCGCGGATCCCTCGAGCACGGGGGTTCCGCGGCGTCCGGGTTGCCGGACGTGCACGTCGTCCGGGTGATTCCGTGACTGGCCCGCCGCGTCCTGCGACGCGGTCATCACCGCCGGGTTCGCGGCGTTGTGCGGGGACTGGCTACCTGAGCGTGCAGGTGACGGCGGACACGGGCTGGTTCTGGCCGGTGACGACCATGCCCCAGCTGGTGGTGCCGGCGGGTGGGATGACCGCGTTGTAGGGCTGGTTCGTCGCGGTCACCCGGGTGCCGGACTGGGTCGTGACGGCGTTCCAGGAGCTGGCGACGCGTTGGGTGCCGGCGAACGTGAGCGCCGTCGTCCAGCCGGTCGACGCGGTGCCGCCGGTGTTGCGGACGGTCACCTCGGCCTGGTAGCCGCCGTCCCACGAGCCGGTGACGGTGACGGTCGCGGTGCAGCCACCCGCAGACGCGGACGCCGACGCGGAAGGCGACCGCGAGGCCGACGGCGAAACAGACCCCGACACAGACCTCGACGGGGAGACCGAGACCGACGGCGAAGCGGACCTGGACGGCGAGACGGAGACCGACGGCGAAGCGCCGGTCGTGGTGTAGGTGGCCCTGGTGTACGCGGGACCGCACTGGGCGGAGCACGCGTCCGGCAAGGAGAAGCTGTACTCGCGGCCGCCGAACACCAGTGCGTCCGCCGCGTCCGTGACCCGGATCCGGAACTGCGTGCCGCCGGAGGTGGTGCCGCCGATCACGAACGACTGCCCCATGTCGCGGTTGGGCTGCGCGGCCCGCCAGGCGCCGTCGGCGTAGTACTCGACGCCGTGGACGCCGTTGGGCAGGCGGGACACGGCGATCGCCGGCCACCAGCGCTGCGCGCCGCTGAGGAAGCCGATCTGGATGTCGCCGGAGTACGCGGGCGCCGGGATGAAGTTCCAGTCGACGTGCCGGTTGTTCCAGTGGTTCGGGTACAGGTCGCCGAGCGTGGAGCCGTTCTTCGAGAACCGGTTCAGCGACGCCTTGGACAGGTCCAGGTGGTACGGGTCGTCGCGGCACCAGGCGTTCGTGTCGGCGCAGCTGTCCGCGACCAGCATGTTCAGCACGCCGCCGTTGTACGCGTCCGACGTCCACGATCCGTTGCGGCAGAACGGCTGGCCGAGCGCGCCGTCGTTGGTGCCGGTGCAGTAGTCGGCGATCTTCACCTGGACCCAGCGCCCGCAGTTGCGGCCGTTGTCCCACACGCCCATCTTGTCGGCCATGGCCGGCGGCACCGGACGGGTGTTGTAGCTGCCGTCGCCGGGGGTGTCGAACACGTTGAGTGCGACGAAGTCCTGCGTCTCCAGCTCAGCCTGCGGCAGCCCGCAGCCGCCGTACGGCGAGCCGAGCCCGTCGAAGTAGGTCGCGTTGCCGGTCACCGGCGCGGCCGGTGGCGGCACGGTCGCCTCGGCAGAAGGCAGCTGCAGGTACACCACGAGCAGGGCGGCGCACGCGCCGGCGGCGCCCAGGACCGCGAGCCTCTTCGTCATGGCGGCAACGCTTGCGCCGCCCGCGGCCGGCCGTCAACGGTGGCCGGCCCGCGCGCCGCGTTGACCTCGATGCGCGGGCGAAACTTCCACACGCCGGCCGGCCGCTGCGGGCGTCCGGCACCAGCGGACGCGGCGCCGCCACGCTGTCAATGCAGGACGACCGCGACCTGGTGCTCTACCCGCACGCCGGCGGCTCACCCGGGGCGAGCGGCACCGTGCGCCCCTGAAGGCGGCCATCGCAGCCGCACTGGTGCCGGCGCCTCGTGTATCGCCGGCTGTATCGGTCACCGTGTCCGTGAGAACTCTGTCTCCGGGTGCGCCGCGGTGGTGTGATCGGCGCACCCGAGGATGGAGGTCGCTGTGATGGTTCATGGGAAACGGCTGCGGCGGTTCGTGGTCAGGCAGCTGGCGGCGGTGCTGCTCGGCTGACGCGCCATCACCTGGCGTCGGGATCCGCGACGGCTCCGCCGAGCCGGGCCTCGTCGGCGGCGCGGCGGGCGCGGAAGTCGCGGACCTTGCGCCGGTTGCCGCACTCCGACATCTGGCACCAGACGCCCTTGCGGTTGCGGGCGTGGTCGTAGAAGGCCCAGCGGCAGTCCTCGGCCGGGCACAGCTTCAGCCGCTCCCAGGTGCCGTCGAGCGCGGCGACCGCCACGACCGCCAGCAGCCGGGCGGCGAGCGGGTCGGTGGCGTCTTCCCCGGCCGTGAGCCGCGCGGACGAGCCGTCGAGGCGCAGCCGAAGTGGCTGGGCGGCGGCGATCGCGTCCAGGGCGGCCGGGTCGCCGTCGATCGCGCTCCGCAGCGCTGTGCGCAGCGCGACGGCCTCGACCAGGGCCGGCGGAAACACCTCCGGCAGGTGCCGGGCGCACCACGCGGCGAGGCCCGCGGCGTCGGCGAGCTGGTCGGTGCCGTGCTCCAGGTCGAGCGTGTTGGCGAAGGACCGCACGGTCTCCAGGGCTCCGGGTGCCTCCTGTGGTTTCATTGCGCCGCCTTCGGTAACCGGTAAACTCGTTTACAGGTTACATCATCGAGGTGTGGACGGAGTGACGCCATGGCAGCGCAGACCTCATCGAGCCCTCCGGTCACGGTCGCGCCGGCGCGCGGGTCCGAGCCGGGGCGCGGACAGGGCCGGCTGGCGGGCTACGCGGCGGTGGTCGCGGCGGCGGCGCTGTGGGGGTTCGGCGGGACCGTCGCCAGCCGCCTCTTCGACGCCGGCGTCGACCCGCTCGAGCTCGTCGCGACCCGCACGTTCATCACCCTCGCCGGGCTGGCGCTGCTGGTCGCCGCCGGCCGCGCCACCCACCGGCGAGACCGGCAGGACCGGCCGGCGACGCGCGAGCGGGCCGGGTGGGCCGTGATCGTCGGGTTCGGGGTGTCGGTGGCGGCGGCCAACGGCTGCCTGTTCCTCGCGATCCAGCACCTTCCGGTCGCGGTGGCGATGGTGCTGCAGAACCTGGCCCCGGCCATCGTGGTGGGCTGGCTGATCCTGCTCGGCCGGCGGCGGATGAGCGTGCCGCTCGCCCTCGGGCTCGGCGCGGCGCTGCTCGGTGTGGCGCTGGTCGTGCGCCTGCCGGAGACGTCATGGGGGAATCTGGACCTGCCCGGCATCGGCTTCGGCCTGGCCACGGCGGCGGGCGTCGCGGCGTTCTCGGTGCTCGGCAGCCGCGCGACGCGCGCGCACGGCGCGCTGCGCGCCAACGTGTACGCGTTCGCGGTGTCCAGCGTGGTGTGGCTGGCGGTGCTGGCGCCGGGCGGCGCGCCCGGCATCACCCGGCACGGTGAGCAGTGGCCGGGGATCGTGTTCGTCGGGGTGTTGGGCACGTTGGTGCCGTTCCTGCTGTACGCGTGGGGCACGGCGCGGGTCGGCGCGCAGGCCGGCACCGTGAACATCTCCCTGGAGCCGGTGTTCAGCGCGGTGCTCGCCTGGTGGTGGCTGAGCCAGCGGCTGACCGCGACGCAGATCGCCGGCGGCGTGGTGCTGGTCGGTGCCGTCATCGCCCTGCAGCACCTGCGGGAGCACCCGGAGGACGACCCCGGCCGCGCCAGATGACCGTGCCATTACCGGCGTGTTGCCTTTGACGGAAAGGTCCCCCGCCCACCGCGAATCGGCGGTCCCGGATGGTGCGACTCCGGCTACTGATAGTTATGCTTCGATATCGTTGCGGTGAAGCCGCCGTCGACGACGCTCGGGAGCCGGAAGTTGGAGTCCGATGGAGCTGCGGGTGCTGGGGCCGATGGAGGTCGTGCACGACGGCCGGCGATGGGCCATCTCCAGCGCCCGCACCGGCACGGTGCTGGCCTGCCTGGCGGTCAACAGCGGTCTCGTCGTGCCGGTGGCCGACCTCATCGAGGCGGTGTGGCCCGAGCCGCCGCCCACGGCCCGGTCACAGATCCAGATCTGCGTCTCTCAGCTGCGCCGGACGCTCGCCGAGGCCGGGCGCGAGTCGGCCGTGCTCACCCGCACCGGCGGGTACCTGCTGCGGATGGCGCCGGAGGAGATCGACGCCCACCGGTTCGGGTTGTTCGTGGACGAGGGTCGCCGGCTGGCCCGCGAAGGGTTCACCGAGGAGGCGCTGGAGCAGCTGCGCGCCGCGGAGGCCATGTGGTTCGGCCCGGCACTGCCCGGCATCCCGGGCGACCCGGCCGAGGCGTGGCGGCGGCAGCTGGAGGAGGCCCGCGACACCGCGGTCGAGGAGCGCATCCGGCTGGAGCTGGCCACGGGCCGGCACGAGGAGCTGCTCAGCGAGCTGGAGCGGCTGGCGGTGGTGCACCCGCTGCGGGAGCGCATCCACGCTCATCTCATGCTCGCACTGTACCGGTGTGACCGTCAGGCCGAGGCGCTGCAGGTGTACCGGCGGGCCCGGCAGCTGCTGGTTGAGAGGCTCGGCGCCGAACCCGGGCCGGAGCTGCAGCGGCTGGAGCGGGCGATCCTCACCCAGGACCCGGCGCTGGACCTGCCGGCGACTGCCGGGCCGGCCACGGCGCTGCGGATGCCCGCCGGGTCGCCAGGGCCGCCGCGGCAGCTGCCGATGGACGTCGCCGACTTCACCGGCCGCGAGAAGCTCGTCGAGGAGATCCAGGCGGCGCTGACGGCACGCCGCGACGACCCGCAGCAGCCGGGCAGCTCACCGGTGGTGGCGATCAGCGGACCCGGCGGCGTCGGCAAGACCAGCGTCGCGGTGCACGCCGCGCACGGCCTCGCCGCGCAGTTCCCCGACGGGCAGCTGTACGCCAACCTCGGCGGGCGGCACGGCCAGGAGCGGGTGCCGGAGGTCCTGGCGCAGTTCCTGCGAGCGCTGGGCACCAGCGGCACGGCCATCCCGGAGAGCGTCAGCGAACGCGTCGCCCTCTTCCGCAGCCTGCTCGCCGGCCGGCGGGTGCTGATGCTGCTGGACAACGCCGCCGACGAGACACAGGTGCTGCCGCTGCTGGTCAACGCGCCCGGCTCCGCGGCGATCGTCACGTCCCGGGTGCGGCTGACGGCGCTGCCCGGCTCGCACCAGTTCGACGTGCAGGTGCTGTCCGGCCGGCAGAGCGCGTCGCTGCTGTACCGCATCGTCGGCCCGCGCGTCCTCGCCGAGCCCGACGAGGCCGACGAGCTCGCCGCGCTGTGCGGGCATCTGCCGCTGGCGCTGCGGATCGCCGGCGCCCGGCTGGCGTCCCGGCCGCACTGGCGGGTCGAGCGGCTGGTCAGCCGGCTACGGGACGAGACGCAGCTGCTCGACGAGCTCGTGCACCGGGACCTCTGCGTCCGCGGCACGCTGCGGCTGAGCTATGACAGCCTGCCGCCGGAGACCCGGCGGCTGCTGCGCCGCCTGAGCGTGCTGCCCGGCGACGACTTCCCCGCCTGGATCGCGATGCCGCTGTTGGAGGCCGGGCACGACGCCGTCGAGGACTCACTGGAGCGACTGGTGGACGTCCGCCTGCTGGAGGCGCACGCCGACGAGACGACCGGCGCCGTCCGGTACCGCTTCCACGACCTGGTGCGCGCCTTCGCCCGCGAACTTCTGAAAAGCGAGGAGCCCGACGGCGTGCGCGACGAGCTCGTACGGCGGCTCGTCGCGGCCTGGCTCACCGCCGCGGAGCTGGCGCACCGCCGCGAGTACGGCGGCGACTTCACCATCGTGCACGGCACCGCGCCACGCTGGCCGCTGCCCGACCCGGTGACCGGGCCGATGCTGGCCCGCCCGATGGAGTGGCTCGAGCTGGAGCGGCTCAACCTCGTCGCCGCCGTGCGCCTTGCCGGCGACGCGGGCCTCACCGAACACTGCTGGGACCTCGCGTTCACGCTGGTGACGCTGTTCGAGACACGGGCGTACTACGACGACTGGGCCGAGACCGCCGACATCGCCCTGCGGACCGCCCGCCGGGCCGGCGACCGCCGCGGCGAGGGGGTCACGCTGCATTCCCTCGGCACCATGCACATGTTCCTGCGCTGCCCAGAGCGGGCCGAGCCGAAGCTGCGCCAGGCGCTGCGGCTGCTCGACAGCGTTGACGACCCGCACGCCGCCGCGCTGGTCCGGCGCAACCTCGCCTATCTGGACCGGCTGCGCGGCGACGCACCAGCGGCCCTGGACGGCTACAGGGCGGCGCTGGCGGCCCTGCGGCAGGCCGGGGACCTGGTCGCGGAGGCGCACGTGCTGTCCAACCTGGCCCGGGTCAGGCTCAGCCAGGGCGCCCCGGACGAGGCCAGGGAGCTGGTCGAGGAGGCGCTGCGCATCTGCCGCTCCGTCGGGGTCCGCCGCGTCGAGGCGCAGGTGCTGCACCGCGTCGGCGAGGTCTACCTGGACACCGGCGACCTGGACCGGGCCGCCGGGGCCTTCGAACAGGTCCTGCACCTGGTCCGCAGCGCCGCCGACCGGACCGGCGAGGCGCACGCCCTGCACGGGCTCGGCACGGTGCACGCCAGGGCCGGACGGACCGCGCGGGCCCGCACGACGCTGCAGCGGGCGGTGCTGGTCGCCCAGCGGGTCGCCGAGCCGGTCGTGGAGGGGCAGGCGCTGTTCGAGCTGGCCCGGCTCCCCGACCGCGACCCCGCCGAGTCCGCCGCGCAGCTGGCCGCGGCGCTGGGAATCTTCGACAAACTCGGCGCCCGGGGCTGGCACGCGCGGGCCGCGCAGACCCTGCGCGACCTGCACGACGACGCCCCCTGAACCGGCTACCGCAGGTCACCGACCGCGGCAACGGCCGGACTGCCCCAACCGGTCTCCGCCCGGTTCTGGGCGGTGCCACGCGCGACGGCGGCGGCCGGGAAGACGGCGAGCAGCGCGGCGACGGTCACGATGCACCGACGGAACATCAGGGCTCTCCTCACGTGGTGCGGACTGCGGTCGCCCCGGTTCTACCCACGCCGCTATCGTTTCGCTTTCGCCGCGCCTTCGCCGGCGTGCCGCCCCGCCGGATAGCGGCCGGATAACCGCCCGGATAGGGCGCGGGCAGAACCTCCTTGCGACGACACGAACGACAGCCGACGCGAGGAGATGGCAGATGACGATCGTCGAACAGCCCGCCCGCCGCACGACGGCACAGCTCCCGCCCGCCGGGAGCGTCGAGGGGCTGCAGCTGGTCGAGGTGCTTACCGGGGTGGCCCTCGACACTTTGCGGGAGGTGACCGGCGCAAGGCCGGGCCCCGTCACCGCGGGTGGACCGGCGGCCGTACGGGAGGCCGCGGCGCGGCTGCTCGCCGGGCCGCTGCTGCCCGAGGAGCCCGCCGACCCGGTCGAGACGTTCCGCCGGTTCGTGCGCGAGTTCGCGACCTGGTCCGTCGACATCAGCCACCCCGCCGCGCTGGCCCGTATGCAGTGCCCGCCGACCCCGGTCGCCGCGGCGGCCGAGCTCGTCCTCGGCGTGCTCAACCAGTCCCTGCACGCCTGGGAGGCCGGGCCGTGGGCGCTGGAGCTGGAGCGGCACGTCATCCGCAACCTCTGCGACGTCGTTGGCTACGGCCCGGCGGCCGGGGGCACGATCACCGCCGGTGGCAGCATCTCCAACCTGATGGCGGTCCTCGCCGCCCGGGACAGCGTCATGCGCCGCGAGTGCGGCACGGTGCCGTTCTTCGACGGGCTCGGCGGGGCGGGCCGCCGGCCGGTCGTGCTGGCCACCGACGCGACCCACTTCTCCATCGGCAAGGCGGTCGGGATCACCGGCATCGGCGAGCAGGCGATCGTGCGGGTGCCCAGCGACGCGCTCGGCCGGCTCGACCCGGCGCAGCTGCAGCGGACGCTGGAGAACCTGCCCGACGACGCCGTGCCGGTCGCGGCGATCGCCTGCGTCGGCTCCACCGACCAGGGCTGGGTCGACGACCTGCCAGCGCTGGCCGACGTGTGCGGGCGGTGGGGCGTGTGGCTGCACGCCGACGCGGCCTACGGCGGCGGTGCCCTGTTCTCGCCGCGACTGCGGGGGCGCCTGGCCGGCATCGAGCGGGCCGACTCGGTGACGCTGGACCTGCACAAGTTCGGCTGGACCCCGGCGACCTCGGGCGTCTTCCTGGTGTCCGACGCGGCGCACCTGGCGCCGCTGTCCGGGCAGACGACCACGACGCTGAACGCCGACGACGACAAGGCCGCCGGCTACATCGGCCTGTACGGGCAGTCGGTGCAGGCGACCCGCCGCGCCGAAGCGTTCCGGATCGCCGTGACGATGGGCGCCCTGGGCCGCGCCGGCATGGCCGAGATGGTCGAGGGCTGCCACGAGCTCGCCCGGCACGCCGCCGGCCGGGTCGCCGCGCACCCGCGGCTGGAGCTGGCCGCCGAGCCGTCGTTGAGCACCGTGCTGTTCCGGTACCTGCCGGCCGGCGTGGACGACGACGCCCGGCTCGACGCCTTCAACGGTGCGCTGCGCCGGGAGCTGATGGACCGTGGGGTGGTACTGCTGGCCCGTACCAGGGTCCGCCGCGCCGACGGCGGCCAGCCCGTGTTCCTCAAGATCATGGTGCTGAACCCGGCCACGACGCCGCAGGAGATCGACCAGATCCTGGCCGGCATCGTCGCCGTCGCCGACGAGCGTGTCGACCGCGAGGGAGCGTGACCGATGACCGCGACCGCGCATCGGCCGGAACCCGTCGCCGTGCCCGCCCGGCGGTTCGTGACCACCGACTCGGCCGACAACAGCGTCCGTGACGGGATGCGGCGGCTGCCCGCGGTCCTGCAGCTGCCGCTGACGATGCTCACCGGCCGCCCGTACACCGGACAACGCCGCCTGCACCTGACCCCCACCGCGCACCTCGTGGCGGCGCTGACCTCGATGGCGGCCGGTCTGGCGCTGAGCGGGGCGGCGCTGGCCCTGGGCGGGTGGTGGCTGTGGCTGCTGCTGCCGGGCTGGGCGAGCACCCTGCACGGGGCCCGCAACCAGCGGATGATGATGTTCCACCAGTGCGCCCACCGCAACATGTGGGCCAGGCGCGGGCCGGACCGGGTGCTGGGCAAGCTGATCGCCGGGCTGCTGCTGGTGCAGGAGTTCGAGCGGTACAGCACCGAGCACGTCGCCGACCATCATGCCCTGCACCACATGACGCTGCGGGACCCGACGGTCCAGGCGTTCCTGGTGAGCCTGGAGCTGCGCCCCGGCATGACCCGCGAGCAGATGTGGCGGCGGGTGCTGGGCAAGCTGGTCTCCCCCGTGTTCCACACGCGGTTCCTGTGGGCGCGGGTGCGCTCCTACGCCCACGCCGCGAGCCCGGTTGAACGGGCGCTCACCCTCGCCTGGTACGCCGGGCTGGCCGTCGCGGCGACCCTGCTGGACGGCTGGGCGCTGCTGCTGCTCGGCTGGGTGCTGCCCATGACGCTGTTCTTCCAGATCAGCAACACGCTGCGGCTGTGCGTCAAGCACACGTTCCCCGGCCGGGACGTCGAGTCCCGCCGCGGCAAGGCGTACTTCGCGAGCCTCACCAACGCCATCTGCATCGGCGAGCCGGCTCCCGCGGCGGGCCTGCGCGGCGGTGCGCGGCTGCGCGCCTGGGCCCGCTGGTGGACGCGGATGCTGCTGGTGCACCTGCCCAGCCGGTACCTCGTGCTCACCGGCGACACGGTGTGCCACGACTTCCACCACCGGCGGCCGATGACCCGCGACTGGGCGAACTACATCTTCGCCCGCCAGGACGACGTGCGGACCGGCCACCACGGGTGGCCGCCGTACCGCGAGATCTGGGGCATGGTGCCCGCGATCGACCTGGTCTTCGAGTCCCTGTCGCTGGCCGACCCGGAGGAGTTCGACCGGGCCCGGCTGGCCGAGGCGAGCGACCGCGAGCTGTTCGCCGCCTTCGACGACTGACCGCCCCCGTAGCCGACCCAAAGGAGCGAACCATGCAGCGACTCGTCATTCTCGGCGTGGCGCACAGCGACGCCCACGCGGTGGCCAACCACCTCATCGCGATGCAGCTGCGCGAGCACGGCTTCACCGTCGTCAACCTCGGTGTCTGCACGCCGCTGGCGGACTTCGCCGCGGCGCTGGAGGCCAACCCGACGGCCGAGGCGGTCGTCATCGGCAGCCTCAACGGCCACGCCCACGCCGACCTCGCCGACCTGCCCGCGCTGCGGGCCGCCGGGCGCCTGCGGTGCCCGGTCGTGGTCGGCGGGAACCTGACCGTCGGCAGCCACAAGACTGCCGGCGGCGTGGAGCGGCTGCGGCGCCTCGGCATCGACCACATCCTCGAGGACCCGTTCGAGCTGCCGATGCTGCTCGACCTGATCCGCGAGGCCGCGGCCGCCGAGAGGGTGGCGGCGGGTGTCTGAGGGCGTCGAGTGGGCCGGGATGCGCATCGACCGTTCCACCGCCGAGGACCTTCCGCCGTGGCAGGAGACCGTCGACGCCCTGCGCGGCTCGACCCGGCCGCCGGCCGCCGACGCGCTGTGCGCCGCACACCGCACCGGCCGGCCGATCGCGCAGCCCCGCTGCGGGGTCGGCGGCCACGAGGAGATGCTGGAGCTGCTGCGCCGCCTCGAGCCGGCCGGGCCGGGCATGCTGACGGTCACGATCGACTCGTACACCCGGCTCAAGCAGTTCGACCGGGCAGCGCAGGCGCTGCGGGAGTCACCGGCGGACCTCAACGGCTACCCGCTCACCGTGCACGGCTGGCGGCGCGGCCAGGAGCTGATCGACGCCGTCGGCGTGCCGCTGGAGGTCCGGCACGGCTCGCCGGACGCAAGGGACCTGTTCGCCGTGGCGCTGGCGGCCGGGTTCACCTCCTTCGAGGGCGGCGGCATCGGGTACAACGTGCCCTACTGCAAGGACGTGCCGTTCGCGACGTCGATGGAGGCATGGCGGCAGGTCGACGCGGTCTGCGGGGCCCTCGCCGCCGACGGCGTGATCGTCGACCGGGAGCTGTTCGGCACCCTGACCGCGGTCCTGGTGCCGCCGTCGATCAGCCTGGCCTGCACCCTGCTGGAGGCGATCGCTGCGGAGCGGCAAGGGGTGCGGTGCCTGTCGATCGCCTACCCGCAGGGCGGCGAGGTCCACCAGGACGTGGCCGCGCTGCGCAGCATCCGCGCGCTCGCCGCGCGGTACCTGCCGCCGCACGTCGCGGTGCACCCGGTGCTGCACGAGTTCATGGGGGTGTTCCCGCGCGGCCGCGGCACCGCCGACGCCCTGATCCTCTACGGCGGGCTGGTCGCCCGACTCGGCGGCGCCGCCAAGATCATCAACAAGACCAATCAGGAGGCGTACGGGATCCCCGACGCCGACGCCAACGCCCTGGGCATCCGTACCGCGCTGATGGGCACCTCGGAGCTGCTGGACTTCGTGACGCTGGACGAGGCCCGCGTCGACGAGGAGATGTCGTGGCTGCAGCGGGAGGTCGCCGAGCTGGTCGACCCGGTGCTGCAGGACGGTGACGTGCCGGCCGGGGTCGCCCACGCGTTCGCGGCGGGACGGCTCGACGTGCCGTTCAGCGCGAGCGTCCACGCCCGGTCGCTGGTCGTGCCGGCCCGCGACGCGACCGGCGCGATCCGCTACCGCCGCACCGGCGAACTGCCGTTCTCCGCGGCCGTGCGGCAGCGCAACGACCGCCTCACCGACGCCGGCGCCGCGTCACCGGACCGGTTCATCCAGGCGGTCACTGCCGACATCAACTACTTCCTCCGCGACGAGCTGGCTTCCGTCTGACCACCGAACTGCTGTGACGAGCCGGCTTCCGTCCGACCCACCGAAAGGGCTTGTGATGAGCGCGCACCGCACCAACGCCGAGGCGACCGCGGCCGACCGGGCGCACGTGTTCCACTCCTGGTCGGCGCAGGGGGCGCTGCGACCGCTGCCGGTGGCCGGCGGGCGCGGCAGCCGCTTCTGGGACCTGGAGGGCAACACGTACCTCGACTTCTCCTCCCAGTTCGTCAACCTCAACATCGGCCACGCGCACCCGAAGGTCGTCGAGGCGATCCGGCGGCAGGCCGAAACCCTGTGCACGATCGCCCCGCACTTCGCCAACGACCAGCGTTCCGAGGCGGCCCGGCTGATCGCGTCGCACGCCCCGGACGGGCTCGGCAAGGTGTTCTTCACCAACGGCGGCGCCGAGTCCAACGAGCACGCGGTGCGCATGGCCCGGGTGGTGACCGGCCGGCCGAAGGTGCTGTCGGCGTACCGGTCCTACCACGGCGCCACGCACACCGCGATGCACCTGACCGGCGACCCGCGCCGCTGGGCCACCGACACCGGCGGCGCGGGCGTCGTGCGCTTCTTCGGCCCGTACCTCTACCGCAGCGCCTTCCACGCCACCACCGAGCAGGAGGAGTGCGACCGTGCCCTGGCCCACCTGGAGCAGGTCATCGCGCTGGAGGGCCCGGGCACGATCGCGGCGGTGCTGCTGGAGCCGGTCGTCGGCACCAACGGCGTGCTCGTCCCCCCGGCCGGCTACCTGCCCGGTGTGCGTGCGCTCTGCGACCGGCACGGCATCCTGCTCATCCTCGACGAGGTCATGACCGGGTTCGGCCGCACCGGCACCTGGTTCGCCGCCGACCACTGGGGGGTGCGTCCCGACCTGCTCACCTTCGCCAAGGGCGTCAACTCGGGCTACGTCCCGCTGGGCGGGGTCGTCCTGTCCGACGCCGTCGCCGCCGCGTTCGACGAGCGCCCGTACCCGGGCGGTCTAACGTACTCCGGGCACCCGCTCGCCTGCGCCGCCGCGGTCGCCACCATCACCGCCATGCGGGAGGAGGGCATGGTCGAGCACGCCGCCCGGCTCGGCGAGCACATCATCGGCCCCCGCCTGGCGAAGATCGCCGACACCCACCCCAGCGTCGGCGAGGTCCGCGGCCTCGGCGTGTTCTGGGCCGTCGAGCTCGTCCGCGACCGGGCCACCCGGGAGATGATCGTGCCGTTCGGCACCGCGGGCGCGCAGGGCGCCGTCGGTGCGGTCGTCGCCGAGTGCCACCGTCGCGGCCTGTGGCCGTTCGCGCACTTCAACCGCGTCCACGTCCTGCCGCCGTGCAACGCCACCGAGGCCGAGGTCCATGAGGGCCTCGACATCCTCGACGAGGCCCTGGACCTCGCCGACCGCCACGTCGCCGCGGCGGCCGGCTGAACGTGGTCAGTACGCGATGTCCACGACCAGGCGGGCCGGGTCGGTCAGGAGCATGACCCGGTAGCCGGTGCGGTGGTGGGTGGTGATGAACGCCGACACGGTGCCGTTGTCGTAGACGGAGAACGACACCGACTGCGCCTGGGTCAGGCCGACCGGCGCGGGGTTCGGCCCGCCGACGACGCCGCGTTGCGTGGTGGCGGCGGTCAGGCCGACGTGGATCGTCGCCGGGGCCGGGACGGTGTAGGCGACGCTGATCAGCGGCGTGGTCGCCGTGCCGAGGTCGAAGACCATGCGGTCGTAGCCGGGGTGCGCGGCCGCCCGCACGCCGCCGATCTGGACCTGCGCCGCGGTGCCGGCGCCGCCCAGGAACCGTTCGGTGGTGAACGGCTGGGTGGGCTGGTGCGCGACGTCCACCGCGATCCGCGGCGGGTCCGTCAGCCGCAGTACGCGGAAGCCGACCCCGTCGGCGAGCCCGAGGCCGAAGCTGATGTACCCCTCGGACGCGCCGCCGGACTTGATCTGGCGCAGGGTCGGCAGCCGCGGGTCGTACACCCGGCCGAGGTCGATCGTGGGCGCGCCGGTGGCGACGTCGTACGCGAACGCGCCGTCGAAGACGACCCGCAGCGTCGTGGCACCCGCCACCGGGATGGTGGCGCCGCCGCCCGCGGCGACGAGCGGGCCGTACTCCACCCGGTAGCCGGGCGTGCCGCCGGTGAAGTCGAAGACGGTGCGGTCGTAGGCGTCGTGCCGGCCGGTCCGCACGCCCACCAACGTCGGCGGGTGCGGGTCCCACGGCGGCACGGTCGCGGTGCCCGTGACCGGCGTGACGCCGTTCGGGGCGGGCAGGTCGTCCGCCGCGGCCGCGGTGCCCGGAAGGGCGAGGACCGGGGCGAGCAGGAGGGCGGCGGACAGCAGTCGGAGCTTGGCCATTCGCATGGCGTCGGCCTTTCCTGAGGGATCGATTGCGATGACACGACCCAGACGCCCGACCCCGCGCGCCGGTTGACCGACGGTGCCCGCCGTGTCCTCGATTCGACACCACGTTTCGAAAACGGTGAATGTGCCGGCTACATCGCCGCCCCCGGGCGGCGCGGCCCCGTCCGACGCCCCGGCCGGCTTCGACGCCGACACGGCCTGGCGCCCGGAACGGGGCCTCGCCGCCTGAGCGGTTACCCGAGCGTCCAGCTCTGGTTCGCCGCGCCCGTGCACGTCCAGATCTGCAGCTGGGTGCCGTCCGCGGTGCTCCACCCGGTGACGTCGAGACACTTGCCGGAGCCGGTGTTCACGAGGCGGTTGTTGGCGCCGACCGTCCAGTTCTGGGCGTTGGTGCCGTTGCAGTCCCAGAGCTGGACCTTGGTGCCGTCGGCGGTGCCGGCCGACGCCACGTCGAGGCACTTGCCGAGCGCGCGGAACGTGTCGCCCGTGCGGGTCCACTGCTGCGCGTTGGTGCCGTTGCAGGTGTACAGCTGCACCTTGGTGCCGTTGGCCGTGGCCGCGCCGGCGACGTCGACGCACTTGCCGCCGTAGCCGCGGATCGGCGTGGTGGACCCGGCCGGCGGCGTGGTCGGGTTCGTCGGCGGCGGGCTGGTCGGTGGCGTGGTGCCGCCGGTGATCGCCTTGAAGATGTTGGTGAACTGGTAGTTGCTCTGCGGCGTGCCGCTGGAGCCCTGGTTGTCCCGGCCCAGCGACCAGAACGTCAGCTGCTGGATGCCCTTGCTCGCCGCGAACGCCTCCAGCTCCTGGGCGTCCTGGATGGTGAACACCTCGGCGGCGGTGTCGTTCACGCCGATCATCGGGCAGTTGCCCTGCATCGCCCACAGCTGCGCGTCGGTCTTGTTCGGCCAGATCTGGCCGAGCTGGTTGCGCAGGCCGTTGGCGGCGCTGATGGCGGCCTGGCCCATGTCCATCGCCGGCCCGTAGTCCATGGTCATGATGTTGACCAGGTTGACGTTGAGGTTGTGGCTCTTGGCGTTCTGCAGCAGCGCGACGCCGTTGGCCTCCAGGCCGCTGGGGCTGACCGGCAGCGTGTAGTCGACGGCGAGGGTCCGGCCCTGGGCCGCGTACTGCGCCTGCAGGTTGGCCAGGGCGGTGTTGCGCCGGTCGTTCGCCGCGGTGTTGTTCAGCGTCGCGCCCTCGATGTCGAGGTCGATGCGGGTCAGGTTGAACTGGTCGATGACCTTCTTGTACTGCGCCTGCATCGCCGCGACGGTGCCGCACGAGGCGAGCTCGTCGCCGGACGCGCCGCCGAAGGAGGCGATGACGTCGCCGCCGGCCGCGCGCAGGCTGTTGATGGCGTTGTTCCAGCCGGCGTCGGTGACCGGGGTGTCGCCGTTGATGGTGGCGTTGCAGGTGCCCTGGCTGATGATGAACGCGAGCGTGTAGTACTTGTTGCCGGTCGCGTTGTAGGCGGCCATCAGCGTGGACGGGTTGTTCCACATCTCCGCGTACGGCGCGGCGTAGTGGGCCGGGAAGCCGGGGCCGGGGTTGGCGGCGGCCGAGGCGGCGCCGACGTTGGCGAACATGACGCCGGCGACCACGAGCGGCAGGGCGCCGAGCGCCGCGAGCAGCGGCAGTCTTCGGGTGCGGGACATGACCTTCCTCCGGGGGTGAGGGAAGTGGTGGGGGTGGCGGCGCCCCGGGCGGAGGGGCGCCGCCACGAGCGGTGAGCTAGGGCAGCGTCCACAGCTGGTTGGCGCCGCCGAAGCAGGTCCAGATCTGCAGGCGGGTGCCGTCGGCGGAGCTGTTGCCGGTCGCGTCGAGGCACTTGCCGGAGCCGGTGTTGACCAGCTTCCCGGCGTTCACGGTCCACTTCTGGGCGTTGCTGCCGTTGCAGTCGTAGAGCTGCACCGTCGTGCCGTCGGCGGTCCCGGCGCCGGTCACGTCGAGGCACTTGCCGAGCGCGCGGATGCTGTTGTCGGCGTTACCGGTCGTCCACTGCTGGGCGCCAGTGCCGTTGCAGCCGTACAGCTGCACCGCCGTGCCGTTCGCGGAGCTCGCGCCGGCGACGTCGACGCACTTGCCGCCGATGCCGGTGATCTGCCCGGTGCGGGTCCCGCCGCCACCGGTCTGCGTGGCGGTCGGGGTCGGGTTGCCCGTCGCGGTGTTCCACGTGAACGTCGCCGAGGTCTTCGTCGGCAGGCTGTACACGAACGACTGTCCGCCCCAGTTCACCTTCAGCGTCTGCGTCGAGGCGCTGGAGTTGTACGCGATGAGGGCCTTCGAGCCGTCCGGGTTCTTGAACGCCACGTTCGGGATGGTGCCGTTGGCGGTGGAGTCGATGCGCACGGCGCCGGGGCGGACGAACTTGGTGAGGTGGCCCATCGTGTAGTACTCGACGGTGTAGTCGACCTGGCCGCTGCGCGAGTCGCCGCGGTGCACGGTGATCAGGCCGGTGCAGGTGCCGCAGCCGCCGTTGTGCGGGCCCATGTTCTGGTCGACGGCGAGGCTCCACTTGGTCCAGGACCGGCCCCAGTTGCGGAAGTACTCGATGAGGTCGTACATGTCCTCGGAGTGCTGGTTGCCGACCCAGGTGCCGCCGGAGTGCTCGGTGAAGTACTGGTTCACGTTCGGGAACTGGTTGTGGACCGTGGTCATCTGCGTCGGGCTGCCGCCGTAGTCGTGCCAGGCGATGCCGCCGAAGTTCGGGTGGCTGCGCAGCGCGGCGTCGTTGACCAGGGGCGCCACCCACGTGTCGTACGTGTCGAAGTTCCAGTCGCCGATGAGCAGCTTCGTGCTCAGGCCCGCGCTCTGCAGGGCCGGCATGAGGTCGTTCTTGGCGAAGGACTGCAGGCCGGAGACGGGCCACTGCATCGACGGGTAGCCGGGGCAGCAGCCGGGCTCGTTCTGCTGCGTCACGTAGTTGACGTGCACGCCCTGCGCCTCGTAGCCCTGCACGTACTTGGTGATGTACTGCGCGTACGTCTTGTACCACTGCGCCTGCAGGTAGCCCTGGCTGTAGGCGTTGTTGTCCTTCATCCACGGCGGCGCCGACCACGGGGAGCCGATCACGATCATGCCCGGGTTGAGGGCCTTGGCCTGCTTGGTCAGTGCCATGACGTCGGCGTCACGGGACAGCGAGAAGTCGTTCAGGTCGCAGCAGGTGGTGTCGTACGAGTAGCTGTTCTGCGCCAGGTCCGAGGACCCGATGACGTTGCGGGTCGCGCTGACGCCGATGCCGGCCGTCGGGCTAAACAGCTTGGTCATGACGTCGGTCTGGGTCGCCTGGCTCAGCGCGCCGCTGCCGCGGATGTTGAACGCGGCGGTGTCGGTGAACGACGCGCCGGCGCCCTCGAACGGCTGGTAGGTCGCGCCCTCGTTGACGGTGACCGTCTGGTTGGCGCTGCCGGTGCTGGCGGTGAACACGACCGGAGACTGCTGCTGCAGGCCGCGGGTCACGGTGCGGCCGCCGCTGTCGGAGGTGGTGGTCAGCCAGACGTTGACGCTCTCGTTGGCGGCGTTGGCGAACTGCTGGGGCAGCACGATCACGGCGGCGGCGACGAGACCGACGGCCGCCGTGACGGTGACGAGCCGCCCCCGCCGGCGTCGTGGGCGCGCCTGGTGAGATCGACGGCGGGCCGCGGGCGGGTCTTCGGTGGACGTTTCGTGGGCATGCGACATGGGTGCGCCTTTCCGGGGGCGGGACACGACCGGGCGCCATCGCTGGCGGGCGGGGCACGGTCGTCGGCGGAGGTGTTCCATAGAACACACCCGATGCTGCGCCACAGTCAATCAAAGCGAAGCACAAATTTTCTGTAAATTTGTTACATCGCCGCCGCGCCTGCCTATACTTCGCCGCATCCGCCGGCCGGATGGAAGGAGCCGACGTGCCGAGACGTGCGACGATCCGCGACCTCGCCCACCACAGCGGCGTGTCGATCGCGACCGTCTCGCGCGTGCTCAACGGGCACGCGAACGTCGCCGCCGGCACCCGCGACCGGGTCCTGCACGCCGCCGGCCAGCTGGGATGGCGCGGTGGGCGGGCCACCGACGGCGACGTGGTGTTCGTCCGCTGCCCGTACGTGCTCAGCGACTACTTCGGGCTGATCGTCTCCTCGGTCGTGGAGACCGCCGAGCTGCACGGCATGAACGTCATGATCAACGCCGGGAAGGGCGCCGCCGGCCGCAGCCCGCTCGCCGCGCTGCCCGACCGGCCGGGTGTGCGCGGCGCGGTGCTCATCCTGCCGCCCGAGCCCACCGAGGACCTGGTGACGCTCCGCGACCGCCGGTTCCCGTTCGTGGTCGTCGACCCCTGCACCGCGCCACCGCGCGACGTCGTCGCCATCTCGTCCGCCCACTTCGCGGGGGCCCGCAGCCTCATGGCCCACCTGGTCGGGCTCGGGCACCGCCGGGTCGGGATCATCGGCGGTCCCCGCGAGTGGTCGGTCAACGACGGACGGCTCGCCGGCTACGTGACGCCGCTCATCGAGCTCGGCCTCCTGCCGCCGTCCGAGCTGCTGCGCTTCGTCACCGAGCCGAACGAGGCGCAGGGCCACGCCGCCGCCTGCGACCTGCTCGACCTGCCCGATCCACCGACGGCGCTGGTCGGCTTCAACGACAAGATCGCCGTCGGCGCCCTGCGGGCGGCCGCCGAGCGGGGACTCCGCGTGCCCGCCGACCTGTCGGTGGCCGGCTTCGACGACATCGACGTCAGCCGCGCCACCCACCCGATGCTCACCACGGTCCGCCAGCCCCTCGCCGAGCTCGGCCGGATGGCGGTGACCATGCTGCTGCGCATGATCGGCGGCCACGAGCTCGACGCCCTGCACGTCGAACTGGCCACGGAACTCGTCATCCGCGACTCCACGGCACCCCCGCCCACCGCGTGACCTGCCGGCGCGGGGTCGATGTAACTGTTTCATGGACATGTTCCACGATCGGGCCCGACCGGATCCCACGGCAGGTTCGGCACATGTCACGCGGGTCCGGGCCAGGGCCAGGGCCTCGCCTCGTGGATGCCGCACTCCCTCGTGTGATGGCCCGGGCCGGCCGTGCCGGATCATAGGTGCGTGGGACTGTCCATCCTCGGCCAGGCAGCCGGCATGTTCGCTGTCACAAACATCGACGACCTGCTGGTGCTGGCGGTGTTCTTCGGCCAGGCGGCCGGGCAGAAGGCCGCGGCGTGGCGCATCGTCGCCGGCCAGTACCTCGGCTTCGCCGCCATCCTGGCGGCAGCCGTCGTCGGAGCGCTCGGCGCCGGACTGCTCCCTGAGCCGGTGATCCCGTACCTGGGGCTGCTCCCGATCGCCCTGGGCCTCAAGGCGGGCTGGCAGACCTGGCGGCACCGCGACGACCCGGACGACGAGACCGGCCCCACCATCCGCGGAGCGAGCAGCCTCCAGGTCGCCGCCGTCACCTTCGCCAACGGCGGCGACAACATCGGCGTGTACGTGCCGGTGTTCACCGTCGCCGGCATCAGCGGCACAACCGTCTACGCCGCCGTCTTCCTCGCCGGCGTCGCGCTCTGGTGCGCGGCCGGCTACTTCCTCGCCACGCGTCCCGTCGTCGGCAGGGCACTCTCCCGCTGGGGCCACGTCATCCTGCCGATCGTCCTGATCGGCATCGGCCTCGTCATTCTCATCGAAGGCGGCGCCTTCGGCCTCTGACGGAGTGCAAGTCCGAACTTGACCTCAAGCTTGGTTGAGGTTTTAGGGTTGGCGGTGTCGGTGTCGGTACGAGGGGACGGAAGGCGGGTCGGCCGGTGACCGTCGAGGTCGACATGGCGGTCGTGGCGTCGTTCAAGGCGGCGTTCCGCGGCTATCCGACGGGGGTGGCGGTCATCGCCGCGGCCGGTCCGGACGGCCCGGTCGGGCTGACGGCGTCGAGCGTCGCGTCGGTGTCGCTGGCGCCGCCGGCGTTGTCGTTCTCGGTCATGGACTCGCCGTCGGCGCGGCTGATCGTGGCGGCGGACAGCTTCGTCGTGCACCTGCTCGGGGCCGCGCACGAGGACCTGGCCAGGCAGTTCTCCGAGCCGGGCGGCCGCCGGTTCACCGATGAGCAGCCGTGGACGACGCTCCCCACGGGCGAGCCGCTGCTGCACGGCGTGCCGGCGGCGCTGCGGTGCACGACCCTGCACCGGCTGGCGGTCGGCGCCTCCACCGTGGTCGTCGCCGAGGTCACCGACGCACGGACCGGCCCGCCCGGCGCCGCGCTGACCTACCGCGAGCGCGAGTTCCACGTCGGCCGGTAGCTTCGGTCAGGGCGTCAGGACCTCGGCGATCATCCGGTGGCCCTGGGCCTCGAAGCCCTCGTCGCCCACCTTGTACGCCCAGGCGGCCGTGCCGATCGCCTCGCGGACCCGGTTGCGGTGCCAGGCCGCGTGGTCGCGGGGGTCGGCGCCGTACCCGTCGAGGAACGCGGCCTCCAGGGCCGGGTCGCGGCGGAACTGCTGCACGGCGAGGCGCGCGAGGTCGCTGGCGGCGGGTCGCATTGCGGCGCGACCAAAGTCGATGACCGCGATCGTGCCGTCCTGGACCAGCCAGTTGCGGGGCTGCCAGTCGCCGTGCGTCGGCACCAGGCGGGTCGGCGGCGTCGGCCAGCCGGCGATCTCGGCCCGCAGCCGCTCGGCCGTGGCCGCCGGGATCCGGTGCGGACCGTCCAGCAGGGACAGTGACTTCGCGTTCTCGCGCCGCTCGTAGTCGTCGTCGGTCTCCGCGGGCTGGGCGTGCAGCAGCGCCAGGAGCGCGCCGGCCTGCCGGTAGGTGGCGGGGTCGTCCTCGAGCGCGGTGCCGAGGACGAGGCTGCCCGGCAGGTAGCGGGTGACGAGCAGCTTCGCGTCGTCGTCGCCGTGCTCCAGCACCGGCGCCAGCCCGCGGGAGGTCCACGGGCCGAGCCAGTGCCGGTGGGCGTGCAGCTCGCGAGCGATGTGACGGTCGCTGTCGCCGCCGGCCTTGACGATGAACCGGGCCCCGCCGCAGGTCACCTCGAGGACGGTCGTCGCGACCAGCCCCCAGCTGTGGTCCCGGTCAACGGTCGCGTCCGGCAGCCAGCGCCGCAGGAGAGCCTGCTGCCGCGGCGAGAGGCTGGTCGACGCGGCGGTCACCGGACGATTGTAGGTCCCGTCAGGCACGGCTCCGTGTATAACCTTGCCTTTATATGAGCGAGCCGTTATGTTCGCTGGGTGGATGTCTTCACCGCACTTGCCGACCCCACCCGGCGGGGCATGCTCGACCTGCTGGCCGACGGCGAACGGCCGGCCGGCGACCTCGTGGCGGCCTTCCCCGCGCTGACCCAGCCGGCGATCTCCCGCCACCTGCGGGTGCTGCGGGAGGTCGGCCTGGTGGAGGTCCGCGCCCGCGCCCAACACCGCATCTACACGCTCAAGGCGGACCGCCTCACCGAGGTGGACGCCTGGCTGCGGCGGTACCGGGAACACTGGGCCGCCCATCTCGACGCCGTGGAGCGCCACCTGGACGCCGTTCAACAGAGCAAGGAGCAGCTGAGCCATGACCATTGACGACCGCCTGGGCAGCCTCGACGTGCGGGGCGACGAGGCCACGATGACGTTCCGGCGACGCCTTCCGCACTCCATCGACGCCGTGTGGTCGGCGATCACCGACCCGGTTCAGCGCGCGGCGTGGTTCGGCGCGACGACGATCGAGCCCCGCGCCGGCGGCACGATCGCGATGCTGCCGCACGACCCGCCCGCCGCCGCCGAGGCGAAGCAGATGACCGGCCGCATCCTGACCTGGCAGCCGCCGTCGGCCACCGAGCCGCGCACGGCGGTCCTGGAGCACGAGTGGCGGCAGCGGATCGTCGAGGAGGGGTCCGTCCGGTACGAGCTGACCGCCGACGGCGACGACGCGACCGTGCTGGTGTTCGTGCACCGGGGCCTGAGCGTCCGCAACGCGCAGGGCTTCATCCCCGGCACGCACGCGTTCCTCGACCGGCTCGCCGCCCACCTCGCCGCGGACGAGCTGCCGGACTGGGGCCGCCGCTACGCCGAGCTCGCCCCGGCGTACGAGCAGACCGCCGGCGCCTGGCGCTGAAGCCTCAGCAGAACGGCGGCCCCGAGGTGGAGAACGGCAGCCTGGCCCTGCTCCTCACCGGCACCGGCGCCGTCCACCTGTCGCGCTCCTGGCGCTCGAGTGGGGCCCGGCGCTCCCGGCCCGGCGCCTGGCGCTGAACGGGTGAGCCGGTCAGATCGCCGGGGGCGTGATGGCACACCAGCACCGCAGGCCCTCGCGCAGCGCGACGGTGACCGGGTGGCCGTCGCCGAGGTGGCGCAGGCTCCCGGCGAGCGCGTCGTCGCGCAGCCGCGCGGCGGGACCGCCTGAGGCCACGAAGTTCGCGGCGGCCGCGAGCGAGGCAGGGTGATCGTCGCCGAGGACACCGCGCAGCGCTGTCCAGGCCAGGTTGTCGAGCAGGTTCGCCTGCACAGCGTCGCCGGCGTCGAACGTCGCATTGGCCAGGTTCACCTCGCTCATCAGCGTGTACGGATGCCGCGGGCCGAGCACCAGCCGGAGGCCGTCGGATGCCTGCTCGGCCAGGCCCAGTGCATCGTCCGGCGCGACGGCGGCAAGGTTGCTGAGCGCGATGAAACGCAACGGATGCCGCTCGCCGAACAGCTCCTCGTAACCGGTCAGCGCCTCCTGCGCCATGGTGCGCGCGCCGGCTCCGTCGCCGAGGGCCGCCGCCTCCAGCGCCTGGTTCGTCAGGCTGGCAAGCGTGTCGATGTGCAGGTCACCGAGCAGCCCCCGGCAGCGCGGCAGGGTGTCGTCGGTCAGCTGCCGGGCCTCTTGGACGCGGCCCATGGCCCGCAGCGTCGCGGCCAGGCTGGTGGCGGCGCGGAGCGTCGCCGGAGCCGACGCACCGAGCTGGTCCTGCAAGGCAATCAGCACGGTCCGCAGCGTCTCGCGTGCCTCCTCGTACAGGCCGAGATCCAACAGGTCGTGCCCGTAGACGGTCGTGGCCAGCAGGGACAGCGGATGGTCGGCGCCGAGTAGCAGCTGCCTGGCGCGCGAAACTTCCGCGTCGATGTCAGCGGCCCGCGCGAACTGGCCGAGCATGCGTCTTGCCCAGGCGACGTCCGCCATGCTCGTCAAGACAGGTTCCGACAATTGGCCGAAGGCATCCTGGGCGCCGGCGAGCGACTCCTCGGCCAGCGCCAGCGACTCCGCGAAGCGGCCGCGGGCACGGAGATCCGCGGCGACGCCGCTGGCCGCCATGATGGTGTTCGCATCGCGCGGACCCAGCTCGTCGCGCAGCATCCTGTAGGTCGGTTCGCCGATGTTCGCCGCGCGGTCGAACTGGCCCTGGGCACGCAGTGCGTTGGCGCGGTGGTAATCCAGCAGGAGCCTGGTCGCACGATCGTCGATCGGCGATGTCCGCCACGCCTCCGCGGCATCCTCCGCCAGCGCCATGCTCGCCGCGGCATTGCCGCTGGCGTACAGGTAGCGGACCACGTCGAGCACCAGCTGGCGGACCGCCAGGTCGTCGGAGCGGTGGGCCTGCGTGCCTCGTACGTGCGGTGCGAGCAGCGCGTAGACGGGCCAGGCCTCGAGCTCGGCGGGGCTGCCGCGTTTGGCAGTGGCCAGCAGTTGATGGACCAGCCGGCGGTGCGCTTCGCGCTCGGGTCCGGTGGAGCCGTCCTGGACCACCAGCTGCACGAGCCGGTGCATCGTGACGGTCTCGCCGCCGGGGTCGACCACGACGAGGGAGTCCTTGCCGAGCTGGCGGATCAGCAGGCTGTACCGGGCAGGGTCGCTCAGCTCGTCGTCGTACGCCAGGAGCTGCTGCAGGCACCGCTCGGCCCGTAGGAGCCGCACCGGGATCGGTTCGGCCGCGAAGAAGGCACAGATCTCCAGCAGCTTCATCGCGGCCGGCAGCTCCATCTGGAGGCGGCGCAGCGACAGCCGCCAGATCGTGGCGACGGTCCCGGGGTAGCCGGCCGGCGGGTCTTCGTCCAGCAGGAGCAAGGGCTCGTCGTCCAGCAGCTGCAGGAACTGCGACACCGGCATGCCGGTCGCGGCCAGCCAGTTGCCCGCCTGGCGCAGCGCGATCGGCAGGTCGCCGACCCTGTCGGCGACGGTTTCGGCCTCGTGGAAGGTCAGGTCGCCGACCTGCCGATTGAGCAGCGTGGTGCTCTCGGCCGTGGTGAAGGCGCCGATCTGCACGGCATCGGCCCAACCCGCCCAGTCCTGGTCGCGGGAGGTCACCAGCACGTCGCCCGGGCCCTCGGGCAGCAGCGGCGCCACCTCTTGCGGAGACGCGGCGTCGTCGAGGATGAGCAGCCAGCGCCCGCGCCGGCGCAGGGCGTCGCGGACCAGGCCGACGGTGTCGTCGAGCAGCTCCTCCTCGATGTTGAGTGCCGCTCCGAGTTCGGCGAGCGACGCCCGGACACCGAACTCCTGCTCGGCCGCGACCCACCACACCGTGTCGTAGTGGGCGGCGAAGCGGTGTGCGTACTCGACCGCCAGGTGGGTCTTGCCGATGCCGGCGAGGCCGAGCAGCGCGTGCGGCGGGTTCGCGATGGTCCTCGCGGCGAGCCGTGCACGCACCTGGTGGAGCAGGTCGTCCCGGCCGATGAAGTCCCCGTCACGCTCCGGGACGTTCCAGACCGGCGGCGGTTCGAGCGGGTACCGCGGATCACCCGGGTCCTGCCAGTCACGGTCCGGCGTGCGACCGGACAGCTCGAACACCAGCCGATAGGCCTCGACCGCGGTGCGGTGCGACAGGTTCGCGGCCTGCCAGTCGAACGGTGCGGGGAGAGGTCCGGCGTCGATCCGGAAGGGCAGAAACGTGTGGTCCTGCAGCCGCCGCCAGAACGGCCCGGCGTGTGGCGCCGCGGCGTAGCCGGCCGACAGCAGCACGAACGTCTGGCCGACGGTCGTGAGGTCCGGGGCATCGGCGGAGATCTCGTGCAGGGCCGTCCGCACGCCCGCGCCGACGAGTTGGCGTCGAACCCAGTCTGCCCACGTCTGGTCGGTGGCCGCGTAGCTGACCAGGACGTCCACCGTGGCGGCCCGGGCGGGGACCGGCGGGATGCCGGTCAGTGACGACCGGATGCGGTCGGCCATGTCCACGTACCGGCCGCCGAGCCCGCCCAGGACAGTGATCGCGACCTCGGCGAAGCGGCGCCCCTGCCGGTGCTCGCCGAGCTCGGCGTCCGGTTCGGCGGACAGCGCCCACACGTCCAGGGAGCCGTAGGGATTCGGCACGAACGGCGCGATGTCGCGCAGGGTCTCCAGCACCGAGTAGGCGTCGCGGCGGGAGCGGGTGCGCAGGAGCTCCTCACGGATGCCGCGGCGGAACTCGTACTGGACGTCGTCGTCGGCGCCGGCCGCCGGGATCTGCACGAGAAGCCCGGAGAGCAGGATCTCGGCGAGGTGGTCGAGGCCGGACTCCGGGTGCAGGACGTTCTGGATGGCGCGCATGAGCGGCAGGGTGAGCGGGGCGGCGGCGAGCCGGCCGGCCAGTGCGAACGCCGCCGGCGACGCGCTGGACTGGAATCGGGCGACCTGCTCGCGAGGTGTGGGCGCGGCGCCCAGCTCGGCGGCGATCGTGGCGGCGGGCAGGTGACCGACGGGCACCGCCGGCATGGGGATGCCGTTGACCTCGTGGCCCGCCAGCAGCCTCGCCCACGCCTCCATGGGCGCGGCGCGCAGCGGGACGACCGGGACCCAGGGTGCACCCGCCTGGCCCTGGCCGACGGAGGTGATCCGGCCGGGCGCCGCGGAGCGGAGGACGACGGTGGCGGGCGGCAGGGCGGTGCGGTGCCAGATCGCCTGCGGCAGGACCTGAACGATCGCGACCGGGTTGCGGCGTGCCCAGCCGGCGAGCATGACGCGGGCAGCGGGGGTGCGCCAGAAGTGGCCGACGCCATCGGTGAGCACCAGGACCAGCCGCCGCCCGGCATGGTCGCTGAGCTCGCGGTAGTGGTGCGGGTTACCGCCGTCGTCGACGAGGCCGGGCAGGGCCGCATCGCTGTCGAGCCGGTACGTGCGCACATCGCGGAACGCGCCGCGGCGTTCGGCGAGGCCACGCAGCGCGCGGGCGGTCTGCTGCCACAACCGCATGGTGCTGCTGCAGTCGACGACGATCGCGACCTCGAGCCAGCGTTCGCGCAGGGGCCGGAGCACCGGTGTCATGGTGCCGACGTGGGCGACGTGTTGAGCGGTGGCGGGTTCGTCGACGGTCATGCCCGCGCCGGCCGCGACGCTGCGGCGCAACGGCAGTAGCGCCCTGGCGATCTGTTCGCGGTGCGGAAGCGGCCGGTCCCTGGCGACCCGGGCGTCGATCGTGCGGCGGTTCAGGGAGTCGGCACCACCGGCGGGCACGACAGCCGACGAGCCCCCGGCCGGGACGGGTGAGGCACTGATCGGCCGCCAGCCGGGGGCGTCACCCACCCGGAACGGCGGGGCCGGTGTGGTGCTCACATGGTGGTCCGCGGGACCGGGCTCGAGCGGCGTGCCGGAGGACCGGGGCGGGGCGGGGCCCGGCTCCAACGCGTCGGGCCCGAGATGCGCGGTGATGATGCGTTCGAGCTTGTCGCGTGGGGGCGCGCCGAGCTGGAGCCGGACGCATCGGCGCAGGAACGCGGGTGGGAACTGACGCTCGCCGTTGCTGGTGATGATGACGATCGGGAACTCGGCACACCGCACGAGGCCGTTGGCGATGTTGGCGACGCCGCCGTCGTCGGTGCCGACGCTGACCACCGACTCGGTCAGTCGCTGCAGCTCGGGGACGGTGTACTGGCCCTCCTCGAACACGGTCAGCAGGTCGTTGGGCAGGTCGACGTCGCCCTTGTCGAGCTCGTCGATCAGCAGGACCCGCGGGCGGCCGCCCGGCAGCAGCGCCGTGCCGAGCGGACCGAGGGTGAGGTACCGGCCCACGTGCGCCGACGGGTCCGCCGCGGCACCGTCGCCGTGCCGGCGCTTCTCGGCGAGGCTCGCGTCCTGCAGCCGGGCGATGGCGTCGTAGCGGTACAGGCCGTCGTGCAGGGTGGTGCGGCTGTTGACCGGCCAGTACAGCACGTCGTCCAGGTCCAGCTCGTGGGCGAGACTGTAGGCGAGGGTCGACTTGCCGGTGCCCGGACTGCCGGTGACCAGCAGCGGACGGCGGAGATGAATGGCGGCGTTGACCATGCGGACCTCCTCGGCCTCCGCGCGGTATGCCATCGCCAGGACGGTCCGTGACGTGTTCCGCGCGCTGCCGGAGCGGCCCGCCGGCATGATCTCCTCGCGGCCCGGCGGTGGTTGCGGTGGCCGGCCGGAGAACCGCCGCCACGGGGGTGCCTCCGGCAGCGTCCACGCATGCGGGGTGCCGTCGCCGCGGTACACCCACCAGTGCGGTGCGCTCATCGGTCTTCTCCTTCGATCGACGGCAGCGTCAGGCTCGACACCGACTCGGGTTGGCGGTGGTAGTCGTCCCACAGCAGGCAGACCGACACCGCGGACCCGTCCTGCGGGGGGCCGTCGCTGCGCAGCCGCAGCACCTCCGTCGGCAGGCGGTCCAGGCCGGCGTCGGTGACGGTGCCGTGCACCAGCTCGACCAGCCATTGCGGGTCGCCGCCGTCGCGCTGCCAGACCGCGACCGGCAGCCCGTCCTTGAGCGCGGCCAGCAGCGGATGGTCGTCGCGCCAGCTCGCGGGCGCGACGTACGGCCCGTCGGCGGCGAGGTACGCGGCCGAGTCACGGCGCAGCCCGTGCCTGCCGTGCCGGATCGACCCCGTCACGACGAACTCGCCGGCCTGCCCGAGGTCCGGCCGGTGCAGCAGCTCGCTGCGCCGCCGCCACTCCCCCGCCGCCCATGGATCCCGCATGCGCTCCAGCGACCGCACGACGACGGGGCTGCGCGAGCCGATCGGCCGGCCGTCGTCGAGCCGCCACCACTCGACCACCTCACCCAACAGGTTCCACGGCAGGACGAACTCGAACGTCAGCCGCCCGAGCTCGACCCCGCGGACCAGCGGCCCGACCTCGGAGATCAGTCCCTCCACGGCGCCCCGCAGCTGGGTCGCGTCGTACCGTTCCGGCGCCTCCCGCTTGAAGGTGATCACCGAGCCCGGCCGGTACAGCCAGGCGGTCAGCCCGTAACGGCCGCCGTCGGACGGCTCGACCTTGAGGAACACCGACACGGGGCTGAGCTCCCGACGGCCCCGGCCGGCGCGCTCACGGACGCCCGCCGCCTCGTCCGGCGTCACCCGGGAGTCGGCGGTCAGCTCGTCGATCAGCCGCTGCAGGCCGCGGCGGACCGGGGCGGGCTGCGTCACCGCGACGTACTCCAGCAGCGCCAGCGCTGGAGGCATGCAGCCCGCCGGCACGTACATCGTGTCGAGCGTGCGCAGCAGTGGCAGCAGCTCGTAGGTCGTGGCGACGGTCAGCGGGCCGATGTCGTCCATCGCGTCCCACAGCAGCCGCACCAGCTGATCGGGGGTCAGCGCGGCGGGCAGCGCCGAGACCAGCTCGGCGATCCTGTCCCAAGCGGGTGCCGGGTGGTACCGGTCGTCGAAGGTGTCCGCCGCGCCGAGCTCGGGCCCGGCCGAGGAGGTTGCGCGCGCAGCTTCGATGAGGCGGGCCCAGTAGTCGCGGTCGAGCTGCTCGTCGGTCAGCGGCTGCCGCTTGCCGCGCGCGTAGCTCCAGCACCCCGCCACGAACGCCGTCACGGTGCTCTGCCGCGGCGTCGTCGCCCCGCCGAGCAGGTTCCCCACCCCGGAGTGTGAGATCTGCTCGCCGGCCCGGCCGGCATGCTCCACGATCATCCGGTACGTCGGCCCGCCCGCCGCCGCCCGTAGCGCATTGAGCGCGTCGCAGAGCGCACGCAGCGGGTCGTGGTCCGTCACACGTCGATGTTCTCGCATGCCCGCGCCGGCGCCACCGCACGATCCGGCGATTCGAGCTGTCCAATATCCAACTGTGTCCAAATGGACCATCGTCGTGCGACGTCCAGTCTGGACCGGTGTGGACGCCGGCTCCGGCAACGTGGTCCGCATGAGTGACAGGACGAGACAGGAACGCGCGTTGATGAGCGTCCGCACGGCCGTGATCGTGCTCGCCGGTGTACTGGCCGGCGTCGCCGCTGGGTGGCTCACCGGGAACGCCCGTGGGTCGGTTCCGGAGGGCCTGCTGGCCGGCGCCGCCGCCTGCGCGGCGACGGTCCAGTTCCTCCACGCGACGATCGAACCGGACCGGCGCTGACGCCGGCCACCCGGCAGCGCCCGGCGGTGCCGCCGCCCGCGCCGGGCGCCGCACCGGTCCCGGACCTGGAACGCGGTCACGCATCTGCGCCGGTTCGGGGTTGCATCCGGTACCCAGGTACAGGCTTACCGTCGAGGGGCACCAGCCTGAGGAGCCTGTCATGCCGTTCGACGTCCCTGCCGCCTGCACCCTGCCGACCGCGGAGCGGCCGCTGCGGCTCGCCGAGTTCGACGCGCTGTTCACCACCGCCGTCCGGTCGGTGGAGACCGTGAGCCCGACCCATGCCCGGATGCGGCTGACCGGGCCGGCCGGGCTCGAGGCGACGGTCCGTGACCTCGCGGCGCGGGAGACCGCGTGCTGCTCGTTCTTCACCTTCACCGTGACGCCGGGCCCGGCCGCCGACGCGCTCGTCCTCGACGTCGAGGTCCCCGCCGCGTACACGGACGTCCTCGCCTCCCTGGCGGGCCGGGCGACGGCCGCCACCGCCGGGGCGCCCCGGTAACCGACCACCCGCTCGACCCCGCCGTCTTTCCCCGATCCCTCACTTACTGACGGAGCTGCCTTATGAGCCTGCCCCTGCGACCGACACCCACCCGCCACGACCCGACGCCGGCGGGGGTGGACAACGCGCCGCCGATGCGGAGCAAGGTCAGCGGCGTCCTCGCCGCCGTCGCCTGCGCCGCCTGCTGCGCCCTGCCGCTGCTGATCGCCGCCGGCGTGCTCACCACCGCCGGCGCCGCGGTCGTCGAGCAGACCCTCCTCGCGGTCGCCGCCGGGCTGGCCGTCACCGCGCTCGGCATGTGGTGGCTGCACCGCCGCCGCAGCGCCCAGCGGGCCGCCGCCGCGGGGGCCGCCTGCGGCTGCGGCGGCGGATGCGGCTGCTGACCCGCGCCGGAGGGGCGCCCGTCCGGCCGGCGGGCGCCGCGCCGCGGCGATGTGCTGCGATACCGGCATGACGATCTTCCGGTCCATCCTGCTGTTCCTGCTCGCCGCCCTGGCCGAGATCGGCGGCGCGTGGCTGATCTGGCAGGGTGTCCGCGAGCACAAGGGCCTGCTGTGGATCGGCGCCGGGATCGCCGCCCTCGGCGCCTACGGCTTCGTCGCGACCCTCCAGCCCGACGCGAACTTCGGCCGCATCCTCGCCGCCTACGGCGGGGTCTTCGTCGCCGGCTCCCTCGCCTGGGCCATGGTCGTCGACGGGTTCCGGCCCGACCGCTACGACATCATCGGCGCCGCCGTCTGCCTGCTCGGCGTGGCGGTCATCATGTACGCGCCGCGCCACGGCTGAACACGTCACGCCGACCCGGGGGCGTGGCGGTCGTCTTGGAGGCGCCGCAGGTGGGCTGATCAGGGCGACGGGTGCGGCGGCATCAGCACCCACACCCGCTTGCCGCCCTCGTGGTCCTCCACACCCCACCGTTCGGCGAGGGCGGCGATGATCGCGATGCCCCGGCCGCTGTCGCGGTCGATCGTGTCGGCGTTGGTCGGCAGGCGTGGCACGACCGCGGACCCGTCCGCGACCGAGATCGTCACGTGCCCCTCGTCGGCCTCCAGCGCCAGCACGACCCGGCCGCCGCCGTACCGCACCGCGTTGGTGACCAGCTCGGTGACGGCCAGCATCGCCCGGTCGATCCAGTCGGTGTCGGTGAAACCCCAGCCGGCGAACGTGGTCACCATCGCCTGCCGCGCCAGGGCCGGCGCCCCGACGCTGATCGGGAGATCGAAATGCGCGGTGAGGGTGCTCACCGCGACGGGCCTGCAGTCGCGCTTGCCGTCACGGCCCGTGCAGTACCCCACCTGTTCAGGTGACGAAACTTGCCGGACGACAACAGCTGCCGCGGGCCCGGCGGACGGCCGCGAGCCGGCCGCCGATCTCTGCCACAGTGCCGGCGTTCCACACAGTGATGCCGCTACAGCCTGAACTCCGGGGTTCAGTGGCCGTGGTGGTACTGGTGGACGACCGCGTGGCCCTTGCCGCGCGAGATCATCCACCGGTTCACGGGTGTGGTGAGCACGAACGCCACGGCCAGCGAGAACGCCAGCGAGGCCCAGAACAGCCAGGCGGTCAGCCCGGCGTCCATGGCGCCCGGCACGGTCACCATGACCACGTTGTCGAGCACCTCCATGACGGCGATGGAGACCGTGTCGGCGGCGAGCGCCACCTTCAGCGCGGTCCGCACGTCGACGCCGGCGCGCAGGACGCCGCGCATGGTCAGCGCGTAGCCGAACACGAAGGCGAGCGCGACGGACAGCGTGACGGTGGCGGCGTTGTGCAGCCCGAACGCGGTGCCCAGCACCATGCCGAGGACCTCGCCGATCGCGCAGCCGGTCAGGCAGTGCAGGGTCGCCTGCGCTGCCGCCGCCCACGTCGTCGTCGCGGCGCTGACCGGGTGGTGATGCGTGTGATCCATGTCGACCTCCCTTTCGAGCTCGACTATACCCCCAGGGGGTATCGCCGCAACGGTGGCGCTCGACACGTACCGACGGCGTCAGTGCACGAAGACGGGCCCTTCCGTGACGACCGGGCGACCGCCGGACAACGCGACCGCGAGCACGACGGCACCGATCGCCGCCACCACGGCGGCCGCGGTGGAGGCGGCGGTGAAGCCGTCCAGCGGGCGGCCCGGCGCCGAGGCCGGCTGCCGCCAGTACGAAACCCGGCAGCACCGCACTGAAGGGCTGCGCGTGCGGCTCGACCCGGGCCAGCACCGCGAAACCGGCGGCGGCCAGGGCGAACGCGACCAGCATCACCGGCCGGGCGCCGAAGCGCTGCAGGCTCCGGCCGGTCAGGTGCGCCGAGACGATCGTGGCGAGGGTGACCGGCAGGACCAGCACCCCGGTGCGCAGCGCGGAGTAGCCGAAGCGGTGCTGCAGCAGCATCGACGTGCGGAAGAACCCGCCGATGAGCAGGCTGGACGCCACCAGCATGACGGCGTTGCCGGCGACGACCGGCCGGCGGCGCAGCAGCCCGGCGGGCAGCAGCGGCGACCGCGAGGAGCGCTGAACGGCGGCGTTCGCCAGGCCGAGCACCGCGGCGCACGTTCCGGACCGACCTGCCCACGACCTGGATGACCGCCGTCTTCCACAACGTCATCCACGGTGCGGCGGACGAGGTCACCGCCGGCCGCCTCACCCTCGACCAGGCTCCGGAGGTCATCACCACGACCCTGCTGCCGGCCTTCGCCCCGCTCGCCACGACCGGGAGATACTGGCTGCCGGATTCCGGCACCTTCCCACTTCCTGGAGGACCTGGTGACCCGCCGAGCGATGTGGCCCCTGTACGCGGCCGGCTTCACCACCGCCTTCGGGGCGCACGGCATCGCGGCGAACCTCGGCGGGCTGTCCGGGGACGCGGTCACGTCGCTGCTGGTGCTCGGCGGCCTGCTCGCCCTGTACGACGGCGCCGAGGTCCTGCTCAAGCCGGTGTTCGGCAACCTCGCGGACCGGGCCGGCGCGCGGCCGGTGCTGCTCGGCGGGCTCGTCGCCTTCGCCGTCGCGTCCGCCCTCTACGCCGTCGCCGACAGCCCCGGCTGGCTGTGGGCCGCGCGCCTCGGCCAGGGCGCCGCCGCGTCCGCGTTCTCCCCCGCCGCGTCCGCGCTCGTCGCCCGGCTCAACCCGGCGGCCAGGCACGGCCGGGCGTTCGGCTCCTACGGCTTCCACAAGTCCATCGGCTACACCCTCGGCCCGCTGCTCGGCGGCGTGCTGGTCTGGGCCGGCGGGCTGCGGCTGCTGTTCGTCGTCCTGGCGGTCCTCGGCGCGGTCGTGGCGGCCTGGGCGGTGCTCGCCGTGCCCGCCGTCGCTCCCCTGCCGAAGCAGCGGCAGACCATCGTGGACCTCGCGCGCCGGCTGGCCGACCGCGCGTTCCTCGCCCCGACCGGCGCCCTCGCCGCGGCGACCGCCGCCCTGTCCGTCGGCGTCGGATTCCTCCCCGTCACCGGCCGGGCCGCCGGCCTCGGCACGGTCGCCACCGGCGCCGCCGTGTCGCTGCTCGCCCTCTGCGCGGCGCTCGTCCAGCCGTGGGCGGGCCGGGCCCTCGACGGAGGCCGCCTCACGACCCGCACGGGCCTGACCGCCGGCCTGGCCCTCGCCGCCGCGGGCCTGGCCTGCGCGATGCTGCCGGGCCTCGCGGGGGTGCTCACCGCCGCCGCGCTGATCGGGGCCGGCACCGGTCTGATCACCCCGCTGGGGTTCGCCGCCCTCGCCGCCGGCACGCCACCGGAGCGCCTCGGCCAGACGATGGGCACCGCGGAGCTCGGCCGCGAGCTCGGCGACGCGGGCGGCCCGCTCCTCGTCGCGGCGGTCGCCTCCCTCGCCGCCCTCACGTACGGCTTCGCCGCCCTGGCCCTGCCCCTCGCCACCGCCGCGGCCGCGGCGTCTCTCGCGCGCCCGAAGCCTGCCTCGACGCCGACGCCATGAACCGGCGCGGACCCGCCCGCCGGGTCTGCCCGTCGCGGGGCGATCGTCGCGAGGTCCGACAACGTTGTGCACGTCCTGGGCTGCCGCAACGGCATCGGCGCATCAGAAACCGAGCAGGAACAGCACCCCGGCCGCGACCAGGCCGGCCTCGACCAGGACGACGAACACGCGGTCGCTGATCCGCCCGACGATCTTCTTACCGACCCAGGCGCCGGTCAGGGTGGCCGGTGTGAGCGCCGCACCGAACAGCACCCGGCTCGTGATCAGATCGCCGGTACCATAGGCGGCGATCTTCGACAAGTGCATCGTCAGCGCGCTGACGGCCTCGGTGCCGATGTACGCCGCGCGGGTCAGCCCGTAGGCGAGGAAGAACGGCGCCGTCAGCGGTCCGACCGAGCCGAGCAGCGCCGAGCCCAGGCCGGAGGCCGCCCCGACCGCGGCGAAGGTGTGGTCGGCCGGCTTGCGCGGCTGCGGGTTCCGGCGCCGCCAGACGACGACGCCGATGAGGAACACGCCCAGCAGCCGCTTCAGCGGGCCGAGCGGCGCATGCGCCAGCAGCAGCCCACCGGCGACCGCGAGGGGCACCGCACCCAGCGCGAACCAGCCGATCAGCCGCCAGCGCAGCTCGCGGCGGTTCAGCCAGCCTCGGAAGGCGTTGCTCGACACCTGCGTCAACGTCAGCATCGGCACCGCGACGCGGAGGCCGAACAACGCCGTGAACACCGGCAGCAGCAGCACCCCGCCACCGAACCCGGCCACCGCCGACAACAGCGCCAGACCGAACGCGGCCACCGACGCCACCGCCAACGTCGGCAGTTCGTGAAGGATCACCCCGCCCAGCCTGCCAGGTCACGGCGGATCACGCGCGCGCCTCCGCTGGATGTGGACACGGCGATGCGCCGGGCCCTTGAAGGACCCGGCGCATCGTCCGGTGGTGCTTACGACCAGGAGCCGGTGGCCCACTCGTCGCTGGACCAGTAGTGACCGGACCAGTAGTGCCCGGACCAGTAGTGGCCCGACCAGTAGTGGCCCTCCCAGTCGGGGTCGGTCCACGTCGTGGCGCCGTTCCAGGGCTTGCCGGTCCAGGTGGCGGCCGCCCAGGTCTTGGACGCCCAGGAGGTGCCGGTCCAGTTGTCGCCGGCGACGCGGTACCCCATCCAGGTGCCGCCCGACCAGCTCGTCTGGGCGGCGCTGCGCGGGGCCCAGGTAGCGGGGCTGAACGGGCCCCAGACGGCGTTGTCGCCGCTGAGCGCCACGTTGTCCCGGACGAGGCGGCTGGTGCCGCGGGCGTCGTCGAGCTTGCCGGTGCCGCTGGAGCGGTTCCAGCCGGTTGCGTACAGGTTCTGCGACGCGATCGCCGCGTTGAGGTTGAGGGCCTTGATGTTGCGGGTCATCGCCAGGCCGGAGACGAAGCTGGCGGAGGTCGTCAGCACGGTCTTCACCTGGTCCGCGGTGAGCGTCGGGCGGGCCTGCAGCAGCAGCGCGACCGCCGCCGACGTGACGGCCGCCGCCTGCGAGCTGCCGCTGCCGCGCAGCAGCGTCGTGCCGACCCGCGCCGACGGGTACGTCAGGTCGACGTTGGAGCCCGGGTTGGCGAGCGAGACGATCGACTCGCCGGGGGCGACGAAGTCGACGCTGCGGTTGTTGCCGCCGATCGTGGTGAACGGGGCGAAGTCGTCGTCGGCGACGCTGGTGGTGCCCTTGATGCTGCTGGCGGCGACCGCGATGACGGCCGGGTCGCTGGCCGGGTCGCTCACCATGAGGTCGTTGTTGCCGTCGTTGCCGGCCGCGGCGACCACGACGATGCCCTTCAGCCACGCCTGCTCGACGGCGTACTGGACCGGGTCGCTCCAGGAGTTCGGCGTGCCGCCGGTGCCGTAGGACAGGTTGATGACCCGGATCGGGTTGGCGGGGTCGTCGTTGCGGTGCGCCACCACCCAGTCGATCGCGGCGATCATCTGCGACACGTCGACGGCGCCGTTGGCGGTGCCGACCTTGATCGACGTCAGCTTCGCCTTGGGCGCCAGGCCGACGGTGCCGGTGGTCGGGTCCTTGCCGACGATGATGCCGGCCATGTGGGTGCCGTGCCCGTACGTGTCGAGGTAGCGCAGGTCGGGGTCCTGCGACTCGAACGACAGGTCCGGCCCGTTCACGATCTGTGAGGCCGGCAGGCCGGCGACGGGGGCGACGCCGGTGTCGATGAGCGCGACACCGACACCGGCGCCGGTCAGTCCGGCCGCCGCGCCCGTGGACGCGTTGATGGCGGCGCGGACGGTGGCGAGCGTCGTGCCGGCCGCGCCGGCGCTGCTGCCGAGCCAGGCGCTGGACGCCCAGCCGGCGTCGCCGACCTTGGGGTGTGCGGGTGCCGCGGCCGCACCGAGTCCGGCAGCAGTCGCGGCCGCGGCCACGGCGGCCGCAACAATCCGGCGTCCTGCCGCCGCCCGACGCCGCATGGCTGATCTGGGCATGGGATCTCCGTTCCCGCCGCTGACGTGTCGCGGCGCGAGATCAACAATGACCCGGCGCGGCCACGAAGTCACTGGCCGTGAGCCGTCTCGGGCCGCCCGGACACGGGTTTCGCCCAACCACCCGACGCGATGTCAGGCGGTGACCGTCGCACCGCACCCGCATCGCAACCGGCCCGGCACCTGAGCGGCTACCGCGCCTGGCTCCACGCCCGATCCGGGCCGCGCACGGCACATCCGGCACCACGGCGCCGGCAGGAACCCAGGCTGTCCACTGTGGGGGATGAATCACCCGTAAATCACCGAAAACGTCGACGGTCGCATCGTCTGCGCGCCGCGGTGGGGCGGGCTCTGCGCTCCTCGTGCTGCTGGCCACGGCGGGGTGGGCCGCCGTCCGCACGGTCGGCCTGCGGGACGACCTGCAGGCGGTCGCCGGCCTGACCCGCCGGCTGCAGCAGCAGGCCGTGTCCGGCGACCGCGAGGGTGCGGGCGCGACGCTCGCGGCGGTGCAGCGCCGGACCGGGGCGGCCGCCGCCGCGGCGAACGACCCGACGGTGCGCCTCGCGGGCCTGCTGCCGGGCAAGGGCCAGAACGTCCGCGCCGCGCGCGTGCTCGCCACGGCCGCCGTCCGCGACGAGGTGCCCGGCGTGACCCTGGTGACGCTGCAGGACTCGGTGTGCCCGGCCGGCACCTGCCACCTCATCGTCGACGGCATCCTGCTGCGCGTCGACGACCTGCACCTCTCTCCCGACGGCGCCCGGTGGTTCGTCGACAGGATGACCCCGTACCCGCTCGGCGGTTAGCCCTGCCATTGCCGGCGGACGGTGGCCTTGGGGCCGGTCACCAGGGTCGCCGCCGGGACGTCGTCGGCCACGACCGCGCCCGCGGCGATGACGGCGTCGCGGCCGATGGTGACGCCGGGCAGGATCGTGGCGCCGGCGCCGATCCACACGTTCTCGGCCACGTCGATCGGCGCGCCGGTGAGCCACTCCCGGCGCGGCGCGGGGTCGACGGGGTGGCCGACGGTGATGAACGTGGCCTTCGGGCCGATCATCACGCGCTCGCCGAGCCGGATGCCGGCGTAGTCGAGGAACGTGCAGTTCTGGTTGATGAACACGCGCTCCGCCAGCTCCAGGCGCAGGCCGTGGTCGGTGTAGAACGGCGGGTAGATCGTCACCTTCGCGGGCAGCGGCCGGCCGAGGATCTGTTCGAAGAGCTCCGCCTTGCCCCGCTCGTCGTCGAACGGCAGGACGTTCAGGCGGGAGGTGAGCTCGGTGACCCGCAGCACCCGCTCGGACATCGCCTGGAACTCGGCGCTGCGGATGCGCATGAGCAGGTCATCGAGCATGTGGGGTTCCTTCCACTGGCCACGACGGCCGCCAGACCGGCGCGGCGGGCTTCGGCAGGGTTTCGAGGTGCGCGACGAGCCCGCGCAGCCCCGGGTGCGGATTGGTCCGCGGCAGGATGAGCGAGAGCGGGTAGGCGATCGCGGGGTTCACGATGGGGATGCGGCGCAGGTCGTGGCCGGCCGGCCAGATGTACCGGTCGCGCGACCCGACGAGCGTGGCCACGTCCGCGGACCCGGCGAGGACGTCCAGCAGGACCTCGTCGCCGAAGTGCGGGCCAGCCGCGTCCAGGCGCAGGTCAAACGCGGTGGTCAGCTGGTCGTAGAAGTCCGCCCACTCGCTGCGCGGCGCGATTCCCGGCACCCAGATCCGGTGCCCGCGCAGCTGCTTCGGCGTCAGCTCCCGCGCCCCGGCGAGCGGGTGCCGCGGCCCGGCGAGCAGCTCCAGCGGCGAGTCGAACGCGTGGATCATCCGCAGCTCGCGCGGCAGCGTGCCGGGTTCCGTGACAGTCCGGAACGAGGCGTCCACGTCACCGGCCTCGACGGCGGCGACCGCCGCCCGCGGGTCGTCGACCCGCAGCGTCACCACGTCGAGGTTGATGCCGGGGTGCGACCGCCAGTAGTCGTGCAGCACCACCGCCTGCGCGCTGCGCAGCCCGAGCACGTCGATCCGCAGCGCCCGGGAGCCGGGTCTGACCGCGGCGACGGCCCGCTCGACGCCCGCGACGATCCCCCGGGCGTGCGGCAGGAACGCCTGCCCGTCGGGCGTCAGCTCCACCCCGCGGGCGGTGCGGCTGAACAACCGCACCCCCAGCTCCCGCTCCAGCGCGGCGATCCGCTTCGAGACCGCCTGCTGCGTCACGCCCAGGTCGATCGCCGCGTGCCCCAGCTGCCCGAGCTCGGCCGCCCGGACGAACGACCGCAGCGCCTCCGTGTCCACCGGTACACCGTAAGCACCCACAACCGATGGTTGTGGCTCATGTCTTGCCGAAACCTTTAGGTGCACCCATCGATACCTGGCGATATCGTGCAGCACATGGTGAATCTGCGTCCGTCCCGGCGCGCGATGATGCGCGCCTTCGCCGTCATCGTGGGTGCCGCCGCCGTGGTCGTCCCGGCGACCGCCGCGCTCGCGGCACCCACGTTCAAGGTCCCGTTCCCGTGCGGCCAGGTGTGGTCGGGTCAGACCCGCTCCGACCACAGCCCCGCCAACGCCATCGACTTCAACCGCGCCAACGACGACGGCGACCCCGTCGTGGCCAGCGCCTCCGGCACCGTCGACCGGGTGACGGACCTCGGCAACACCAGCTACGGCAAGTACGTCCGGATCGACCACGGCGGCGGGTACACCACCTACTACGCCCACCTGAGCAGGTTCAACGTGTCCGTCGGCCAGACCGTGCGCTACGGCCAGGTCATCGGCTACGTCGGCACGACCGGCGGCTCCACCGGCCCCCACCTGCACTACGAGCAGCGCTCCGGCGGCACCGCCGTGAAAGTCAAGTTCAACGGCACCCAGGCGCTGTACTGGGGCACGAAGAACTACACCAGCGACAACGGCTGCCCGTCCGGCTCCGCCAACGGCACGGTGAACACCTCAGGCACGCCGCTGACCGTGCGGTCCGGCCCCGGCACGAACTACGCCCCCGTCGACACGGTCGCCGACGGCGCCGCCGTGACGATCGCCTGCCAGACGACGGGCACGACGGTCGACGGCACGTACGGCACCAGCAACATCTGGGACCGGATCGGCTCCGGCCGGTTCATCGCCGACGCCTACGTCCTCACCGGCTACGACGGCTTCATCCCCGGCGTGCCCCGCTGCTGACCGCCACGCGCCGTTCAGGGCACGGCCGCTCAGGGCACGGCCGCTCAGGGCACGGCCGCTCAGGGCACGGCCGCGAACCGGATCGTCGTCCCGCCGCCGCAGTACGCGATCGACCTGCCGTCGGGTGAGAACGTGGGGCTAGGCCGTGTCTCTTGGATCTTGAGTTGGGATGATCTGTAGCGTCGGGGTTGTTACCCAGACGCTATGACTGCCCGATTCGAACTCACCGATGCCGAGTGGGACCTG